>JBFYWB010000039.1:0-6574 GCA_041299015.1 Deltaproteobacteria bacterium
CGATTAACCCCATCATCAGGTGAAACCAAAAGATTTTGAAGAGTATCTATAATATCCACTAACACCGGTTGCAGAAGAGAAATACCGTTAGGCTGTCATCCGCCTTGTCGCCTCCGAGGCAGGCCCTTTACGTTCGGGAGGCAGAAGGAAAACTCGCTTTCAAAACTGCACTCCATGCATCGATACGTCACGACGACGGACCTGCACTTCACCGCATCCCGTATATCGGATGCGATTTTCAGTTTTCCGCCGCACGAACACGCACGAGGGACCACGAGTAGGCAGACAATCCCAGCGATGTCCTCCTCGAGGATGGATAAGGCGCCGAGCCCCAGCTCATTCCATTCTTCCAGAAGCTCCGTGTAAAACCGGCGCGTCCGTATGCTGCGCTCCCGTGCGAGGGATCGGCCGGTTGCCGTCTTGAGAGTATCCGGAGCGTGATGAGCATAGGTCAGTTCGATACTGGCCCGAATCAACACGCTCTCATCTAAATACTGCCGCCGCAAAGCCTTCTTTGCGAAAAACTGAGCCACCCCCATGTTTCCCAGCTTGTCGAGATTGTCCGCATCGTAGACCACGCGGCCGATGTCGCCGGTCGCCTGACCCTCGAGGTACGTTGAAAGGATCGCGTCCTTGATGATCGGGATCCATTTCTCGTGGACGGTGCCTGACAGAATCCTTTCCGCGAACCGAACTGCATTTAGCTCTTCCGGGATATCATCCTCATGGTAGATGCCGTGGGCAAACTTTCCGGTGTCATGCAACAGGCCCGCGAGCAGGGCCGGCTCTTTCTCACATCCCTCTGCTCTCGCGAGGCGGTGAGCAATGCGACCGACTCTGACGCTGTGGGCCCAAAGGCTGGAAAAGCTCTCTCCGGCTGACTCGCGTTGATAGGCGGTTTCCTGTTCGATCAATGTCTGCCGAACCGCATGTATCACTTCCGGCGCAATGGACTTGAGAGCGTCCGGACCCGGGGCCCCGTTTTGTAGGTGTAAGACTGTTGTCTTTTCCGTGCCTCGTCCCTCTTCCGCTCGTTCAAGCCAGTATCGATAGTCCCGCATCGTATTGATGTTCGTGAAGGCCCGATCAACCCGTTTTGTCAATCCGTTCCGTTCAAACCAATCCGTGTTGAGCCAAAGGGTCGCACAGCGCTGCGTCAGCATTTCGATCTTGAAGAGGTCGGCATCGAGATTTTCCCCGATGGCCGGCAAGCAGCGTTTGCGGTAGAAAGCGTGCAGGAACTCCGGTCTTCTCATCGGGCAGGGGACCACGATGTCGAATCCACCGAGTTCCACAAATTGGGCCCGGATCACCTCTTCGTCCAGGAAGGGCATGTCCGCTGCACATACAAAGGCCGTTTCGTGCTTTATCCTGCGGAGCCCGCTGTAGATGCCCATCAAGGGGCCACAGCCCTCACGCTCGTCGGGTATCAGAGGCAGGAGGAGGAATCTATACTTCTCCGGCGTGTTGGTTACGATGAGGACTTCTTCGAACAAGGAAACGGCCACCCGTGCCGTCCGTTCGATGATCGGCCTCCTGTTGATTTCCAGCAGCGGCTTGTCCGGCGTCAGTCTTTTACCCTTTCCGCCGGCCAGAATCAGGCAAGAAGCCGCGATCTTTTTCGAATGGGATCCCATTATCGGAATGTTCTCCAGTGGAAACAGACCGTCCAACCACTGCCTGCGGGGACGCTCTTCCATATAGTCCAAAAAATTATACCATAAACCCTTAGCGGCCTTTTTGACAACGAAATCCGAGGCTTCAGACGTTTCAGACCCATTCTTGGTAAAAGCAAGAAGGCTTTAGACAGGTTGCCGACCGTTCAAATGAGATGGATGTCCTCGGGCGCCACGTTCATGAAAACACATTGACCGGGGAGGAGGGACATTTGGTGCACCTGACCGGTGGGAAGGAAGGATTGGAACTGAAGACCGGAGGCCGTTATAAGCACGTCGGAATACACCCCGTGATTGTCGATTCGGGAAATGACGGCCTCCTGGAAATTGGTGGGGCGGCACTCGGGCAAGGCGGTGAAAAGCCTGATATGTTCGGGACGGATGGAAATATAGGTATGCCTGCAGTTTGGCACCTTGATCTGAAAGGACAATTTTTCGACCTGGGCGCGGCCGTCTCCGAATGAGGCCGGAAAGATGTTCTTCATGCCCACAAACTCCGCCACGAACGGCGTGGCGGGCCGTTGGAAGACGTCGGCGACCCTTCCCACTTGCTCGAGGTGACCGGCGTTGATAACGGCGACGCGCTGGGCCAGAAAATGGGCTTCCGAAAAATCGTGGGTCACCATCAAGACGGAGATTCCGGTTTGCCGGTGCAGGTCTTTGAGGAGTTGACGGATCTCTGCGCGGAAGTTGGGGTCGAGGGATGACAGCGGCTCGTCTAACAGCAGAACGGCGGGATCCACGGCCAACGCCCGGGCCAGGGCGACGCGCTGCTTTTCGCCGCCGCTCAGATTCTCGATCGACCGGTTCAGCAAATGGGCCAACCCGAGGCGGCTGACCAGCAGGTCGAGCGATCCGGGAGAAATCGACCCCGATTTCAAGTGATACCGGACACCGAAGGTGATGTTTTCGCGGACACTCAAATGGGGAAACAGGGCATGGTCCTGGTAAACGATGCCCACTCCTCGCTGCTCCGGCGGCAGACGGGTCACATCGCGGTCGCCGATGCGAATTCGGCCTCCGGACAGCGTCACCAAGCCGGCGATCGATTCAAGCACCAGCGACTTCCCGGCACCGGTCGGTCCGAGCAGGGTGAAGAACTCTCCTTTTTCCACCGTCAGGCAGACATCCTGCAATTCAAACCCGGTGAACCGGACGCTTAAATTTTGGATTTGAATCATGCGTTTTTCTTCGTCGGAGTCGAAAAAAATCTGAGCAGTAAAAACAACAGCAGGCACACCAGAATGAGCCATACCGCTACCGGCTGCGAGTATTTCAAGCCGTAAGCGGTAAAACGCTCGTAAATCATCACGGGTGCAACCATCGGATGATAGGCCACGATGACGACCGCGCCGAACTCACTCACCGCGCGCGCCGTGCACATGATCATGCCGACCACCATGCTCCGCCAACCCAGGGGCAAGGTGACGCGGAAAAAGGTACCGGTCGCCGTCGCTCCCAAGCTGCGGGACACGTTTTCAAGCCGTTCCGGGATCGCTTCAAAGCCGGCCTTAGCGGTGTTGATGTAGAACGGCAGGCCCACAAAGGTCAGAACGGCGACCAATCCGGTGACGGTCCCCATGATTTCAATGCCGATCTGCTGCATGGCTCTTCCGAGCCAGTGATTTCGGCCGGCAATACCCAGAATGGCAATGCCGACCACCGGATGCGGGATCATGATGGGCAGATCGATGACACTCTCCAGGAATTTCTTTCCGGCAAAATCACGCCTGGCGAGCAGATAGGCGAAAGGGGTCCCGAACACCAGGGAAATCAAGGCGGCCGTCCCAGAGGCATAGATGCTCAGCCAGATGGAAGATACCACGTCCCGGTCGGCGACAGCCTCGCCCAGCGCATCGAATGAGGGCTGGGTGACCATCTCAAGCAGAGGAAACAGGATGAACGCAACGATCACCGTACCGCTGAAGGCCGCCAACCAGAAAAAAGGCCCGGTCCTTGAGAATATCTTTCCAGGTAACATTAACATTTTCGATAATGACTGTTGCCGTTATGGCAACCCGACCAGTATAGTAAAGGCGGCTGCCGAGGACCGCGAGTACGCGATACCCATGACCGCCCGTTGCAGGCCGCTTCAAGCGGTTGTCAGTTCTTGACTTCTACCAGCTTCGGCAGGTTTCCGGGTAAACTCTCTTTCACCTGCATCGATGAGACCCGCGCAGGAACAAACGGCGGCTGACCCATTTCTTCCAACACCTTCAACCCGCCTTCGGGAGCCAGCATGAATTCGAGGAATTTGACCGCCGCCGAGCGATTGGGCGCGTCCTTTATCAAAGTGATGCCGTAGGTGATCGATTGGCCCGTGCGCGTGATCGTGCTGCCCGGTTTTTCTCCGGTCACTTCGACGGCGGCCTGTTTGTAGAAATCATCGAACTGGTAGTTTCCCAGGTTGATATGGTCGTCGAGCGCTACATATTTGAGATCATGCTGCGCGGCCACCGACAGATACTCCCAAGCATAATCCATGTTGCCAGTTTTAAGCAGGGAAACAAGGTCGACGGATTTCGGACGGATATTTTTCTCCGGTCGGTTGGCGATCAGGCGGTCATACAGCCCCGGTTTATTGTAGAACTTCTCCGCCAGTTGGATGACCATCAGGCTGCGGTATCCGGCCGGATCGAGATTGGGGTCGGAATGTCCCCAGACGACATCCTTGCGGGCCAGGACGTCGGTCCAGTTAGCGGCGTTCACTTCGGCGGCATAGCGGCTCTGCTCCGTGTAGCACAGCACCATTTGATTGGTGGCGAACCGGATGTTCCAGTCCGCCTTTCCCGGAATCAGGGTCTTGTCGATGACCTTGTAATCGGCCGACGCCATGATGTCGGCGGGTTTCTTGACTTCTGAAATCAACCGTGCCATCTGGGTGCTGCCGCCCGCTTCGCGCAGAACGTCAATTCCCGGGTTTGCGGCCTCGAAGCGTTTCTCTATTTCGGCCAGCGGCACCGTCAGGCTGCCGGCGTGGAAAATAATGAGTTTCTCCGCGGCGGTTGCCGGGAGAATCGCCGCTGCGAAGAGGATTAACGCGACAACGGCCGCCCAAACCGACTTGATGTGGATAAAAACAAATTGCCCTCTCATCCTGTTAACCTCCTTTTGTTGTCTGCCTGTCGATTGGAATTAAAGAATGAATACGGATATACCACTAATGGGCCGATATCGGCTCATTTATGGGCATTATCTCATAATTAGATACTTATGAAAGCTGTGTCAACTAATTTCAATTTCTCATAAATTAATGACTTAAAATGACAAATATTGACTTAAAATAACCAATATTAGGGGGTAGGAAGGGCCTGACACGATGATGCAAAGACTCAATGGACACTACAAATTACTTTAATCCACGAAAATTTTACAGCTGCTCCGCAATGATAGCGGGATCTGCTACAGGCTTAGCCGTCATTCCTCGGCGTGATTGAGAATTGCAAAGAGCGGGAACACCATCGCGGACCACAATAGGTCGATTGTGGACGAGCTCCGTTAGTTTGTATATACGCTCGGGCTGCCGCTCCACAGGCTTTCCAGCGAACGGTCAATAACGGCCTCGATCCGTTCGGCCAGGATTCGCGCGGTCTCGAATTTGCGGCGGGCGGATTCGAGGGCGACCGGATCGGCCTGATCGGCGTCCAGGCGGTGGCGAAAGCGTTCGACCAGCCCCACATAGCGGTCTTCCCGCACCAGCTTGTCCGCCAAGTAAACGACCTCGGCCTCCCGGATCGGCGCTTCCCCTTCCCCCGCCAGGTTCATGTGGGTTTCAACGATGGCGGCCATTTGCGGCATGTCGAGCGCCCGCAGCAGCTCGGCCCCCCGGCGGGCGTGGTGGGGTTTTCCGCGGGCCAGGTCGTGCACGTGGGCGGCCGCGCGGATAAGCCGGAGACTCAGGCCGAAACCGGCGCGGTTCAATTCTTCCCCGATGCGAAAGGCCACCTCGGCTACCACGCGGCCATGGGCGGCCACGGCCGACGGCACCTTCAGCCGCTCGTTCAACAGCGCGTCGCACTCCGCCGGGGAAAAGACCTCGCGGCCTTCTAACCGGTCGACCAGGCGCCGATAATCCTCGGGCCGATCCATGTCCTGATGGATGAATTCGTCGACCACGGCCACATCCACGGCATGGCCCTCCAAACGGGTCAGCAGGGCGGACAAGCCGCCCCCTTCGCGCCATTTGAGGATGCTGCCGATATGATCTCTGCCGATCAGCGGCGGATGGCCGCGGCGGCCCCCGAATGTCGGGTGGCAAATCGCGGCGGTTCCGGGCGGGAAGGCCCGCAGGAGGTCACGAATGCTCGCCGGCCGCACGAGGGGGATGTCCACGGGCAGGACAAAAAAGGCGTCGGTTCCCTCATCCAGACTCCTCGCACCGGCCGCCACCGAGGAGAACATACCTTCCGGGTAGCGGGCATTCATAACGCTGCGGGCACCCCGGCGTTCGATCAGAGGGATCAGCTCCGCTGCACGGTGGCCGACCACGACATAGATGCGGCCCACCCCGGCGGATTGAAACAGTCGGATGACCCGCTCCAGAACCGTCATTTCGCCGAGACTCATCAATGGTTTGAAACCGCCCATGCGCTCCGAGGAGCCGGCCGACAGCACGAGCGCAGCGGCGGATTCCGGGTTCATGCGCGCCGCCCTTTCGCGCGAACCTTTACCAGTTCGGCCACGATGCTCAGCGCAATCTCTGCGGGGGTTTCCGCGCCGATCTCAAGACCGATCGGGGAGTGAACCCGCTTCAAATCGACTGCAGTGAATCCTTGTTTGAGCAGCGCCTTGAAGATGTGGTCCCGCTTGCTCCGGCTGCCGATCATCCCGATGTAGGCCGCCTCCGTGCGCAGTGCCTGTATCAGCACCGTCTGGTCGTGCAGGTGGCCGCGGGTCAC
>JBFYWB010000053.1:0-8458 GCA_041299015.1 Deltaproteobacteria bacterium
CGGCGGCCTCACCGGCCCCAACTGGAACCCGGCCGTCATCCGGCCGCCCGGGGCCCTGGCCGAGGAGCAGTTCCTGGCGCGCTGCATCAAGTGCGGGCAGTGCATGCGGGTCTGCCCCACCAACGTCATCCAACCGGCCGGATGGCAAGCCGGATTGGAGGGTCTGTGGACGCCGATGCTCAACTTTCGGATCGGCACCAGCGGCTGCCAGTACAAGTGCATCGCCTGCGGCAACATCTGCCCAACGGCCGCCATCCGTCCCATCACCCTCGACGAACGCCTGGGCCGCAACCGTTTTGCCGGAACCGGGCCGCTGCGCATCGGTATGGCCTTTGTGGATCGCGGCCGCTGCTTGCCCTGGTCCATGGACATCCCCTGTATCGTGTGCCAGGAAAACTGCCCCGTCAGCCCCAAGGCCATCGTTACCCGAACGATATTCTCGCCGGTGGCGACCAAGGGGGAGCTGATTGTGGCCGATGCCGACGTCCAGACGATTCGTTTCCGATCGGCCGATCTGTCGGGTGCGCGCTTCGATACCGGCGATTACTATTTCCGCAGTGCCGACGACGCCGCATACGCACCGCGGCGCATCGTCAACAACACCGACCGCGAACTGATCGTCGCGGCTGAGGCGCCATTGGCGCACCCACCGGCGCCGGGAGACCGCGCCGTCATCCTGATCCGGCTCCAGCAGCCCTACGTGAGGCCCGAAGACTGCATCGGCTGCGGGGTCTGCGAGCACGAATGTCCCGTCAGAGGGCAACCGGCCGTCCGGGTGTCGGCCGAAAACGAAACCCGCAACCCCGACCACGCCATGACGCTGAAGCAATGATCTCATCATGGCGACACGGCGATGCCGAAAACCCATCGCCCTTTAAACCGTTTTCTTCCTTAAACGCTCAATGGAGGACCGCAACCATGCGAAAAAAGCCCGACCGTAACCCAAACGACGATAACCATGCCGCATGGACCCGCAGAGGATTTATCAAGACCGTCGCCCTCGGATCGCTGATGGCCGCCTACAGTCGTCCCGCAGCTGGATCGACCGGTCTTCAGGCCCAGGCCGAAGACCCGTCAACGGTGCCCAAACGCCCCTTCGGCAAGACCGGTCAAATGGTGTCCACCCTTTCACTCGGCGGCATGTTCGATATTCCCAACAATCAGCTGCTGCTCAAGCAGGCCGTCAAGTGGGGGGTCACACACTGGGACACGGCCAACTCCTATGAAGGCGGACGCAGTGAGACAGGGATCGGCAAGTATTTTGCCAAGTATCCTGAAGATCGTAAAAAAATCTTCCTTGTGACCAAAACCGGCGCCTGGACCACCGCCGGGATGACCGAGCACCTCGATACGTCGCTTGAAAGAATGCAAACGGACTACATCGATCTGCTCTTCGTCCACGGCATCAGAGGCATCAGCAAGATGGACGCGGAGGTGAAGGCCTGGGGCGAGAAGGCCAAGGCCAACGGTAAGATCCGGTTTTTTGGTTTCAGCACCCACAGCAACATGGAAAATTGCCTGCTGGAGGCCGCCGATTTGGGCTGGATCGACGGCATCATGATGTCCTACAATTACAGAATCATGCATTCCGACCAGATGCGGGCGGCGGTGGATGCCTGCAGCCGTGCCGGCATCGGTCTGACGGCCATGAAGACCCAGGCCGGCGGACCGGTGAAAACCGAATCGGAAACCGAGTTGAGGTTGGCGGGACGTTTTCTGCGCAAAGGGTTTACGGACGGCCAGGCCAAGCTCATGGCCGTGTGGGAAAATCAGCAGATCGCCGGCATTTGCTCACAGATGCCGAACCTGACGTTGCTGATGAGCAATGTCTCAGCGGCGCTTGAAAAAACCGGACTCAGCTCGGGCGACAATCGGCTTCTGCGGCACTACGCCCGTGAAACGCAATCGGACTACTGCGCCGGGTGCACCGCTATCTGCGAACCGGCCGTGGCCCATCGGGCGCCCATCGGCGACATCATGCGCTGCCTGATGTACAGCCGCAGCTACGGGAACAGGGAGCAGGCCCAGGCGGTCTTCCGCAGCATGCCGCCCGAGACCCGCCGACGCCTTGCGGCGCTCGATTATGGCGCCGCCGAGAGCCGTTGCCCTCAAAAACTGGCCATCGGAAATCTGGTACAGCAGGCGGTTCGAGAATTCAGTTAGACGTGTTTGTCCCGCATGGCCTTTTTGCCCGCCCGTTGGGTGACACGCCGGCCAAAGGCGTGACCGGAGACGCTGGCCACCGCATTTGCGGTCGTGTGGACGATGGTCGGCGATGCAAAATTTTGCGCTTCCATTCCGGCCTGCGGTGTGGTTAGATGCCGGCGCCGGTAATCGCCAAGCATCCGATCAACTCAACGGGTAAGCGGTTTTCTTTACGGCATAAAATTAATGGTTATCATGAGCCAGTCATGAGCAATTATGGTAAGGAGGCCCTTTAATGTACAACAAAGTCGTTATGGATCACTTCAGGAATCCCCGCAACGTCGGTGTGATCGAAAATGCGGATGGTATCGGTGAGGTCGGCAATCCCCTTTGCGGAGACATGATGACGATTTATTTGAAAATTACCGATGAAAAGATCGAGGACATCAAGTTCCAGACTTTCGGATGCGGCTCTGCCATCGCCGTTTCGAGCATGCTGACGGAAATAGCCAAAGGGAAACCCATCGCTGAAGCCAAGCAGATCACCAACAAAGACGTCGCCAAAGCCCTCGAAGGCCTGCCCAAGAACAAGCTTCACTGCTCTAACCTGGGTGCAGATGCACTACACATGGCCATTCAGGACTATGAAGACCGCAAAGCCGGTAAAAAGCGACCGGAAACCGTCCGCGACGAGAAGCACGAACACACCCACGGAGAAAACTGCTACTGCCCCTACTGCGACATCGAGATCGAGGAGGGCTCGACTTTCTGCAAAGCCTGCCACAGCAGCCTGGAAGAGGAACACTAACCAACGGGGGAAAGCGGAAAAATGAAGATAATCAACCTGGATCAGATATCATCCAAACCGCTGCTCGCGGAAGTGAAAGCGGCGATGATCGATGCGCTCAACAAGGATTACCACAATCCTTCCAGCCAGCACAAAAGCGGTGAAGCCGCCGCCGAAGCCCTCGAAAAAGCCCGTAACTCGGTTTCCGAACTGATCAATGCGGCCATGCCCAAGGAAGTGGTGCTCTGCTCCGGCGGCACCGAATCGATCAATCATGCCATCAAAGGGGTGGCGCTGGCCAATGCCGATAAGGGCAAGCACATCGTCACATCGAACATTGAGCACAATGCCGTCATCAAAAGTCTCAAGCGCCTGCAGTCAATGGGCTACAAGGTGACCTCGGTGTCGGTGGACACCAAGGGCCGGGTCAATCCCCGGGAGGTGGCCGATGCCATTTCCGACACGACCATCCTGGTCTCGATCATGCACAGCAACAACGAAACCGGCACGATTCAGCCGATCGAGGAAATCGCTGAGATCGCCCATGAAAAAAAGGTGATATTTCACACCGATGCGGTCGATTCGGTCGGAATGGTGCCGATCGACGTCCAAAAGATGGGCGTGGATCTGCTCAGTTTCTCCGCCAACACATTTCATGGCCCCGCCGGAACCGGAGGGCTCTACATCCGTCGCGGGACACGCGTTTTCCCATTGCTCGACGGCGGCGTGCAGAAGGGCAACAAACGCGCCGGCACCGAAAACCTCATCGGTATCATCGGCATGGGCACGGCTGCCGCGGTCACCCGGCAGAATCTCGACAAGTGGTCCGCACACTGTCTGTCGCTCAAAAACAAATTGTTGAAAGAACTGCCCGACACCATCGACCACTACATCATCAACACGCATCCCGAACACAGCCTGCCCAACATGGTGTCGGTGTCGATTCAGTTCGTCGAGGGCGAAAGTGTCATGTTGATGCTCGATGACCAGGACATTGCCGTTTCCACGCGATCAGCCTGCGCGACCGGCTCCCTGCGCGCCTCGCACGTGCTGATCTCCCTGGGGCTCAGCCATGCCGATGCCCAGGGGACCCTGGTGCTTTCCTTCGGCAAGGACAACACGGCCGAAGAGATCACCGCCTTCCTGGTCGCATTGAAGAATGCGGTAGCGACCCTGCGCGACATCTCACCCCTCTACCAAAAAACCTCCCAGGGCTAAGGGCTGCCGGCCGTTCGACAAACCCATGCGGAACGCTTCGCGTTCCGCCACTCTTTTTCTCCTGTCGAAGATGACGTCAAGACGCCCAACCCACTCAGGCGCCGTCCATGCAGATGGTCTTGATGATGGGTTCGAAATCGGGGCGGATTTTGACGATTGCCTGCAACCGCCGTTTATCGAAGATGGTGGATAGCGTCGGCGGCTCGAGATCGATGAGCGTTTGCTTGGCCACCGTTTCCACGGTCACCGACAGGGCGTAGAGGGTCAGTTTTTCAAACATTTCCTTTTCCTGGACGTCCACCTGCCCGTTTTTTAGATGACGCAGGATCTCAAGGACACAGGCGGAAAGAATCGGATCGGCGGTGAAACTGATCTTCCGACAGTCACCGCCATCGAAATTGGCGTCTAAAAAATCATCGGCCAGTTCCTGGATCCGGTCGAGCCATTCCGCACTGAGGTTCTGCGGCAAAACAGCTTCGGGGCCTCTTGAGAGGATCTCATTACCGAGCCTTGACAACAACACAGTCGCTCTCCTTTGATTCGGTGTCGATAATCGGCCGATCCAACCGGCGACACGCATCGGTCGGGTCGAACAAGTCAAGGGTATCCTTATCACACCCGGAGCCCCAAGGCATCTATTTTTGGGCAGACGCTCACCGGAATCACGCCCCGGAAAGTATGTCCGGCCTTCTTTTCGCCCGCTGCGCCAAAAACCGGCCATCGCCCGCGGACAACGGCAACCTCCGGGCGAGGACTGCAACCAAGCGTCAGCCCGGTCGGCCATCAGCCGGGAAAGATCAAGCGGTCCGCAATCAGGCCGTAGAACCGGTCCCCGCTCTGCGCGGCGAAATGCCATCCCAAATGGATCAGGCAGGCGCGGCAGACGGCAACCCGCCAGCGGTATCCTCTGAACCAGGTGAATTCGTCCGTCGCCGGACCGCTGGCGCCGCACCCGTCGGCCGAGCGAAAACACAGGATCTCGTAAACGATTCCGTGCGGGTTGGCAAAGGTGTGCCGATGCGCGCCGTCCCTTTCGGTGCGGTCCTTCGGGCGCGCTACCGCCTGGCCGCAATGGCGGCAGAGAATGAACGCCTCCGGCTCTTCAGCCGTTTTCTCCTCGGCCGCCTCTTCCGGCACGGCACCCGGTTTCACGGGGGCCGGCTTGTCGCCCGGCAGGCGAAACCAATAAAAGAACCCGCTTTCGGCAGCCATCATTCCCCTGCAAAAACTGCTGGAGGCGGCCATCCGGTCGCTCCCAAACCATTCTGAATCGATTTACAGCCGTCTTGCCACTATATTCAAAACGAAACTATTAGCCCATTCGAACTTGAAGGTTCCGGAGGTAAGGTGTAAAGGATTGAGGTATAAGATATAAGGAACAAGGTGCAGATGCAGCGTTGGACAGCAAGCCGCTTAACCATGAACCTTAAACCCTAAACCTTTCTTTCATTTCGCCGTTCTCCTTCCGCCGTCATCCTATTTCATACCGTCAGTGCCGCAAGCCCCAGCTTCGCGCGCTTGCCTTCGATGCGTCGACGGATCAACACGGCGGCCTTTTCAGGATCCGGCTCCACCGCGAACGTTGCCCCCACCACCTCTTCGAGCCCCTCGGTCAGCAGCTTGACCACGTTCATGCTCCCGGTGATCGGCGGCATCGGCCCCAGGACCGTGTAGACCCCGGAGGCGACAAAATAGGCGCCGATCGACACGGCCTTTTCCGAGTACCACTCGGGCGCGGCGCCGGCCAGCGGCAGGTCGCTGATGTCCGTATTCAATGCATTGGCCAGGGCGGCAGCCACCAGCAGGATTCTGACGTTGTCGACACAGCTGCCCATGTGCAGCACCGGCGGCACGCCCAGTGCGGTGCAGACTTCCCGTAGGCCGGGCCCGGCGTATTGAGCGGCTTCAGCCGCCTTGAGCCCGGCCTTGGCGGTGGCCACGGCCGCGCAACCGGTGTCGACCACCAAGATGTCGTTTTCGATCAGGCGACGAGCCAGGGTGACATGACCGTAATCCTGCTTGATCTTGGGATTGTTGCACCCGACGATTCCTGCCGCGCCACGGATCTTGCCGGCCTTGATGGCCTCGATCAGCGGGTCGAGGGTCCCGCCCAGGGCGCCGACGATGGCCTCCACCGAAAAACCGCCCATTCCGGCGACGCTTTCCACCGGGATGTATACGTTGCCGCGGTGGGTGAAGTTCTCGATCGCCTCCTTGACCAGGTCCGCGGCCAGTCGGGCGGCGTTGTCCGGATGGAACTCACGGTGCTGCATACCGGGGAAACGCGCCTTGTCGCTGGTGCTGATCATTTTGGTGTGATAGCAGGCGCCGATGTTGCCAAGCGAAGGCATGATGCACTGGTAGTCCACCAGCATCATGTCGACGGCCCCGGTCGACAGCACCAGTTCCGTGGTGAGGTGGTTGCCGGCCATCTTGATGCCATGCCGCATCAGCAGTTCGTTGCCCGTGCAACACACGCCGACCAGGTTGATGCCGACCGCGCCCCTGGCTGCGGCCAGCTCGATCAGTTCAGGGTCTTCACAGGCATGCAGCACCATTTCCGAAACCACCGGGTTGTGGCCGTGAACGACGATGTTGACCCGATCTTTCTTGAGAACCCCGACGTTGAAACCGGTCGGCCGCGGGGTCGGCGTGCCGAAGAGGATGTCCGACACGTCGGTGGCGATCATGGAGCCGCCCCACCCGTCCGACAAGGCGTTGCGCAGGCCGTGGAGCAACAGACTCTTCCAGTCGTTGTCGACTCCCATGTGGGTGCGGTGCATCATTTCCGAGGTCTCCCGATCGATGCCCCGGGGCATGATGCCGAGCTTTTTCCAGATCTCGCGCCGTTTTTCCGGTGCGCGCTGCACAAGAGCGAGGCTTTTCTTGCGGGTGCCGTAGTCCTCCTGCATGGCATCGGCCAATTCGCCGGCAATCGCCGCGGCATCGCGACTATCGGTTGCAATGCCGTATTCTGCCGCAACGGCGCGCAGCTTGGCCTCGTCGCGGATGTGATACCCGGAACCTTTTCCCGCACCGACCTCGGCCAGCACTTCGACCAGGTCCCGACCGTGATCCGAGTGCGATGCCGCGCCGGCAGCGATCATACGGCCCAGGTTGCGGGCCACGATGATGTCCGCGTCGGCCCCGCAGACCCCTTTCTGAGGCCCCTCGCCGAAGGGATCCACTCGGCAGGGTCCCATGACGCAGTTGCGGCAGCTCAGCCCCATGTCGCAGTATCCGCACTGGGGCAGTTGGGACTGGTACCGGTCCCAAACGGTCTCGATTTGATCGGTCTGTGCCTTGGCGAGCATCAGCCGACCGTCTTCGGTAATGGTCTGTTTATCGTGTTTCATCAGCATATCACCCTCCATTTTCGCCGGCGGTTGCACGGCGTCGGTCCATGATGGTGTTTGCGATGCCGCCGTCTTTCGACACAGACGGCCACGGCCACTTGAATCCGTTCGGGTGAATCACGGGTTGGAAACCGTAACGATGCAAACCGGCATCACCGCCCCGCCCCGGGCGGCCTTGCCCGCTGCAATTCGACCTGCACCTTCTTGATGGCGTTCAACAGGCCGAAGCCCGGCGGTGACGGTTCGGTCGTGACACCGACCGATATGCTGCGGGCCACCGCATCGGTTTTGCGCTTCAGGGCCGCGGCCGGTTCCTCGAAGGTCAACGCCCCGGATTTGCAGGCTTCCACGCAGGCCGGCATCAGCCCCTGTGCCTGCCGGGCGATGCAGTTGTCACACTTGACGGCGACGGTTTTTCCAGGTGGAGCAAAAGTGTCGACATGATAGCGGATCACGCCGAAGGGACAGGCCATGGCGCAGGAAGCACAGTTGATACACCGGTCCGGATCGATGAGAACGGTGTCGAACCGGCTGTCCCGGTAGATGGCGCCCGGCAGGCAGGCCAACTGGCAGGGTGCCGGATCGCAGTGACGGCAGCGGTTGGGAAACCCTTCACCGATCAAACCGGCCCCGACGTGGACCCGCGACCGGGGCAGCGGCGTTTCCATGATCGCCGTGAACAGATGACCGGTGCGGGAGTGGGCGGTCGCGCAGGCCGGCATGCACTGCATGCAGCCGACGCAGCGTTCCGGATGGACGACGACTTGTTTCATAGGGCCTCCTTTGTCAAAAATTCGCGAGGGAGTTTCAGGCTGCCGCCGGACGCCACAGCAACCGGCCATAGTTGAGTCCGGGATCAAGCAGCGTTTCGCGCGGCACGTTTAGCCGGGCACGGCTTTGAATGGCCGCCAGAAGCACCCCCCCCTGCTCGATGGCGTTTACCATCACCATG
>JBFYWB010000048.1:0-57075 GCA_041299015.1 Deltaproteobacteria bacterium
TCCAGCGGAAAAGCTTGGTTCGAGTGGAATCGGGACTACCGACACCACAGGCGGTCGGCATGCCCGCGGGGCAGGCCGGCCGCGATGATTTTTTGCGCCGCGGCACCGATGTCATAGTGGACATACCTGGCCTCCAGGCTCGCGTCAGCCGCCGCATAGATGACGTACTTGGCATTGGCGTCGCCGTCCCGCGGTTGTCCGATGCTGCCGACGCAGACAACGGCGCGCTGGTTCGGCAAGAGGTTTATCCGACCCGGGCCGAGGGCCGTATCGGTCAGCCTGCGGCCGTCGTAGGCGATGAGCCTCAGGTCGTGGCTGTGGCCGATGAAACAGATTTTTTCGCTCATCGATTCCAGGATGCGGCGCCTCTCGCCGGGGGGCACCGCGAAGTGGTACGTGGTGACGGATTCCGGCGGAAAGCCGTGTACGAATCGGCAGCCGTGAGATATCAGAACGGCGGGAAAGGTCGCTATGATCTGCAGCGTTTCCGGGGAAAGCATCGCGGCGGTCATGACCAGGGATTTTCTGGCCGGGGGATTGAACCATGCCAAACGGTCAGGTTCCAGCAGGGCCTGCTCGTGGTTTCCGAGTGTCGAGGGGATGCCGCGCTGCCGGAGTGTCCGGATCACCCGCTCTGGCTCGGCGCCGTAGCCGATGCAGTCCCCGAGGCAGATAACCGCGTCGGGTTTAGCGGCGTCAATGTCGGCGAGGACTGCCGTCAGAGCATCCCAGTTTCCGTGAATGTCCGCAATAACAGCGATTCGCATGCGGTTGAAGACTCCCGGCCCTTGCGATTTGTCTCGGCGGCCGATCGATGCATCATATGAGCCGAAAGTACCAGGATATCAGCTGCGGGCCGAAAAACACGTAAGCGAGTGCACCGATCGAGAGAAAAGGGCCGAAGGGGATGGCCAATTTCATGTTTTGGCGGGTGGCCATCATAATGGCCAGGCCCGACAGCGTGCCCACGGCGGATGAGACGAATATGGTGAAAAGAACCCCTTTCCAGCCGATCAAGGCCCCGATCATGGCCAGCAACTTGATGTCTCCGCCCCCCATGCCTTCTTTACGGGTCAACAGGTGGTAGACCACCGCTACAACGAACAGGCTGCCGCCACCGATCGCCGCCCCCAGCAGGGCGTCCAGCCAACTCATGGACGGCACCGCCAGGGCGGCCAGAAAAAATATGACGATGCCGGGCAGTGAGATTCGGTCGGGGATGATGCGGTGATCGATGTCGATGAAGGCGACGACGATCAAAACGCAGGCGAATGCAAAGTAGACCACGGCCTCGATCGAGAGGCCGTATTTGGTGAAAAGGCCCACGGCAATCGCGCCGGTGAGCAACTCGACCAAGGGATAGCGGATCGAAATCGGCGACCGGCACTGACGGCACCGGCCGCCCAGCCACAGGTAACCGAGAAGCGGGACGTTGTCGTAATACCGGATGGCCGTCCCGCAGGCCGGGCACATCGAGCCGGGAAAGACGATCGATTTTGAGACCGGCAGGCGGTAGATGCAGACATTGAGAAAACTGCCCGCACACAGGCCGACAACACCGACGAGCACACCCATTAAAACCGGATTCATATACAAAGGCAACCGCCTGACGATGATTTTAGTCACCGGGCATTTTGGTGATTTCAGCGTGGCCTTAAAGCATAATGGGGATGTCAAAAAAAATCAAGGTTGTTATTGCCAAAGAGAATGTATACGGTATAATGCCAAGTTTATCGAAGTGGCTAAAAAAAGTCCGGTTTGCCCGATACCGTCGGCATTCGATTGTTTGAACCGCGGACCGGAGACAAGGAGTTGTTGATGGCAGAGACAGACAAAGACGATTTGATCAGCATCCTGGACGAAGAGGACGCCGTTGCGGACATTCCGCTTTCCCTTCCGATGATGCCGGTGCGTGACATCGTCATTTTCACCGATATGTTGTTGCCGCTCTTCGTGGGGCGCGAAAAGTCGGTCCGTGCAGTGGACGACGCCGTTGCCAAAGACGGTTTTTTGTTCCTGGTCACCCAAAAGGACCCCACGACCGAAAATCCGACACCGGACGATATCTATCGCACCGGCACCATCGGTCGCATCCTGCGGATGCTCAAACTGCCCGACGGACGGGTCAAAACCCTGGTGCAGGGCATCGCCAAGGCCCAAATCGTGCGTTATATCGGTAAAAAACCGTATTACCGGGTCAAGGTGGCCCTGATCGAGGAGGTGCCGCCGAAAGAGGTGACCGTCGAGGTCGAGGCCCTGATGCGGAATGCGCGCGAGCAGTCCGAAAAAATTCTGACACTCAGGGGCGAGATGACCGGTGATGTCAGCACGGTCCTCGAAAGCATCGAGGATCCCGGAAAACTGGCTGATCTGGTGGCCACCAACCTCAAGCTGAAGATCGAAGAAGCCCAGCAGCTGCTGGAGATATTCGACCCGGTGGAGCGGCTCAAGTCCGTCAACCGGTTCCTGATGAAGGAACTCGAGCTGTCGACCATGCAGGCCAAAATTCAGTCCGAGGTCAAGGATGAGATCTTCAAAAACCAGCGCGACTACTTCCTGCGCGAACAGGTGCGTGCGATCCACAAAGAGCTGGGCGAGCAGGATGACAAAATCCAGGAAATAGAGGATTACCGCAAAAAGATCAAACGCGCCCGGATGTCTAAGGAGGCCGAAAAGGAAGCCTTAAAGCAGCTCCGCCGCCTGGACCAAATGCATCCGGATTCGGCCGAATCGGCGGTGGTCCGCACCTACCTCGATTGGCTGGTCGAGATGCCCTGGAACAAGACCACCCGTGATATTATCGATATCAAGGTCGCCAAAAAAGTGCTGGAAAAAAACCACTACGGCCTGGACCGGGTCAAGGAGCGCATCCTCGAGTACTTGAGCGTGCGCCAGCTCAATCCGGAGATGAAGGGACCGATCCTGTGTTTTGTCGGCCCGCCCGGCGTCGGCAAAACCTCTTTGGGCCAGGCCATCGCGCACGCCCTCAAACGCAAGTTCGTGCGCATTTCCCTGGGCGGCATTCGGGACGAGGCCGAGATCCGTGGTCACCGCCGGACATACATCGGCGCTCTGCCGGGACGCATCCTGCAGGGGCTCAAGCAGTGCGGCAGCCGTAACCCGGTCTTCATGATGGACGAAATCGACAAGCTCGGCGCCGATTTTCGCGGCGACCCGTCCTCGGCCCTGCTCGAAGCTCTCGATCCGGAACAAAACGGGGCCTTCAGCGATCACTACCTCAACATGCCCTTCGACCTTTCGCAGGTCATGTTCATCCTGACGGCCAACCTCACCGACACCATTCCGTCGGCGCTTCTGGACAGGATGGAGGTCATCAACCTTCCGGGATACACCCAGGAGGAAAAGCGGATCATCGCCCAGAAATACCTGATCCCGCGCCAGAAGAAACAAAACGGCCTTAAAGACCGTGACCTGGTCATCAGCCCCGCGACGCTGGATTTGATCATATCGGAATACACCTCCGAGGCCGGTTTGAGGAATTTGGAACGTGAAATCGGCTCGATCTGCCGCAAGGTGGCCCGCAAAATGGCTGAAGGCCAGAAGGGGCCTTTTGCGATCAGCCGCAACAACCTGCACACGTATCTGGGGGTGGCGAAATATTTCCAGGAAATGGATCAGGAGGAAGCCCAGGTCGGACTGGCCACCGGACTGGCCTGGACCCAAGCCGGCGGCGAGGTCATGTACGTGGAAGCCTCACTGATCCGCGGCAAGGGTGAACTGATCATCACCGGTCAGCTCGGTGATGTCATGCAGGAATCCGCGCGCGCGGCGGTGAGCTATTCCCGTGCCAATATCCGCGCATACGGCGGGAAGGAAAACATCTTCGACAGTGTCGATACCCACATTCACGTGCCGGCCGGCGCCATCCCCAAGGATGGGCCTTCGGCCGGGATTGCGATGGCCACCGCCCTGATTTCGGCCGCCACCGGCCGCCCGATCCGCAACGATGTGGCCATGACCGGCGAAATCACCCTGCGGGGCCGTGTCCTGCCGATTGGCGGGTTGAAGGAAAAGTCCCTGGGCGCCATCCGGTCCGGGATCAAGACCATCATCATCCCGTCCAAAAACAAAAAGGACCTGGTCGAAATCCCCAAGACCATTCGGCGCAAAGTCAAATACATCTCGGTCGAACGGATGGATGAAGTGCTTACCGTGGCTTTGGAAACGGCGGTGCGGAACGCCCGCAAGCGAAAAAAGGCGGGCACCGCCGGCACGACCAGACGTCGTTGAGGCCGCTGCAAAAAATTAGCGGTATGACATGAAAATACTGGCTGTCGACACGGCCACCAACAGCTGCAGCGTGGCGCTGACCGACGGGGAGCATCTCCTGGCGGAAATCAATCTGGTCAGCACCCGTACGCATTCCCGCCACCTCGCCAACATGATTCGAGAAACCTGCCGTCTCGCACGACTGGCGCTTGCCGAGGTGGATGCTTATGCCGTTGTCAAGGGCCCCGGGTCCTTCACCGGCCTGCGGATCGGCGTCAGCACCGTAAAGGGGTTGGCCGAGGCCGCCAACCGGCCGATTGTCGGAATTTCGGCCCTGCGGGCACTGGCCGAGCAGGCATCGGCGTCGACGCCGCTGGTGTGCCCGCTGATAGATGCCCGACGCGCAGAGGTCTATTTTGCCTCCTATCGAATTCTCGACGGCGTCCTGGCTGAGTGTGATCTCGAAGAGGTGTTACCGCCGGAATTGGCGCTGCAAGCTATCGCTGCGCCCTGTACTTTTGTCGGTAACGGTGCCGCCCTCTATCACACCCTGATCCGGGACAGTTTGGGGGGGAAAGCTTTTTTTGCTCACTCTTCGGCACACGTCCTGCGGGCCTCCACCGTGGCGCGGCTGGCCTGGAGAAGGCTGGAAAACGGCGCCAGCGACGAAATCACGCATTTCGTGCCGGTCTATTTGAGGAAATCGGACGCGCGGATCAGCCAGCGCTCCCGGTGCTGAGGATGCGGCCCGCTGCGGCGCCCCTATCGCGCAACCGGTATTGATTGACGGGTAAACAAGGTATCTGGTAGGTATGAAAGCTATGGTTCATGGTTGCGGCCGCCGTTGACGCCGCCATTGGCGTTTCGGCGCCAAGGCACCCAAGGAGGAATACGTGATGAGTGAGTTTGTCTGGTCAGACAGTCCCAATCCGACCGCTTTTCCGGTGGCCAGGCCCGGGCGCCCCATTATCCTCGGCTGTGCGTTCACCACGGCAGTGCTGGCACTGCTCGGTTTGACCGTACCGACATTGATTGCATTGGCGCTCACCTTTTTCGTGGTTTATTTCTTCAGGGACCCCGATCGGATCATTCCGAACACACCGGGAACGCTGGTGTCACCGGCCGACGGCAAGGTGATTGCCGTCGAAACGATCGACGAAACCCCTTTTTACGCCGGGAGGTGCAAAAAAATCAGTATCTTCATGTCGGTTTTCAACGTACACGTCAACCGGATTCCGTACGAGGGAACCGTCAAAAGCATCGCCTATCACCCCGGCAAGTTCATTGCCGCCAACCGCAACAAGGCGTCTTCGGACAATGAACGCAACGCCATTTTCCTCGAAACCGGGCAGGGGAACCACATTACCGTCGTTCAGATTGCCGGTCTGATCGCCAGACGCATCATCTGCACCGTCGCGCCGGAGCAAGACGTTCGCCGCGGCCAGCGTCTCGGCATGATCTGCTTCGGCTCCCGCGTAGAAATCTTCGTGCCGCCGGAACTGCAGGTCGGGGTAGCGCTGGGGGAAAACGTCAAAGCCGGCGTCTCGATCATCGGAGTCTTATCATGAACCGAAGGAAAAAAACCAAAGGTGAACGCCTGCGGCGCGGCATCTACATCCTGCCGAACATTTTCACCTCCTTGAATATATTTTTCGGTTTCTACGCGGTCATCGCCGCTGTCAACGGCAATTATGTCGCCGCTGCTCTGGCGATCATCATCGCAGCCGTTTTTGACCTGCTGGACGGAAAAATCGCGCGGGCCACCCACACCACCAGCAAGTTCGGTGTCGAGTACGACTCCCTGGCCGACCTGGTCTCTTTCGGACTGGCGCCCGGTCTGATGATGTATCTCTACGCCCTCAAGCCCCTCGGGAGAATCGGTTGGCTGGCGGCCTTCCTGTTCATGGTCTGCGGGGCCCTGCGGCTGGCCCGCTTCAACACCCAGGTCGGCACCATCAGCAGCGATCATTTCGTTGGCCTGCCGATTCCGGCGGCCGCGGCCATGAACGCCACGACGATACTGTTGTGGCACCGGTTCGGCTTTGCCGTGGAACCCTATCGTCTGTTCATCCTGGTTATGCTCTATGTGCTGGCGTTCCTGATGGTCAGCAATATCCATTACAACAGCTTCAAGAAGGCGGGACCGTATCGCAAGATAACCTTCAACCTTCTGGTCGCCGCCGTTTTGATTCTGATGTTCATTGCCGCCCAGCCCTCCATCGCTCTCTTTGCCCTGAGCCTCGCCTATGTCGTCTCAGGACCGTTGAGTGCCGTGTGGCGGCACTTTCACAAATTCAAGACCGGGGATGCCGAGTCCAAAGAGATCGATGAAAATCGGACAATCCCATAAGATCGGCCTCGGCCGCATTGTCAGCGCATCAACTTCCGGCGGTCGCTTAACGGCCGGAACCGGATTCCATTAATGTTCGAAAGAGGATGGCATGGCACCACCATATGATATCGCGGTGATTCCCGGAGACGGCACTGGACCGGAAGTCGTGCGGGAGGGGATAAAGGTTCTCGAAACCGTCGCCGACAAATGCGGATTCGGCCTGAACTTCACCTTCCACGGTTGGGGCGGCGAGCATTACCTGGCAACCGGCATCATCTTGCCCGAAGACGGCCTGGACACACTGTCCGAAGCCGACGCCATTTTTCTGGGCGCCATCGGTCACCCGGATGTCAAACCCGGACTGCTTGAAAAAGGGATCCTGCTTGCGATCCGATTCCACTTGGACCAGTACATCAACCTGCGTCCGGTGAAGCTCTATGAAGGTGTCGCCACACCCCTGAAGGACAAGGATCCGCGGGATATCGACTTCGTCGTCATCCGTGAAAACACGGAAGGACTGTATGCCGGGGCCGGCGGATTCCTTAAACGTGGGACGCCGGATGAGGTCGCGGTGCAGGAATCGATCAACACCCGCAAGGGCGTCGAACGGTGCATCCGTTTTGCGTTTGATTTCTGCCGGCGCCGCAACAAGGGCAAGAAGCTCACCTTGTGCGGCAAAACCAACGTGCTGACCTTTGCATTTGACTTATGGCACAGAACGTTCTATGAGGTTGCTGTCGAATATCCTGACATTCAGGTCGATTATGCCCACGTGGATGCGATCTGCATGTGGATGGTCAAAAACCCCGAGTGGTTCGATGTGATCGTCACCGACAACATGTTCGGCGACATCATCACCGACTTGGCCGCCATGATTCAGGGGGGGATGGGTATTGCCGCCGGCGGCAACATCAACCCGGCCGGCGTTTCCATGTTCGAACCGATTGGTGGATCTGCACCCAAATACACCGGAAAAAACGTCATCAATCCGATTGCCGCTATTTCCGCGGCGCAGCTGATGCTGGAAACCCTCGGCGAACAGAAGGGGGCCGGTTTGATCGAAGCAGCCGTGATCAAGGTGCTGCGCGACGACATCGCCGATGCGGCCGCCGGCAAAATGGGGTGTTCGACGGTGGAAGTCGGCGACCTGATTGTTGACTTTATCAAAAATGCTTGAATTCAGCCGGCAACCACCGGCGAATTCGATTCATGCTGTAACGGGTACAAGGAGAGCCGAGCCTATGGGCGAGAAAATGATTGACGTGGCCGTTGCCGGTGCCACCGGAGCGGTTGGAAATCAGATGATCCGCTGCCTTGAGGAAAGAAATTTCCCGGTGCGATCGATTAAACTGTTGGCATCGAAACGTTCCGTGGGGCGGGAACTTCGCTTCAGGGGTGAGTTGATTCCGGTGGAGGAATTGACGGCACAGTCCTTCAAGGGCGTCGGGGTGGCTCTTTTTTCGGCCGGCGGAGACACGAGCCTGGCGTTCGCCCCGTTGGCCGCCGATGCGGGGTGCGTGGTGGTGGACAACTCCAGTGCCTGGCGCATGGACCCGCAGGTGCCCTTGGTGGTTCCGGAGGTCAATTCACACGCCATCGCGGGCTACAAGACCAAAGGCATCATCGCCAACCCGAACTGTTCGACGATCCAGATGGTGGTCGTACTGAACCCGATACACAGAGCGTTCGGCATCAAACGCATCGTGGTATCGACGTATCAGGCGGTTTCGGGCACGGGTAAAAAAGCGATCGACGAACTGTTCGACCAGACCCGTGCCATGATCAACTTCCTGGGATACGAGAAAAAAATATACCCTCATCGGATAGCGTTCAACTGTCTGCCTCACATCGATCGGTTCCAGGACAACGGGTACACGAAGGAAGAGATGAAAATGGTCCATGAGACCCGCAAGATCCTGGAGGACGATTCCATCGGCGTAACCGCCACCACGGTTCGGGTCCCGGTCTTTTTCGGACACTCGGAAGCGGTCAATGTCGAGACCCGCGAAAAAATCACCGCCGCTGCGGCGCGCGAGATTCTCGCGAGTGCTCCCGGTGTCGCGGTTATCGACGAACCGCTGAAAAACCGATATCCGCTGGCCATCGACGCCGCCGGACAAGACCTGACCCTGGTGGGTCGCATCCGTCAGGACGAATCGGTTCCGAACGGGCTCAATCTGTGGATCGTCGCCGACAACATCCGCAAGGGCGCCGCCACCAATGCGGTCCAAATTGCCGAAATGCTGGTTAAAGATCATTTGTAACGGGGTCCGCCGCGCGGGTCGGCCGACGAGGGGGGTGACGATCCGCTGTTGTCGTGTCCGGCCGGCACGCGAGACCCCGCGATGCACAATCGAACCTGACGGAGTTTTAGGCAAGTGAACAAGATACCGATGACGCGACAAGGACACGAAGCCTTGAAGACCGAACTGGAACGGCTGAGGCGCGAAGAAAGACCAGCCAACATTCGCGCGATCGAGGAGGCCAGGGCTCACGGGGACCTTTCTGAAAATGCCGAGTTCGCGGCGGCCAAGGACCGCCAGAGTTTTCTCGAAGGCCGGATTGCCGAACTTGAATACAAACTGGCCAGTGCCGATATTATCGATACCCGCAATCTTTCCAAAGAAAAGGCCGTTTTCGGCAGCCGGGTCGTGCTTGAAAATATCGAAACCGGCGAAGATGTCGAGTATCAGTTGGTCGGACCTGAGGAATCGAATATCGAAGCCGGCCGGATTTCGATTGCTTCCCCCCTGGGAAGCGCCATTATCGGCAAGAAGCCCGGTGACGAACTGACGATTCAAGTTCCGGGGGGACGACGGACGTACGAACTGGTCGATATCCTGTAGACGATCCGCCGACAGGACGGCACCGCTATGCCGCCGGAGCGGCGCGATGCCACCGGCCGAATGGGTGAATCAAGAATGGAGGTTACACTGTGGCGAGAATCACCGTTGAGGATTGCCTGAAAAATGTTCACAACCGTTTTCTACTGGTCAACATGGTGGCCAAGCGGGTGAGACAAATACGCGAAGGATCCGAATATCTGGTCAGCGCACCAAAAAACGAGGACATCGTGATCTCCTTGCGGGAAATCGCGGCCGGCAAAATCAGACTGACCCCGCCGGAGATTCCGGTCCTGGCGGAATCCGATGAACCGGCGGTGCTGCCCGAATCGACGGTAGTAGAGCCCCTCCGGCCAAACAGCGCAGCCACGGTTGACGAATAGGTCTTGCCGTCCCACAGCCCCCTATACAGGAAGATAAACCGACATCTCGGCAAGGCGCTTCACCGTTACAATATGATCAGCGACGGCGATCGCATCCTGGTCGGCCTCTCGGGCGGTAAGGACAGCCTGGCCCTGATGTGGTTTTTAACCGAGCGGTTGCAGCGGGTCCGCATCACCTACGATCTGCATGCCGTCTACCTCGACCCTGGCTTCGACGGCGGGTTTGCCGAACGGTTGCAATGCTATTGTCGGAGCGCCGGGTATCGGCTAAGGCTTGAACGCACCGATTTCGGCGTCAAGGCGCACGGCGACGAAAACCGCGAGAATCCTTGTTTTCTGTGTGCATGGCGCCGACGCAAGCGCCTGTTCGAGATTGCCGACGAACTCGGCTGCCGCAAGCTGGCCCTCGGGCACAACAAGGACGACATCATCGAGACCCTTTTCATGAACATGTGCTACTCGGGGGAAATCAGCACGATGGTGCCTTCCCAATCACTTTTCGGGGGACGATTCACGCTGATTCGGCCGCTGGCGCACGTGGATGAAAACATGCTCAGACTGTTCGCGGCGGAACAGGGGTTTCCGGAGTTCATCAACGCCTGCCCCAGTGCGGCCGCTTCCAAACGCCGTTTCGTTAAAGAGCTTCTGGCCCGGCTGTATGAGAGCAACGACAAGATAAAAGGAAATATTTTCCGGTCATTGAGCCGTGTCCGCCCGGATTATCTGTTGACCTGACGGATAGGGGCCGGCATCGCCTTCGATCGGCGCAGGCAGGGGGAGGCTGCGCATGCACATGCGAGATGTACAAAACCAGCGCGACCACCGCAATATCCCCATCGACAAGGTCGGGATCAAAAATCTGAAGTATCCGATAACGGTCCTCGATCGTGAAAACGGGTATCAGAACACGGTGGCCTCCATCAACATGTACGTGGACCTGCCTCACAAGAACAAGGGCACGCACATGAGCCGTTTTGTCGAGATCCTGCATCTGTTTCGGCCCGAGGTCTCCTTAAAGCGGATATCCGAAGTGCTGGAACAGATGAAGGCGCACCTGAATGCCGCATCGGCCCACATCGAGGTGTCCTTTCCCTATTTTATCGAAAAAAAGGCGCCGGTGAGCCTAGCGCCGGGATTGATGGACTACGAGTGCAGGTTTCGTGGCTACAGCGATCCGGCGGGCCGGGTGGACCTGATGGTCGAGGTGACCGTGCCGATCTCCTCGGTTTGCCCCTGTTCCAAGGAAATCAGTGCCTACGGCGCCCACAACCAACGCGGCCAGGTGAAGGTCTGCACGCGGTTCAAGAAATTCATCTGGATCGAGGACATGATCCGGCTCGTGGAAGAGACGGCCTCGTGCGACGTCTTTTCGGTTCTCAAACGCGTGGACGAGAAGTGCGTGACCGAGCGCGGGTTTTCAAACCCCAAGTTTGTCGAGGACATCGTGCGGGACGTTTCCCAACGCCTGAAAGCCGACGACAACATCACCTGGTTCTCCGTCAGCGCCGAAAACTTCGAGTCGATCCACAACCACAGCGCCTACGCCCACATCACCAGCGGCCCTGAGACATCAGACCCGGCGCCGTAACGACGGCATGGCACCCGCCGCCCTTATCGAATTCAGTCTCGCCCATCCTTAACCCCTGGCCTTAATTTTTGTCCCGGCGTTCTTTAGCGCGTTTTTTCACAGCCCCTCCCGCAGGCTGAAAGCCGAGGGCAAGCCGATTCTGGCCCTCGGCGCTGCCGTGGCCACCGGCTCCGTGATCTTCGGGGCCGTAAGCGACGAAAATCGTTTAGAGTACACAGTGATCGGTGATCCGGTCAATATCAGCGCCAAGATCGAGAAACACACTAAGACCGAGGGGGTGCGGGCCTTGACGACCCTGGCGGCATGGGAGCTCGCCGTTCTTCAGGGGTACGGGGCCCAAAAGCCCGGCGAACGGCTCCTCAGCAGAATCGTTCAGGGTGTCGAGGAACCTTTGGACCTCGTTGTGTTGGTATCCTGACGAAAACAGGCAACCGGATTGACGTTCTCCGTTCTGGTCACGGTCCGGTTTAATCGGTGTCCAGCTCGACTACAGAATTTAATCGGGCAGAAGTTGACCGTGGCCGCCAACTTCCAACAACAGGGGGCAACATGCGTCCCGCATACGAAAAACGACGAGCCGGTTGGCTGACCGCAATAGGCCGATCTCTTCTCAAGCGTCTCGAAACACCCACCAAATCTTATGAGAAAAGGATCATCAACAACTTGCAGAACCTCTATCGGTGATACGCAAGGGCGACGTCGTGCTAGTCGAGAGTCGTTCGGAGATCAGCCGAATCATTCAGTTGCTGACGAAAAGCTCCTGGAGCCATCTGGTTTTCTATGTCGGAGATGCATTAAAAGAGGCCGGAATAGAAGTGATGAAGACGGTTTTGGATCGAGCCGGCGATTCCGATCGACAACACATGGCGATCGAAGCCAATGCCGGAAGCGGTGTCGAGGCCGTTCCCCTCAGTAAATACAGCGATTGCAATATTCGAATCTGCCGGCCCTTCGGGATTTCTCCGGAAGACCTGGAGACCGTCGTGGCGGAGGTGATCGCTAACATCGGAAAACATTACGACCATCCTGTCGTTCCCGCCCTGCTGCCGCTGACGGATGCGAACGAAAGGGAAAACGCCAATCCGTATGGCTCTGCATTGATCATGCGCCATTACTCTCAGATCGTCCCGCGAGATTTCGATTTGAGCCCGAATTTCGAGATTTTAAAATACAATATTATCGGAATGGGACGCTTCGATTATCGAACGGTCTGGGCTGAAAAAAGAGATCTCCCCATCGGGCGTCGCAATTAACGGCGGCTGATTCTTTACAAGGGGCTCATCATGCATACTATCGTATAACAAAGTTTAATATCAGATCACATACGGAGGCTTTTTTCTTGGAACGCTTGCTGAACATAAGGGAAGCGGCTGAATTTTTGAATGTCTCGGAGATGACGGTGCGGCGCTGGACCAACAAAGGCGCATTGAAATGCTACCGTGTCGGCGGCAGGCGCGCGCGCCGGTTCAAGCCGCAGGATTTGATGGCCTATCTCGAAGGTGGTGCCATCTCAGATGATCCGACAGTGGTGTCGCTGGGGTTCAATGGATTCGAGGTGCCGGACGGGTCACACATCACCCATCTCAGCACAAATACGCAGGAATCGGCGAATGTCGCCACTGCCTTTATCGTCGAGGGTCTGACGAAGGGCGACATCGTTTGTGTCGTGGCCCCCGACGTCGAAACGGTAAAGGTCATCGCGTCTATAGAAGAGCGGCGAGTTGATGTGGAAGGGTTCAGCAAGGCCGGCCGGCTGCACTTCAGCCGTGGCATGGAGACACCCATGGGGCAGGCCCGATTTATAGCGGAGTTGGCTCGGCGGCCCGGAGAGCGCTTCAGGATATTCGGCGACATGACCTGGACGAAGGCCAGGGGTTGGGTTTCAAAAGACCTGCGAGAGTTTGAGGAAATCGTCAATATGACTCCCGCAACGACAAAGGGCATGTTGTTTCTCTGTCAATACAAGCTCGGCAGTTTTTCAGGGGAAGAGGCCCTGACTGCCGTCGAGACCCACACTCACAGCATATACCGTGGGGCGCTCGCGGAAAACCCCTATCGTCGATGAAACAGCAAGAACACTCAAGGCCGTCTCGATCTGAATGCAGTGCCTGCCATGGTGCTGTTGACAGCCGGGCGGCTGACAAAAAACAGGAGGATATAATGACATTACAGGAGCAACTCAAGGCGATCAAGGCCAAGACAGCCGCTATGCTGACGCCCGAGATCACAACGGCGATGAAGCAGGGTTTTGAAGAGCTGTCGAAAAAGAACGTGCTGGGGCAGGCGCTGAAAATCGGCGACACGGCTCCGGCATTCGCCCTGCCCAATTCTGAAGGCGCGGTCATCCGATCACAGGCGCTGTTGGCGCGAGGACCGCTGGTGATTCTTTTCTACCGGGGCAAATGGTGACCCTACTGCAACGCAGAGCTGGTAGCCCTGCGCGAAAGTTTTGCCGACAT
Source organism: Deltaproteobacteria bacterium (assembly GCA_041299015.1). GTDB lineage: Bacteria > Desulfobacterota > Desulfobacteria > Desulfobacterales > SG8-13 > JARFQH01. The sequence goes on from JBFYWB010000048.1 coordinate 13,836, forward strand.
TCGAGCGGCAGGAGGAGACCTGGTCGCCCTATCACCCCAGCTCCGAATTTATTCCGCGGAGCTTGTAAAAGAGCGTCGGTTGCCGTTTGAGGTGCTCAGCGACCAGGGCAATGCGGTCGCCGCCGCCTTCGGCGTCGCCTTTTCGCTGCCGGCGAGCATGCGCTGGGTTTACGAAGAAGTATTCAAATTCGATTTGCCGAAGTACAACGGGAATGACAGCTGGAGCCTGCCCATGCCCGCGCGCTTTATCGTCGATCGGAACGCCGTGATTCAGGCCGCCGATGTGCATCTCGACCATACGGTGCGTCCCGAACCCGCTTCGGCCATCGAGGTGCTGCGGAACCTGCGGGACTGAAAGTTCGGCATTGGCAGGTTTTTTCGGGAATTGTCCGCCGGGCGGATTCATCCCTGGCAAAAAAATCCGAAGACAATCTTGACCCGGTTCCCTGAAACGATTTTACTTCCGGGGCTCATCTGACCGGATTCGAGATTCTTTCCCTGACCTGAATGAAGACTTTCCGAAGGCTCGTATACCGATTAACTCTTTTTCCAGCCATCCGGATCAAACGATGCAGGGAGGTCTCGTCTTGGAAAAGAAAAATGCAGAAGCAGTTCGTTTAGGCGAAGGCACCGCGCGGACCAAAAACTGGAAGCGCTGGGGATCCTATCTGGCCGAACGGCAGTGGGCCACCGTCCGTGAAGACTATTCTCCGGATGGAACCTGCTGGGAGTATTTTCCCCACGACCACGCCCGCAGCCGGGCCTATCGCTGGGGCGAGGACGGGCGGCTCGGGATTACCGACCGGCAGTGCCGGCTGTGCTTTGCCCTGACGCTGTGGAACGAAAGGGACCCGATCCTCAAGGAACGGCTGTTCGGCCTGACGGGCCCCGAAGGCAATCACGGTGAGGATGTCAAGGCGCACCTGCACAGCCGGGACATTCTGTCGGTTCCCGACAAGTGGGGGTACCCGTGGTTTGCCGCCTGGGACCTGGCCTTTCACATGCTGCCCTTTGCCCGCATCGATTCCCATTTCGCCAAGGAAGAGCTCGTACTGCTGCTGCGCGAGTGGTACCTGCACCCGTTATCTTCTTTCTGGGTGTCGCAGATCGGCATGCTGGCCGGGACCATTGTCTGTGTCAATGCCGGCAAGGAACTGGCCCAAATCGATTCCCTGGCCGGCATCCTGTCCCCGGGGGTGTTGATCTCCTTTGCCGTGCTCGGCCTGTTTCCGATCACGGTCAAAAAGCTGCTGGCGCTTTACAAGCGCAAGATCAGGAAGTCTTCGGAAAGCGCGACAGTTACAAAAAACGCAAATCATGGGCCATGCAAAGCGATAAGAAATGGAAAGGAATTAGCATGAAAGATAAAGCGGATATCGGCGTCGTCGGGCTGGCGGTGATGGGTGAAAACCTGATCCTCAACATGGAAAGCAAAGGCTTTACTTTGGCCTGCTTCAACCGCACCACCAGCAAGGTCGATGCCTTTGTCAACGGACGGGCTGCCGGGAAGAACATCATCGGATGTCACACGATCGAAGAGCTCATCGGGACCCTGAAACGACCGCGCAAGGTGATGTGCATGATCAAGGCCGGAAGGGCCGTGGACGAGTTTATCGAAGCGGTCACTCCCTTTCTGGATGCCGGCGACGTGATCATCGACGGCGGCAATTCGCATTTCACCGACACGATTCGCCGGGCGGCAGATGCCGAACGCAAGGAATTGCTGTATGTCGGAACCGGGATTTCCGGCGGCGAAGAGGGCGCTTTACTAGGCCCCTCGATCATGCCGGGCGGCTCACCGGCCGCATGGGAATTGATTCGGCCGATTTTTCAAACCATCTGCGCCTTCACGGACGACGGTGAGCCCTGCTGCGACTGGGTCGGAGAAAGCGGGGCCGGCCATTTCGTGAAGATGGTGCACAACGGCATCGAATACGGCGACATGCAGTTGATCGGTGAAACCTACCAGATGATGAAAGACGGTCTGGCACTTTCCAATGAGGAGATGAGGGCTGTTTTTGCTCAATGGAACCAAGGAGTGCTCGATTCCTACCTCATTGAAATCACCCATCACATCCTCGCTCACAAGGATAAGGACGGGCGGACGACCCTCGACCTGATCCTCGATACGGCGGGTCAGAAGGGCACCGGCAAATGGACGGCCATCTTGGCCCTGGATGCGGGCCAGCCGTTGACACTGATCGGCGAGGCGGTTTTTGCACGCTTTCTGTCGGCGATCAAAGACGAGCGTGTTGCCGCGTCACAGATACTCAGCGGCGCGCAAACGCATTTCCAAGGAGACACAAAAACCATGCTCGAAGACCTCGAACAGGCCCTGTATGCGTCCAAGATCGTCTCCTATGCCCAGGGGTATCAACTCATGCGCGCCGTGGCGGCCGAGCAGGGCTGGCACCTCAACTTCGGGGGCATCGCCGTGATGTGGAGCGCCGGCTGTATTATTCGTTCGGCATTTCTCAGTAACATCAAAGATGCCTTTGACGCCGACCCCGATCTGGTGAATCTGCTGCTCGCCCCATTTTTTCAACAGGCTATAGAAAAAGGGCAGGCCGGCTGGCGGCGCGTGGCAATTGCGGCCGTGCAGCTGGGCCTTCCGATGCCGGCAATCAATGCGGCGCTGGCCTATTATGACGGCTATCGCACGGCCAGGCTTCCAGCGAATCTGATTCAGGCCCAGCGGGACTATTTCGGCGCGCATACCTATGAGAGAATCGACAGACCGCGAGGTGATTTCTTTCACACCAATTGGACAGGTCACGGCGGGACCACCGCATCATCCACTTATAAGGCTTAACCAAGGAGTAGTAGGCCCATGAAAACTCTCGTACACCCGTTTCCCCTCAACCGGCTGATCGCAATGCTCTTATCCGCAATATTGCTGAGTTGGACCGGGATCGTCAACGCAGCGGAGTTCGACCAGACCTATGCAGGCTATGAGGCGCTGCTGAAGCGATACGTCGCCGACGGCCGGGTGGATTACAAGGCTCTTAAAACCGATACCACTGCCCTGGATCGTTATCTGGACAGCGCCGCCGGGGTTACCGAAGCGCACTTCAACGCATGGACGGAACCGGAGCGGCTGGCGTTTTTGATCAATCTTTACAATGCGGCCACACTGAAGCTGGTTGTCGACCACCATCCGATCAAGAGCATCAAGGATATCGGCACCTTCTTCAAAGGCCCGTGGGATCAGCCGGTCGTCAGGCTCTTCGGCGAAACCATCACCCTGGACAACTTGGAGCATGACATCATCCGTAAAGACTACAGCGAGCCGCGCATTCACCTGGCCCTGGTCTGTGCCGCCAAAGGCTGCCCGACATTGCGCAGCGAGGCCTATACCCTCGAAAAGCTGGACGCGCAGCTCGACAACCAGTCCCGGTGGTTTTTGGCGAGTCCGGCCGGTCTGCGCATCGACCGCGACAGGAAGGTGGTCTATTTTTCTTCGATCTTCAAATGGTACGGGAAAGATTTTGTCGCCGGGTTCTTGCCTTCATCGGGATTTTCGGGACTCGATAATACCGAACGCGCCGTGGCGAATTTTTACGCCGGATATCTTTCCGCAGCGGACGGCGATTACCTGAAAACAGGCGGGTATTCAGTCAAATACCTGGATTACGATTGGACCCTGAACGAGAAGTAAAAAATGGTTTCCATTACCAACCCGATTTACTTATAGAGACCTTCGGAGGCAACAAATGTCCAACCATGACCAAGACAAAAAGATTGTAAGCCCGTGGGATGTGTATAATCAAAAATTGGTGTCGCATGTTCATCCGGCTGATTGGAAAAATCCTAAACCCGCGTCAAGCTACAACCTGGTCGTCATCGGTGCGGGAACCGCCGGGCTGGTGTGCGCGGCCGGCGCGGCCGGACTGGGGGCCAAGGTCGCCCTGATCGAGCGCCACCTGATGGGCGGCGATTGCCTCAACGTGGGCTGCGTGCCGTCCAAGGCCGTGGTCCGGGCCGCACGGGCCGCCGCCGCCGTTCGTGAGGCCGGCGAGTTCGGTGTACATGTCCCGGAGGGCGTAACGATCGATTTCGGTCAGGTCATGGAACGCATGCGCCGCCTGCGGGCATCCATTGCGCCTAACGACTCGGTCAAGCGCTTCAGCGACCTGGGGATCGACGTGTTTATCGGCGACGGCAGGTTTGTCGATGCCCACTCGGTTGAGGTCGCCGGCGAACACTTGACCTTCAAGAAAGCGCTCATTGCCACCGGTGCGCACGCCGCGGCGCCGCCTATCGCGGGTCTGGATGATGTGACGTACCTGACCAATGAAACTGTTTTTTCCCTGACCGAGATGCCCAGGCGGTTGGCCATTATCGGCGCCGGTCCCATCGGCTGCGAAATGGCCCAGTCTTTTGCGCGCTTCGGATCGGAGGTGTTGCTGATAGAGACCCTGCACGGCATCCTGCCCAGGGAAGACAGTGACGCTGCGGGTATCGTTTGGGAATCCATGCAAAGGGACGGTGTCAAACTCCTGTGCTGCGGCAAAGAACTGAAACTGGCCAGGGCTGACGGTCTAAAAATCCGTCTCACCGTGGAATCTCACGGCAAAGGCTACGATGAAGTCGTCGACCAGCTGCTGGTCGCCGTGGGGCGCGCCCCGAATGTGGAGAACCTCGGACTGGAGGCGGCCGGTGTCGTTTTTACCAAGAAAGGCGTGCAGGTCAATGACCGGCTTCAAACCACTCAGCCCAATATCTTCGCGGCCGGCGACATCTGCTCGCCGTATCAATTCACCCACGCGGCGGATTTCATGGCGCGGATCGTCATCCGCAACGCGTTGTTTTTCGGCCGCGCCGGCGCCGGCGCATTGACCATCCCCTGGTGCACCTATACGGAACCGGAAATCGCCCATGTCGGGCTTTACGAAAAGCAGGCCCGGGAGCAGGGCATCGAGATCGATACCTTCACGCGGGAGTTGAGCGAGGTCGACCGCGCGATCCTCGAAGGCCACACTAACGGCCTGGCACGGGTGCACGTGCGCAAGGGCACGGATAAAATCATCGGTGCCACCATCGTGGCATCCAATGCCGGCGACATGATTTCGGAAATCACCCTGGCCATGACGCACAACCTGGGACTAAAGCAGATCGCCGACACCATTCACCCCTACCCGACGCAGGCGGAGGCCATCCGGCAAATTGGAGATGCTTACAACCGCACGCGGTTGACGCCCTTTGCCAAGTCGCTTTTTTCGCGTTTGATGGCCTGGCGCAGATGATATCCGCCATTCGCCACTGGGTGGTCCGCGGACTCCGCTCCGCCGATAATGCTGCGGATGGAATTATTAATCAGGGCGAGCTGGCGACCTGACTCGCATAAGGAGCGTCGCGTCGGCATGTCATCGAACAATGAGCACCAGCGCATTTTGGGTCGCTGGGTGGAATCGGCATGAAGCAGGAGAAAAAACCTAGAATTCTGATAGTAACCCCCGAGGCGACTTACCTGCCTGATCACTTGGGGTCCATTTCTGATTGTCTATCGGCCAAAGCCGGCGGATTGGCGGATGTGGCGGCGTCCCTGATCTGTGAACTGTTTCGGCAGGGCGTCGATGTCCACGCGACGATTCCCAACTATAAGGCCATGTATGAAGAATGCCTGGCCGTGCATCTGCAAAAAAACCAGAAAAACATGCGTTACGTGCTTACCGGTGACCGACTGCATCTGGCCGAAGACCGGATTTTTTTCCACCGTGACCGGATCTATTCTGGAAACGGCGATGACAACCTGAGCTTGGCGCTTGTTTTCCAAAGAGAAGTGATCAACAACATCATCCCAAGGGTGGCACCGGATTTGATTCACTGTCATGATTGGATGATCGGCCTGATACCGGCCATGGCGCGTAAAACCGGTATCCCCTGCCTGTTCACCGTACACAATATTCACTCCATGAAGACTACCCTCAATGTGATTGAAGAGCGCGGAATCGATGTCGCTTCCTTTTGGGACGGCCTTTATTACGAGCGCAGGCCGCAGGGGTACGAAGAAAGCAGGTATGGCAACTCCGTCGAATTGCTCACCTGCGGGGTTTTTGCGGCGAATTACGTCAACACCGTCAGCCCGACATTTTTGAAGGAAATGGTCAGCGGCAGGCATGCGTTTGTCAACCCACCCCTGCGGCAGGAATTAGCCAATAAGCTCGATGCCGGTTGCGCTTTCGGCATCCTCAACGCGCCGAATGCGACATTCGATCCGGCCACGGACGCAGCCATTGCCCGAACTTACAGTCCTGAGACACATCCATCCGCAAAACGCGAAAACAAAACCGCCCTGCAAATAAAGTTGGGATTAAATCAGGACGCAAACGCGCCCGTGTTTTTCTGGCCTTCACGCCTCGATCCGACCCAAAAAGGCTGCCAGCTGCTGGCAGAGGTCCTTTTCCCGGTGGTCTCCAGCCATGGTCGTCATGGCCTGCAAATCCTATTTATCGCGGATGGCCCGTACCGGCAGGTTTTCCAGGAAATCTCGGCTATTCACGATCTGAAGCGTGTCGTTGACGTTCACCCTTATGATGAAAAACTTGAGCATCTCGCTTATGCGGGGGCCGATTTTGTACTCATGCCGTCAAAGTTCGAACCTTGCGGCCTTTCTCAAATGATCGGTCAGATCTACGGAACGCTTCCGGTGGTTCACAAAACCGGCGGCCTGCGCGATACGGTTTCGCACCTTAACGTCGATACCGGTTCCGGAAACGGATTCGTTTTCGAATCCTTCGACAGCAACGGTCTTTTCTGGGCCATGGGCCAAGCCATGATGTTTTTTATGCTGGCGGAACAGGTAAAGCAAAAAAACATTGAGCGGATCATGCGCCGCAGTGTCGAAACATTCAATTACCGGGTTACGGCCGATGCGTACTTCGAGCTTTACAGACAAATGCTGGGAACACCGGCTGTGTGATCATCCCGGCACCAGGCAGACCGTGGCAACATGCACCGTATTACCGAATGGGAGCTTGTCGGGATCATCATTGGACATCACCACAACAACCGTTTCCAACAATTGTTGACGATAAGCGCTGATGACCATTTATTCAGAACTCACAGTCGGGCGTTATTGCCTGATCGACACAGACGTGAGATCGTAATTTTATGGGGTCATACCAAAACACCGGTGTGTGCTTGATATTGATATCCAGCATATTGTTGGGCGCTCACCTGCATGCCGCTGACACGGTTTTCTTCCGCGAAGATTTCGAAACCCTCGACGCGTGGGAGCCATTATTCTTTCCCGGTATCGACCGGCACACGACCTATTCAACCCAAAATCAGGACGGCGCAAGCGTTCTGGTTGCAAAGAGCAGTGACAGCGCCTCGGCCCTGGTCCACAAACGAACGTTTAACGTCGCCCAGTATCCGCTAGTTCGCTGGTGTTGGAAGGTTGACAATCTATACGCCGACGGAAATTATCGGCTCAAGTCCGGCGACGATTATCCCATCCGGGTCTATGTCTTTTTTGCCTATCATCCTGAAACCGCCACGATCGGCATGAAAATCAAGTATGAACTCGCTAAGGCCCTTTACGGTCTTTATCCGCCGCACAGTAGCCTGAACTACATCTGGGCCAACCAGTCGGACGAGGCGGATCCGGTAGGCAGTCCTTTCTCGGAACGATCGATCATGATTCCCCTGCAGCACGGACCTGAAAAAGTCGGCCAATGGGTGGCAGAAACCGTAAACGTCCTGGAAGACTACAAGCGGTTCTTCGGCGGCAATCCCCCGCGCGAGGCGGCGCTGGGCATCATGAATGATTCCGACAATATGGGGGAGAGGTCAACATCCTACATCCGGTTCATCGAAGTGCTGAAATAGGCGCATTAAACCGTAACAACTCAAACAAGGAGTTCTAAACCCCCACGCACGTTATGAAAGGAGATGAAAATGAAAATATTTTATGCCCTATTGACCCTTGCCTTTTTCGCCACGGCTTCAGCGGCTGCCGCCGCGGACGGTCTGGTGGAGGTTAAGAGCCCCCGTAGCGTCAAGGCGACAATGAACCGGCTGGAGGAAATCGTCAAGCAACGTGATTTAAACGTATTTGCCCGCATCGATCATGCCGCCGGCGCCGCGAAGGTGGGCAAATCCCTGCGGCCCACCGAATTGCTGATCTTTGGTAATCCACAGGGCGGTACGCCGCTTATGGAGTGCGCCCAGACCGTGGGTATCGACTTGCCCCTCAAGGCGCTGGTGTGGGAAGATGCCTCCAAACAGGTCTGGCTTGGCTACAACGACCCGGCCTATCTTGCGCAGCGGCATGGGTTCGCAAATTGCCCGGCCGTTGAAAAATTGCGCAAGGCGCTTTCCGGAATCGTCGAGGCCGCCGTTGCCAAGTAAACCGAATGGACAGAGTGATAAGCCGAATGAAGCGGGCATAAAAGTCCCGCCACTGGCTGGGGCTGGGGCGCACCTCGGCCATATGGTACAGTCGCCGAAGCTCGGGCGATGAGACGCGATCGATGATTTTTTGAATCGTCCCCGGGCTAATGGAAAGGTCCAATGCCGATGCCCAGCTTCGCACGAATCATTACGGTCTCCTTAGTCGACCTGTTCGATTGCTACCCGGGGCCATGCGTGACCCAATAGATCACGCTGGCCACCAGATAGTAGATCCCGGTGAATTCGACGATAAAAAATGTCCAATAATACCATAAGTGCCGGATAAGGGTTGTTGGGACGAGAGTGCCCACCCCCACGACACCTGAACACGCCAGCGAATAGAAGGTGAAAAAATAACCCTTTGTCACCAGTCCGGTAAGAAAAAACATGCTGATGTTTACAATCACCATCAGATTGTTCAGCCGGCTCAGTTGGGCTCCAGAAGTTGACATGGTCGGCATCGAATGCATCATTTAATTTTGAAAATCGTTTCTTGAGCATGCTGTTTGCCTCGTTCCGCTCGCATTTCGTCAGCTGATGATCCCCTGTTTGCTATATTTCAGTCGCAAATTTTCTGGAATCCTAACGCATGACCGCTTTTTTTACACTCCATGCTCTATCGTGCTGTAAAGGTTTGCGGTCCAAGTCGACGAATGGGTCAAAAGGAAAGCGAAAAGTAGGCGAAAACGCTTTTCAAAAAGACGAACATGCCGAAATTTTTGTGGGCATGAATCACACAAAATGGATTCAATGAAGTCAACGGGAGGTTACCATGAAGGCAAAACGAAGATTTAACATCGCCCTGATCACGCTATTGAGCATCTTTTTCTTTTCTTTGAGTTGGGCAGCCGGCAGTGGCCGGACAATCGTTCTCGAACCGACAGCGGAACACCCTGAGGCCAACGGAACCACTGTTATCGGCATAAATCATATCAACCTTCAAGCCCGGGGCCTAAAACCCGAGGCCGTCTACACCGTCTGGTTCGTTAACATGAAACCCAAGAAAAGCGAAACCGGCGTCGGGTCGGCCCCGTATATGTTCCGAACGGACCAGTGGGCAATGGCAGCTACAGTGCGTCGCTAACTGAGACGCCCTTCGGCAAATGGTCGATGATCATGGTGGTGCAACATCCCCATGGCGATCCGAAGGACATGAAGAGTATGATTGGTGCGCTGAAGGCATCCCTATAGCCGGACATCGAGCAAGGCGCCTGCTCTCCGCTGCACTCAGAGCGCAGGCGCCCCTCGTCCGGCCGGAAAAACCGGTAGCCTGCCGGAATGCGGGGAAGCTCCGCTGGCGGCCGTTTTCACATTCCCACTTGCAAAATCGCCCCGATTTGATACCCATTAGCCGATTTTCACCAAACAAATACGGAAGGGTACAAAACAGCATGGATAGACCGCCGCCATTAAATGCCGATGCCTGGGTGGATCGATACGGGGATGCGCTCTTTCATTTCGCCAGGGCCCGTGTCAAAGACAGCAGCATCGCCGAGGACCTTGTTCAGGGACCATTTTTTTCGCTGTCTGTCAGATTTGCCGCAAAGGACGGCGGATGTGTTTGCTCGCAGAGAAATTGACGGGCTGAGTACCGCTGAAATCTGCAACCTTTTCGGCATTACAGAACAGAATTGCTGGGTTATCCTGTATGCGGAAGGATCCGAACCATGACGCATTGGATGTTTCGCTGCCAGGAGGATGTTTCCCGAAAAGTATCTCACTCCATGGATGCGCCGTTACCGGTGCACCAGCGCATGGCCATCCGGATACACCTGATGATGTGCCGATACTGTGCGCGCTTTCGCCGGCAGTTGATCATGCTCAGAAAAATGAGCCGCCTCGAGGACCCGGGTCGGCCAACCGACGAAACCCCCGCAACGCTCTCTGAAGACGCCAAAAGGCGCATCAAGGAAAAGCTCCGTTCGCGCCGCGCATCAAACGGCGGGTGACTGGCTCGGCCGAGCGACCCGGCGAATTGATGAGAACGACGAAACGATGCAGGCTGCCGTCCGGGTTTTCAATATAACCGGCGCGGGTGCTGATGCCGTGCAGGGTGCCGGTTTTATAGAACTGGCGGCCGTCGTTGCGCATCAGGGTGTGAAAGGGCGCGAAGGCATCGAGCACCTTTTGCATGTCGCGGGCCGTGATGCGGTTCTCGCGCGATATGCCGGACCCTTCGCTGATGCGGATGTTCTCCAACTGCAGGATATCGCGGGCATACGCGCGGGCCGCCTGAACGCCTTTTGCGAGTGTTCCGGGTGGACCATAGCGCCGGGCGCCGGCGGCGATCAGGATTTGGTTGGTGGCGAAGTTGTTGGAATGGGCCAGCAGCCGGCCGATGATGTCGCTGAGCGTAAAAGGTGAGGCAAAGCGGTAAATCAAGCGATCGCGGTCGGCTTGGAGCGTCCCGGTCGTCACCTTTCCGGATACGGTCACACCGGATTGGCGCAAAAAATGATCGAAGAGATGTCCGCAGTAGAGCAAGATCTCATTTTTGTTGTGCGACAAGACGATACGGCCCGTCTTCAGGCCGGAAGAGCCGATTCGTTCCAACACCATCGGCAACAGGGGCGTCTGCGGTTCGGCGCTGAGGTAGGCGCCGTTTTGCTTGGTGAAGAACACGGTGTTGAAGTTGACGCACAAGGCGCCGTTGGGGGCGTCGTATGGTTCGGAAGAAGAGGTGATGCCCGGGATCGCCAGAGGTTGGGCGAAGAAGGCGGCGTCCAGAACGATGTTGTTGACACGCGTTAGCTCATGTCCCAGGTTGCGGGCGATTTGCGCCACCACCTCGGAGATGAGCAACGGGTCGCCATAACCCCTGATGGTCAAATTGTCGTTGTCGTCGCGGTAGAATTCGGTCACGAAGCGGTAGTCGGGTCCGAGGGTGTGGAGGGCGACCAGGGCGGTAAAGATTTTAAGGGTCGATGCCGGTATCAACGGCCTGTTTTCGTTTTTTGAGATCAGGACCCGTCCCTTGGAATCCGTGACCAGGATCGCATCCTGGCGCCCGATCATTTCCTCGACCGCTTGCGGCCGCTCACCGGCCGGGCAATGCGATATCGACACACCGCTAAGCAGCAGCACGACCGCCGCGCAAAGCACCCTTTTTTGCATCCCGCCCCTTGATAATCTTTTCAAAACGCCGATTTCGCCCATTAATGCGACCGCCAGATCTGATCGAACTTATGGCGGCTCAGGCGGAGATAGTCCCGGTCGGGCGTGAACACCTCAAACGTTACGGTGCCGTCGTATCCGGTTTTCTTCAATGCGGCCGCTATCTTGGGAAAAGGGACTGTGCCGGAACCGATCGGCAGGTGATTGTCTTCCTTGCCGAAGTTGTCGCTCACGTGGAGGTGGCCGATCCGATCGGCAAACGCCTCGATAAACCTCATGGTACGCTTGCCGCGCGGGCTGCCGATGTTGGCGTGACCGGTGTCGAGGGTTAGTTTCAGGGCTGGAAAGCGGTTGAAGATATCCCTGAACTCGACGACCTCGACTCCGAACCGGTTACGCGGGAACATGTTTTCGAGACAGAGGCTGAGCCCCAGTTCTGCGGCTCTATCGGCGATGGCGGACAGGCTCGCGAAGGCGTGTTGGCGGGCCAGCTCGGGCACGTGAGCCCCCATGCCGGCGATGGTGGCAGGGTGCACCACGACTTTTTCAGCCGCGAGTGCGGCCGCGGTTTCCAATGAGTTCAGCACTTCGGCGAGTGAAACCTGCCGGATGCCCTCGGTCAGGTCCGCGAGCGAGACAAAGGTCGGCAGATGGCAGACCAGCTGCATCCCGTGCCGGTCGAGGGCGGCCAACAGCGCGGTCTTTTGATCACGGACCGTCGCGTAGTGGGCAGCCGGGGGATCCATGGCGAGTTCCAGAAAATCGAAACCGAGGGCCGCCAGGGATTCCAGTTCTTCCAGAACCGGTCTGACCGGGAAATTCATTGCGCCATAGAGCATGTGTCGCCGTCCACGTTAGGCAATGCGGATACCGGATCGCGCCAGCGCTGTTTCAGTCGCCGAAGGAAATACCCAGGTCCCGGGCGGTCAAGACCGTGTCGCAGTCGGGGGGCACGGTTTTCATGCGCTGCGTGCATTGATCCAGGGGTACGTAGGTGACCGCCGGCGGATCGAGGACGACCATGACGCCGGATTGGCCCTCGTCGAGAGCGCGGACGCTGGCGGCGCCGAAACGCAGAGACAAAAGGCGATCGAAGGAAGTGGGGGTCCCGCCGCGCAGCAGATGCCCGAGGACGACCGTACGAGCCTCTTTGCCGGTCAGGGCGGCGAGTTCGGAGCACACCGCTTGACCGATGCCGCCCAGCCTTTCGGCCCGGCCGGGGGTTTTGCCGGCCGCCACGATATGCTTCCCGCCCTTCGGCCGGGCGCCTTCGGCCGCCACGATAATTGAAAACCGGCGGCCGCTTTGTTCACGTTCCATCACTTTTTCGGCGACCTTGTGGAGGTCGAAGGGAATTTCGGGAATCAGAATGGCATCGGCCGTGGCCGATACGCCTGAATTCAGGGCGATCCAGCCGGCGTAGCGCCCCATGACCTCGACGACCATTATTCGCTGGTGGGCCTCGGCCGTCGAGTGCAGGCGGTCGATGCATTCGGTGGCGAAATGCACGGCCGTGTCGAAACCGAACGTCACGACGGTTTTGTCGAGGTCGTTGTCGATCGTCTTGGGCACGCCGATCACGTGCAGCCCCTTGTGAAACAGGGCCGCGGCGATGGCCAGCGACCCGTCTCCGCCGATGGCGACCAGGGCATCCAACCGGTGGCGGCGAAAAGCGCTGACCACCTCAGCGGTCCGATCCGTTTCAATCACCCGGCCATCGTCGGTTGTCGTCGGAAATCGCATGGGGTCGCCCCGGTTGGTCGTGCCCAGAATCGTACCGCCCAGATGCGTGATGCCGCGCACCGAATCGCGGCTCAACGGCAGCAGACCGCCATGCGGGAACTGCTCCGGCAGCAGCAGCCCGTTGTAACCGTCGCGGATGCCGAAGCATTTCCAGCCGCGGTTGACGGCCGATAGGACAATCGAGCGGATGACCGCATTGAGCCCGGGGGCATCGCCGCCGCCGGTCGATATGGCAATGCGTTCGATCGGCATTTGCGCCTCCTCTAAAAATAAAGTGGACGCCTGTCGCCGTGATGAGGGCGTCACGCGTCCGGGTCGATCTTTTCGCGCAACTTACCGGAACACTTGAACGTTACCACCCGTCGCGGCCTCAATAGCATGGCATCGCCGGTGGCGGGATTACGACCCCTGCGTTCGGATTTTTCCTTGACACAAAATTTTCCGAATCCACTGACCAGAACATCCTCGCCGGATGCCAGGGTGCGCTTCATGATTTCTAACAGCATCTCGACGCTATCGGTGGCTTGTTTTTTTGAAAACCCGTTGCCTTCGGCTACCGTCTCGATTATGTCGGCCTTTGTCAATGCCATGGCATTTGCTCTCCCCGTGCGAAGTTCTAAAATATTTTATATTTATATCAAGAATTTAAATCGGTTACAAGCATTAATATCATTATTTCAGAATCTCAACACAAGAAAGGCCGGGTCGGTTCGACGCGCACTTGCTCGTCGGCGGCGAGGTTGTCGAGCGAATTGGCGGCAATTGAGAATCGGCCCATCGATCGACGGCTAGGGTTTGCGGTTATTCGAAGAGCGGGATTGCCCACCACCCTTTTGAGCGGTGAGGGTGTCGAGACGCCATTGCGGATCTTGTGTTGCCGCTGCGTTTCTCAGATGGCACATGCGCGCATGGCAAACCGGGCAATCGGCTTCGATACAGGCGTCTAGGTGGATCAGCACGCTGGCCCGCCCCCTGAAATGTTCGCTGACAAGGCTCTCGACCGTTTTGGCCTCCTTGTGCGCTTCCTCGAGGGAGCAGTCCCGCGGCAGCATGAGATGCATGTCGATGTGCGTGTGATCGCCCGATTTCCAGGCTCTCAACTGGTGGATGTCGATCCAGTTTTCACGCCGATGCCCGATGAGCAGCTCCGAAAGGCTTTTCAACACGGCGGGATCGGCGGCGTCCATGAGGCCGTGAAACGCCTGCCGCACAAGCGCGAATCCGGTGATCAGGATGTTCAAACCGATCAGACAGGCGATCAGACCGTCCAGGCGCAGCCATCCCGTCAGCTTGACCAACACCAATCCCACCACGACGCCCACGGAAGTGTAAACGTCCGTCAGCACGTGGCGACCATCGGCGACGAGGGTAAGGGAATTGGTCACCTTGCCCACCCTCACCAGGCTGAGGCCCATCATCAGGTTGACGGCGCTCGCCCCCAGCAGGATTAACAGACCGGTGTCCAGATGAAGCAACGGCTGTGGGGCCAGGAGGCGGGATATGCCGGTTTTGAAGATTCCGAGGGCGGCGACGATGATCAGGGCGCCTTCGAACCCGGCCGAAAAAAATTCGATCTTGCCGTGACCGTAAGGGTGGCTCTGATCGGGCGGCTTGGCTGCCATGATGATGCTGCCGATGGCAAAAGCACTGGCAACGACGTTGATGATCGATTCGAGCGCATCCGAGAGGATCGCCGAAGACCCGGTGAGGTGGAAAGCATAGAACTTGGCCGCCATCAGCAAAAATCCCGTCAGAAAAGACAGGCTGATGAAGGTCAGACGGCGGCGCTGGTTTTTTGAGTCCGCGGTCGTGCGATGCTGGTGTGATTCGGTCGTGAACGGCGCCAAAACGATTTCCTCCAGCCACTATGACCTGCCGGTCGCCGCCGTTTGCGGCAGAGGAGGGGGTTTTCAGAAGAAATGGGGTGTCCTGATCGAAAAGGGATCCGTGCTCAAAATGACACCATGGTCAGGCACCCGTTGAGCTTATGACAAATCGACACCCTGAAGACAAGCGCAAAGTTCGCCCGCCACCATCCGCGCAGCGCCGCCGACAGACCTCCCGCAAAAAACGGATTCAGGCACGACGTGAAAATCCGGGAAACGGCGCTGTCAGGGAACCGAAGGCGGGCTGAGATTGTAGATGAAATAGGCCGCCAGCAATTTTTTATATTCCTGCAGGACCTTGACGACATACGCCGCGTCCGTCCACCAGGGCTGTTGCGCTCTGCTGTCGGAATCGACCGGATGATAGTAGAATTCGAGTCGCCCGGGCTGACGGAACCGCTCGAATGTCATCTGCACCCGCCGCATGTGGTAGGCCGAGCTGACGATGACGGCCGATGTGAGGGCCTGATCGCGCATGATGTAAACGGTTTTGATGGCTTCCACATAGGTGCCGCCGAACCGCTCGATCAGCGGATCGTCGGCTGGCGTGGACCGGCCGATGAAGACCCTGTCCGGCGGCAGGGCTTGATGCAAGCCGTAATGTTGAACCGCCCAGGGCCAGTCGATGGCAGCGTGGCGCAGCGGCAGAATCAGGTAGATTCCGTTGCCCTCGCGGATCAGCGCGGATCCCTCTTCGATGCGCATTTTGTCCTCTGTGGGCCGTCCGGCCAACACGACGACGGCATCGGTTTTTTGGCGGTGGGAATCGCTCTTGACGCGCAGGAATTCCTCGCCTTTCAAAAAGAAAACGAAAACGAGCAGGCCCGCGCAGAAAAAGACGGCCGTTAAAATTTTTCGAGGTGTTGTTTTAAGCATCCCGAAAGCCTGCGGCGGATGGTCCGTTGGGTGATCGGTTAAGGCCGCTCTTCGCGGGCCGAGTAAGGCACCCGGTCAGCGGTGACGGCGACAGCCCGACAGAAGGGCGGAGGAATTCTGAATCCCGCCGGTCTTATTTTAGATCACAAGCCCACGGATCGGCAAGGAATTTACGTCATCCGGGTTGACCGCCTCCACCAAAGGCTGGTATGACTTCACGCAACCCAAATCCGAGCAAGAGGTGCAGTGAAATGGACATTCAGACCCATCAAAAGATCGACCAGCGGCTCTGCGGCCGCCCACTCGACACCGGATCCGGGGCCAGTCGGGTCGAGTTGGAAACCGTCGCCGAAATGATCGTGGATGATCTCGGTTTAGTGCACGGCGGGTTCGTCTTCGGCCTGGCCGATCATGCGGCCATGATCGCCGTCAATCATCCCCACGTCGTGCTGGGCGCGGCCGAGGTCAAGTTTCTCAAACCGGTCAGGTCCGGAGAGCGGCTGGTCGCCGAGGCCCGCGTGGAGGACGGTTCGGGCAAGAAAAAAATCGTTCCGGTCACCGTCAAAAGAGGCGCCGAGACGGTTTTTACGGGAACGTTTACCTGTTTCGTGCTCGATCGTCACGTGCTGGCCTGAAGCCTGGTTTTCCTCCGGCAACACGGCGAGGCCTATCGCTTGAGGTGGCGCCGCAGGGCAGACGACCGCAGTTGTCGAACGGGAGGCAATGATGTCAGCGCTGAGGATTTTCACCGGCAACCGGCTCGAGATACTCGCCGACCGGCTGGCGGAGGTCGTGCGCCTGCCGTCGGCGGATGCGCTTGAGACCGAGACCGTTGTCGTGCAGAGCCGGGGCATGGAACGCTGGGTGTCGATGGCCCTCGCGCGCCGCAACGGCATCTGCGCCAACATGACCTTTCCCTTTCCGAATGCCTTTCTGGACAGCCTGTTCCGGCGGCTCCTGCCGGATTTGCCGGACCCCTCACCCTTTGTGCCCGAGATTCTGGTTTTCCGGATCATGCGGAGTCTTCCGGCCTTTCTGGAGCGGCCGGCTTTTGTCGATCTCAAGCTTTACCTGGCCGACGACGCTCGGGGCGTCAAATTATACCAGTTGGCTTGCAGAGTGGCCGACCTCTTCGATCAGTACCTTGTTTTTCGACCGGATATGATATTTCGGTGGGAGACCGGGCAGGGGGGGGATGCGGCCGCCGATCAGTGGCAGGGCGAGCTGTGGCGCGAGCTGTCGCGCGGCAAGGAAAAGCTGCACCGTGCCTACCTTCACAGAAATCTGCTGCTGCGGCTGGACTCGCTTTCGGCCGGATCCGTCGAACTGCCGTCGCGCATCTCGGTCTTCGGGATTTCTTACCTGTCGCCTTTTCATCTCCAGGCCCTCGCCGGCCTTGCACGGATCAAGCCGGTCTATCTCTTCCTGTTGAACCCCTGCCGGGAATACTGGGCCGATATCCTGAGCCGGCGCGATATGCACCGATTGACCCGCAAAACCGCCCGGGGAACACTCGCCGCGGACGCACTGCACATGGAACAGGGGCATCCGCTGCTGGCATCGCTGGGCGGCTTGGGCAAAGATTTTCTCGTCTCGATCAGTGCCACCGAAGCGCAGGTCGAGGACTGTTTCGTTCCGGTCGATCGCCATCACCTGTTGTCCAGGCTTCAAGCGGACATCTTCTACCTGCGCGATCCCACGGCGTCTCAAACGGCGAATTGGGCCTCGGTCGCACCGAGCGAACCGACGCCGGCCGACGCTTCGATCCAGATTCACGCCTGCCACGGACCGCTGCGCGAAATCGAAGTCCTCCACGACCGCCTGCTGGCCATGTTCGAAGAAAACCCGGATCTGCGTCCCCGTGATGTCATCGTGATGACGCCGGATATCGCCGCTTACACGCCGTACATCCGAGCCGTTTTCGATACGCAGGCCGATGCCGGGCAGAGCATCCCTTACAGTATCGCCGATCAGGGCCCCGCCAACAACAACAGTGCGCTGCGAAGCCTTTTGGGCCTGCTTGATCTGCAAGGCAGTCGGTTTGAAGCGACACGCGTGCTCGCTTTGCTCCAATTGCCGGGTATCAAGGAGCGCTTCGGCCTGAGCGCGCCCGATCTGGCCTCGATCGAGCGCTGGGTTCGTGACGTGAACATCCGTTGGGGACGCGACGCCGCGGGGCGGATGCGCCTCGGATTGCCCGGCTTGGCCGAGAATACCTGGCAGGCCGGCATTGACAGGCTGCTGTTGGGCTACGCGATGCCGGGCAACGAGCGCACCATGTTCGACGGCATCCTGCCCTATGATCACGTCGAAGGCGGCGAGACACTGGTTCTGGGCCGGTTCATAGCGTTTCTCCAACAACTTTTCGACTGGTCGGAGCGACTCGAATGCGCCGTTTCACCCGCCGCCTGGCGGGAGCTCCTGATCGAGTTGCTGGAGCGATTTATCGCCGTCGACGAGGACACCGAGCAGCAGATGCAGCAGCTGCGACACAGCCTCGCGAATTTTGGCCGCATCCAGGAATGGGCCGATTTTACGGCGCCGCTCGATCTGGCGGTGGTGCGCGCCTATCTCGATCAGACTCTCGCGGGCACCCACGGCGGCGGCGGATTTATCGCCGGGGGCGTGACCTTCTGCGCGATGCTGCCCATGCGCAGCATTCCCTTTGAGGTGGTGTGTCTGATCGGGATGAATACCGCTTCGTTTCCGAGGCAGGACACCCCCTTGGGGTTTGATCTGATGGCGCGGTCTCCGCGAGCCGGCGACCAGTCGCGCCGCAGGGACGACAAGTATCTTTTCCTGGAAGCGCTGGTATCCGCCGGCCGCGCGGTTTATATCAGCTATGTGGGCCGGGATGTTCAGGACAACAGCGACATTCCCCCTTCGGTGGTCGTCAGCGAGCTGATCGACACAATCGAATCCGGCTACGGCATTCCAGCCACCCGCCTGGTGGTCCGGCATCCTTTGCAGGCCTATTCGCCGCGTTACTTCGACGACAGCCAGCCGGAACTCTTCAGCTATTCGTTCGAAAACTTCATGGCCGCCGCCGGGACCGCTGCTGCGGAAGGTCCGCCGCCATTTTGCCCGGTTCCGCTGGCGCAGCCTGAGGCGGAGTGGCAAACCCTGGGCCTGGAACAGCTAAACCAGTTTTACGCGCAACCGGCCCGTTTTCTGGTTCAGCAGAGGCTCGGCATCTTTTTAAGAGACCGGAACCTGCGGCCTGCGGACAAGGAGAATTTCAGTCTCGACGCCCTGAGCGGGTATCGAATCCGTCAGGAATTGATCAAGGCCCGGCTTGCGGGCCGCGATTTGGCGGATCACTTCCCGGTCCAGCGGGCCAAGGGTGATCTGCCGCAAGGCAACATCGGCCGGCTGTTCTATGGCGATCTGGAAAAAGAGACCGAGGCCTTTGCCGTAAAACTGCTGGAGATCATCGGTGATCGACATCCCGAGACTCTTCCTGTCGATCGGAGCGTATCCGGTATTCGTCTGACCGGAACGCTGGAGGGGCTCTACCCGCAGGGACGGATCCAGGTGCGTTTCGCAAGGCGCCGGGCCAAGGATTACCTCTCGGCCTGGATTTATCACCTCCTCTTGAGCGCGACGACGGCAAACGACCGAGCCGCTGAAACCATCCTGGTCGGTGCCGACGGCATGGCCCGCATCCGGCCGGTCGACCAGCCGGATGTGTTCCTGGAGGCGATGCTCAAGATATTCGTGGAAGGCCTGTGCCGGCCGCTGAGTTTTTTCCCCGATCTCTCGCTGCATTTCCTGAAGCTGACGACCGCGAGTGGTCAATCGAAAAACACGGCCGTCGAAACGGTCCGCAGGAAATGGGTCGGCACCGATTTCCAGGCCGGCGTCCGGGAGGACCCTTACTACCGTTTGTGTTTCGGCCGCAGCGATCCGTTCGACGAAAGTTTCGAAGAGTTGGCGGAGAACATTTTTGCGCCCCTGCTGCAACACCTTGAGGAGTTGCCGTGAGGGGCCGTGTCAGGCGGGGTGAATGTCGCGCGTGATTTTTTCCACTGCGTTCACGGCGGCTTCCATGATGACGCCGAGATCCTTTTCCGCAAGCGCCAGGTTTTCCATGAGAGTGTCGTCCACCAGGTACATGACTGCCTCGATACCGCTGTCGATGCGCCCGACCATGTTCATGGCGGCGGCCATGTTGGCGATGGTGTCGGCCATCGCGACGATCGAGACGAGTTCGTCGTCCGCGGCCTCGCTCGGCCGGTGGTGCCAGCGGATCGCCTCGGCAAGGGCGTCCGGGATCTGCCAGTGTCGACAGATGTCATAGCCGATATCGGCGTGGTTGAAACCGAGAATTCGATTCTCGGCACTCAGGAAGGTCTTGTCGCCGCCGGCCATGAATTCATCGAACAGGCTCTTGCGGTTCAGCACCGGCCGGTCGAGTACCAGTTTGCCGACATCGTGGATCAGCCCGACCGAGAAGGCGTCGTTTTCCAGGTGCGGCCTTTGGCGCTGGGCGATGATTTTCGACCCGAACGCAACCGTCATGGAATGGCGCCACAATTCCCCGGAGTCCAGCGCGTAGCCATAAAGCCTGTCGCCCAGCAGAGCCGCGGTGCCGGCCAGTGTGATCAGCTCGCCCAGGGCCTTGTCCCCCAGGACGACGGCCGCATGTTGAACCGAGGAGACCTTGCCGCTCATACCGTAATAGGCCGAGTTGGCCATTTTCAACACTTTGGCCGCAATCGCCGGGTCGGTCTCGATCAATTCGGCCACCTGCTTGGTGCTCGAATTGGGATTGTCCATGATGGCATGGGCCTTGAAGACGATCTGCGGCATGGACGGCAGTCCGCTCAGATCGCGCAGGATCCGCTTTTTGAGTTCTTCGGCGGTTTGGCGATCATCGGCTTGCACCGGTTCCGGCGTTGCCGCGACGCCGGTTTTCTTCGGCGCCGCTGTGTCGCCGCCGGGGGTAGCGCACAGGTCGAGTTCAATGCGATGGCCGCAATCCGGGCAAGGGAAAGCCAATTTCTTTACGGATGGAAGCTTGCCAGCGGGGATGGTATAGGTCCGGTGGCAGTTGCAGCACGAAAAATTCATCGTTCGGACCCTATAAGTGGAACCAGTCGGTCAGATGCGCCTTGATCCGATGCCGGTCGACGGCCTCCTCGGAGGGTGAAAAGAGCCCGACGCGCAGCGAGATTTTGGCGCCGTCTCCCCAGGGCCACCAGACCGCAAAAAGTATCGAACCGTTGCCGTTCGCGGAGGTGAACATTTTTTGCCCCGGCACAATGCCGAAGACGCGTTTGAAATAGCTCGAGAAATGCGGCGGGGCCTTGTCTATGGAGGCCATGTCCCACCGGGCGTCGAATTCCTGTGTCATCGGGATATACATCAGGTCCATATCGCTGCGGTCGATGACCACCAGTGCGGTCCCGAACACCTCGTCCCAACACCAGGCGCAGCGCGACGGCAGGTTCAGGCTGATCTTCGCGCATATGTCGCCGAATTTTTTCCGGGCGGTCGACATCCTTGCGGCTCCTGCAGGTGGCCCGGTGGCGGACCGGACATGCCGCCTGCCAGGCGAGCGGTTCAGGTGGCGTGCAAAAAAAACGGATCGTGGTCGAGTTTGCATGAACCATGCCGAACAGCGACCTTCTCAATCGGAGTCGAGTGCGGGATGTCGCCGTGAGATAAAACCGGATCGTCGCTCCGTGGTCACCCCATCGGCTTGACGCCGCGCCGGGGTCGGACGTCAAAACTTTGACAAGCCCGTCGAGGGGAGGGGCGCCGCGTGGCGATAAAGCGTGGCGGCCGCGCCGTCCGGGGCCAAGAGGCGCGGTTATCTCCGGTGTTTGCGAAAACCGGCGACAATCCAGAGGGTCCCCCAGAAGAGCGCAACCGGGCCAACGCCGGCACACAGAAAGGCCGGGAGGCCACGATGCCAGGGCTCCAGGTAGAGCGCCGCTGAAAACAGCCAGAGGATCGAGGTCAGAATGGCCAACCGCAGCCGGCCGGAGAGTTTCGGTGCGGGGCGGCGGATCGTGCGGCCATTGGCACCAGGGGGCTGGCGACGAGCGGTCATACGCGGCAAGAAAACAATGGCCAGAACGATGAGAAGGATCAGTAAAATTTCCTGGATACCTGAAACCATGACTCCCCCGTGTTACCGCAGGCCGCCGGACAAAAGACCGGGACTGTGTACCACAGGTGGCCGGTTTTCGCAAACCGCGGGCCGGCCGGGCCGTTTTCGTTCACGTCCGAATGTGGTATGGTGGCGGCACTGCGCCCTTCGCGTGCAGCAGGGTCCCTTGGCCCGGGATCGCCGGACGGTCCGGGGGTCCGGCCGACCCACCACATCAACCCTTAACGCCATTGGACGGATTTTGACGTCAACCCTGGCGGTGTATCGTCACAGCCGATGCAACCATTTGATGCGATCAATACCCCACTGACCGGCACGACCCTGATCGAGGCCAGCGCCGGAACCGGCAAGACCTACACCGTCGCCGGCCTGTTTGTGCGCTTGGTTCTCGAACAGGAACTCGCGGTAGACCAGATCCTGGTGGTGACCTATACAACGGCCGCCACAGAGGAGTTGAAAACCCGCATTCGAAGCAAACTGATCCAGGCCCGCCAGGGGATCCTGCGCGGCGGCAGTCGTGAGCCCTTCATCACGCGCCTGGTTTCCACCATCCGGGATCCCGAAGCCGCCGCGGCGAGACTCGATGGGGCGCTGGCAGATTTCGACAGGGCAGCCATACTGACCATTCACGGTTTTTGTCAGCGGCTGCTGCACGAACACGCTTTTGAAACCGGCGCGGTTTACGACACCGACCTGATGACTGATCCGACACTCTATTACCAAGAGGTAGCCGAGGATTTCTGGCGTAAAAATCTTTATGAGGCGGCCCCCGAGTTGATCGGGTATTTGGTGGCGCAGAAGAAGATCGCCGGGCCTGAGGTATTTTACCGCCTGATGAAAAATGTTAACATTCCGGACCTGGAAATTCTGCCCGAACCGTGTCAACCGCGGTTAGCCCACCTGGATGACTACCGGCGCCTCTACCGCCAACTGGAGGCAACCTGGCAGAGCGTGCGTCCGCATATCCGCGAACTCCTGACGGAGTCGGCCCTGAGTGCCGTGATGTACGGCAGCCCTAAAACCGACCGGCATTCGATCGGACCAAGCCCCCGCGACCTGAAGATCACCGGGCTGATGGAATCCATGGATCGTTTCACCGCCGCGGGCGTCCCCGGGTTCCCGCTGTTCAGCGGTTTTGAGAAATTTTCGGCAACGGGCCTGAAACGGGCGACCAAAAAGAATTGCGCTGCGCCGGAGCACCCGTTCTTCGTGCTTTGTGACCGGCTGCAGGCAACCGGCGCGGCGCTGAAGACCGAAATGGAACGCTATGGCGTATACCTCAAGGGCGCCTTTTTCCGATTCGCCCACACCGCGCTGGCAGGACTCAAAAACCGGCACAACCGGCTCTTTTACGAAGATTTACTGTTGACGGTACGTGAGGCCCTGCAAAGGGACCGGCCCGGCGGCGACAGCCTGGCGAAGGCCGTAAGACGGCGGTTCAAGGCCGCATTGGTGGATGAATTCCAGGATACCGATGCGGTTCAGTACGCCATTTTTTCGAGGCTCTTCGACCGGCCCCCGGCGATCCTTTTCATGATCGGTGATCCGAAGCAGTCGATCTACGGTTTTCGCGGGGCCGACATTTTCGCGTACATGGAAGCGGCCGAACGGGCGGCGGCCCGGTACACCCTGACTGAAAACTGGCGTTCCGAACCGGGGATGATCACCGCCGTCAACGCGCTGTTTGCCGGCGTCCGCAGACCGTTTTGGCATGATCGCATCCGCTTCGAAAAGGCACGCGCCGGCAAAGGCCCCGAGGGCGCATCCCCCTTGGATGAGCCGGCCCTGATCCTGTGGTACCTTCCGTCACCGGAGGCTAAACCGGTCGGCAAGGGCGATGCCACGTGCCGCATCGCCGCGGCGGTGGGCGATGAAATCGCCCGCCTGGTCGCGGCAAGCCCCACGACGCCACTGGCTGATATCGCCGTTCTGGTGCGCACCAATCGGCAGGCGCGGCTGGTGAAAGAGAGCCTGTCCGCACGACGCATTGCCTCGGTGCTCTACGGGGCCGGCAACATCTTCGAGACGCCCGAGGCCGGTGAACTCCTGCAGGTGCTGACCGGGGTACTTGAACACGGCCTCGAGGAACGGTTCCGGGCGGCCCTGGTCACCGAGCTGCTCGGGGTATCGGCGGCCGAAATCGACCGAGCCGCCGCGAGTGAACACCGGCTGGAAGATTGGCGGGTGCGCTTCAGCCAGTACGCCGAAGAGTGGCGCCGTCACGGGTTTATGCCCATGCTGCGGTGGCTGATGGCCCGTGAGGGGGTGCGCCCACGCTTGCTGGCGTATCCGGACGGAGACCGCCGCTTGACCAACCTGCTGCATCTATCTGAGATCCTGCACCAGCAGAGCGTCCAGGAGGAACCCGGTATGGCCGGGCTCCTCAAATGGTTCGTCGAAAAGTGCGATCCGGCGGCGCAGCAATCGGAAGAGCACCAATTGAGACTGGAAAGCGACGCTCGGGCGGTGCGCGTCGTGACCACCCACAGGAGCAAAGGACTGGAGTATTCGGTGGTCTTCTGTCCGTTCGCGTGGCAAGGCTCGCTGATCGCCCGTGACCGCGACGTCATCTGCAACGAGCAGGGGCCGCCCCGCCGACGGGTCCTCGATTTGGGCTCCGACCAGATCGACGCGCGCCGACGCCTGGCGCAGCAGGAGATGCTGGCGGAAAACCTGCGCCTGCTCTATGTGGCGCTGACCCGTGCCAAAAAGCGCTGTTATCTGGTTTGGGGTCATATCAATAGCGCCGACACCTCTGCCCTGGCCTATCTGTTACACCGTCCGCCGCACGACGGCGACGACATCGTCGCCGGACTGACAACCCACTTGGCCGGATTGACCGACGATGATCGGCGCGGGGAATTGGCGCGATTGGCCGCAGTCTCCGGCGGGAGCATCCTTGTGAGGGATATCCCGGCTGAACGGACCAAACCGATGCGGCCGCCGATAACCGCTGCGGCTCCGCTCTTCTGCCGGCTGTTCAGCGGCCGCATCGATACGACCTGGCGGATAACGAGCTATTCGGCGCTGGTCTCGCGCCGGGTCCCGGATACGGAGTCGCCGGACCGCGATGCGCACCCGTCGCCGCCGGCCACCGGGGGCGCGGAATCCGGCCTCGCCCAGCCGCCTGCGGAAAGTCGGACCATTTTTACTTTTCCCAAAGGCGCCCGCGCCGGGATTTTCTTTCATGAACTGCTTGAACAGCTCGACTTTACGGATGCCGTCCCCGAAAACCGGGAGGCGCGCATCCGCGAAAAGCTGCACACGCATGGGTTCGATGAGTCATGGACGACCACGGTCAAAGAGGCCATCGATCGTGTGCTCGCGGTGCCTCTTTTGCCCGGAACCCCGGGGCTGACCCTTGGGTCGATCACCCCCGCCCAACGGCTCAGCGAGATGGCCTTTTATTTCCCCGTCGAGCCGGTTACGCCCCGGCAGTTGCAAGACATATTTGCCGCGCATCCGGCCGCCGGCATTCCGGCTTCATTTGTCTCGGAACTGGAACACCTCAGTTTCACACCGTCGCGCGGTTTTCTGAAGGGCTTCATCGACATGAGTTTCGTTTACGAAGGACGATACTATCTGATCGACTGGAAGTCGAACCATCTGGGGTATCGGGTAGAGGACTATCATGTCGAAAACCTGCAAACGGCCATGGACGAGGCCTGCTACATGCTCCAATACTGTCTCTACACCCTGGCCCTTAACCGATATCTCAAAATGCGTGATCCGGCCTACGGCTACGGAGCGCATTTCGGCGGAGTGTTCTACATTTTTATCCGGGGCATCGATCCGCAAAAAGGGCCCGCATACGGCGTTTATCACGATCGGCCGGATGCCGGCCTGATCGAAGCCCTTGACCGCGCCCTGATCGCGGTCGGATGAGTGCCTTGCGCTCGCCGGAGCGCAGAGCGGACGTAAGGGCTGATCATGCCGCCCGAACGGAGTCGAAACTGATGCGCAGCGCCGATCTGACATCTCTGTGTCACAGCGGCCAGTTGGCCGAAATCGACCTCCATTTCGCCGCGTTCGTCGACCGGCTCGGCGGTCACCAGGACCCGGCCGTGGCCCTGGCCGCGGCCCTGGTCAGCCGTGCGGCGGCCGGCGGACACGTCTGTCTCGACCTTAAGACGCTGGAGTGCACCGAACTGCTCGAGGCCCGTGAAGACCGCCCGGCGCTGGTCTGTCCCACCGCCGAAGATTGGCAGGCCCGGCTGCGGGCAAGCCCCGTGGTCGGTTGCCCCGGTGACCCGACACCGCTGATTATGGATGCTTCCGGTCGCCTCTATCTCTATCGTTACTGGTCCTACGAGCAGGGATTGATCGATGCCATCAACCGGCGTGCAGGTGTCGATGCGTTGCCGGGGGGTTGGAACCCCAAGGTGCTGAGAGCGGCCTTCGACCGCCTGTTTCCGGACGAGGGCCGGTCCACCGCCAGCGACTGGCAGAAAATCGCCGCCCTGGCGGTGCTGCTCAAAAGGTTCTGCATCATTTCGGGCGGTCCCGGCACCGGTAAAACGCATACGGTGGCCAAGATCCTGGCCCTGCTGATCGAACAGGCGGATGGGGCCCCGATCGATGTCCTGCTCGCGGCGCCGACCGGTAAGGCGGCGGCCAAACTCGGAGAATCCCTGAAATCGGCCCGCGGGTCGCTGGCCTGCAGCCCGTTAGTGCGGGAGCGCATACCGGTCGACGCCCGCACAATCCACCGGATGCTGAAACCGGTTTTAGGAACCCCCTATTTCAGGTATAACGCCGAAAACCGCCTGCCGGCGGATGTCGTCATTATCGACGAGGCCTCGATGGTCGACTTGGCCCTGCTGTCCAAATTGGCCGCATCCCTTGCCGATCGGGCGCGGCTGGTGCTCGTCGGCGACAAAGACCAGTTGGCCTCGGTCGAAGCAGGCGCGGTACTGGGCGATCTCTGTGATCGCGGCCGCCCGCACCGGTTTTCGCAGTCCTTCTGCCGGATCGCGAGACAGGCGACCGGCATTTCTCTGGGACCTTGTGGCGGCGAAGCTGCGGAGCAGGGCGGGCTGCGGGACGGCATCGTCAACCTGGTGCGCAACTACCGCTTCGATGAGCAAAGCCGGATCGGCGAGTTGAGCCGGGCCGTTAATCGCGGGGACGGCGCCATGGCCTTGCGGCTGCTGAAGGATAACCGCGGGGGCGGGATCCGCTGGAATCCGGTCGCCTCGGCCGGTGAGCTTTACCGGTGCCTGTCGGAGCCCATCCTGGCAGGGTATCGCGACAGTCTCACCGCCGGCGAACCGCAGCGCGCCCTGGAGTGTTTCGCTCGTTTCAGGGTGTTGTGTGCCGTCAACAGGGGCTTTTTCGGGGTTGCCGCCATCAATCGCCTGGCGGAGCAGGTGTTGCGCCGCGAAAGCCTGATCGCGGCGGAAAGCGGCCGTACCGATCGCTGGTACGCGGGCCGACCGGTCCTGGTCACCACCAACGATTACCGGCTGGGACTGTTCAACGGCGACATCGGCCTGACGGTGGCGCGCGGCGATGTCGGAGGACAAAGCCTGGCGGTCTGTTTCACGGATGCGGACGCCGGCATGCGCTTGATCCCGATTAACCGGCTGCCGGCCCTCGAAACGGTTTTCGCCATGACCGTGCACAAGAGTCAGGGATCCGAATTCGAGCGGCTGCACCTGATCCTGCCCGATAACGACGTGCCGGTCCTGACGCGCGAGTTGATCTACACGGCCATCACGCGGGCCCGATCGGAGGTGACTATCTGGGGGCAGGAACGGATCCTGGCCGCGGCGATCGCGCGCCGGATCCTGCGGCGTTCCGGACTGCGGGATGCGCTGTGGGGCAGTGGCGCAGGGGGGGGCAGTGCGGTTTGATGCGCCCGGCACGCCGCAAGCGGTCGGGGCGAGGGCACCCGGGCACCGTCGGCCGGCGGCCGGACATATCGGGATGGCACTCAAGCAGCGCCGGAAGATGCTTCGGTTTGCTATTCCCGGTCTCGCCGAAACGGCCTTTAACTTCTTTTGTTACACGAAACCGAGGCCGACAAGGTCCTCTGCACCCGGGCCAGGAGCGAACAGTCATGCGAACAGTCCGGAAAAGCGACTTTTCTTTGGTTGCAGTCCCGGCAGGGGCTCTTGACGAGATAGCCGATGTCGAAATCAAACTGGCATTTGAGGCGATCGTTGGCCACAGGATGATTCGTCAATTTGCAGGGTCCTTTCCCGAAAACGGTGGTATTTATGGTTTACATTGTACTACAATTTATACCACAGCCGGGGTGAAATGACAAGGGCGACGACACCGGCGACCACTTTCGCCCGCGCGGCCGCGCCAAAAAAGGGGAGCGGATCGGAGGCGGCGCGGCGCGGCCGTGGATTCCGGCATTGTCAACGAGCGTCTTAAAGACCGGCGGTCGTTGACAATGCCGACGGGAGCGTATAGAGTGCCCCCCTGGTTTAACTTGCTTAATATAATCTAATAGTTTACGCCGCCGATGGCGCAAGGGGGGCTCCCGCCGGCATGACCGGCGCGACCCGATCGCCCAGTCGCGGTCCATCGAGCGGCGCGGCCAAGAGAAGTGCATGCGCATCGGCGTGGGCTACGACATTCACCGACTGGTAACCGGACGCGTGCTCGTTCTGGGAGGTGTCACGATTCCGTTCGCCAAGGGGCTGGAGGGGCATTCCGATGCGGACGTGCTCGTGCATGCGGCCTGTGATGCGCTGCTGGGCGCCGCCGGCGAGGGTGACATCGGTCGGCATTTTCCCGATACCGACCCCCGCTATCGAGGCATTTACAGCATCCGCCTTCTGGAATCGACCCTGACCGTCTTGCGCGCCAAGGGATTTTCGGTCGTCAACCTGGATGCGGTCGTCTTCGCCGAGGCGCCGAAACTGCAGCCGTATCGCGCCGAAATGCAGACGGTCATGGCCCGCGCCATGGGGATCACCCCCCAACGGGTCAATGTCAAGGCCACCACGACCGAAGGACTCGGTCCCATCGGTCGCGGAGACGGCATCGCCGCCATGTGCATTGCCCTTCTGACCGGACAGACGGAGACCTGAGCGGAACCCTTACGGCCCGAAAACCCCAGAAAAATAAAATATAATAACAAGTATTTTATATATAAAACCTAATGTCATTATTTAACTTAGTGGCGCCGTTCGCGCCCAAGGGTGACCAGCCCAAGGCCATTGCGACCCTTTGCGAAAACATACGGATGGGGAAACCACGGCACGTGCTGTTGGGGGTTACCGGCTCGGGCAAGACCTTCACCATGGCACACGTGATGGCCGAACTCGGTCGACCGACCCTGGTCCTGGCACCCAACAAAACCCTGGCGGCCCAACTCTACAACGAGTTCAAGACGCTTTTTCCGGAAAACGCGGTCGAGTATTTCGTCAGTTACTACGACTACTATCAGCCGGAAGCCTACATCCCTGCCAGCGACACTTACATTGCCAAGGATTCCTCCATCAACGAAATGATCGACAAGCTGCGGCACTCGGCCACCCGCTCGGTCCTGTCGCGGCGTGATGTGATCGTCGTGGCCAGTGTGTCCTGCATCTACGGCCTGGGCGCGCCGGAAGACTACCTGGGCATGCGCTTCGACCTGGAAAAGGGGCTGGAGATCGGCCGCGACACCCTCCTGCGGGACCTTGTGGCCATGCAGTACGAACGCAACGATCTCGATTTCCACCGCGGCGTCTTTCGCGTCCGGGGCGACCGGGTGGAACTGTTTCCCGCCTACGAGGAGGATCGGGCTCTGCGCATCGATTTTTTCGGCGATCAGATCGAGGAAATCGCCGAAATCGATGCGCTGCGCGGTCTGGTCACCAAACGCCTGGAACGGGCGACCGTATTCCCGGCCAGCCACTATGTCACCACCAAGGTCACCCGCAAGCGCGCCATCCAGAGCATCATCGCCGAGCTCAAGCAGCAGATGGCCTATTTTCGTGCGGAGAACCGCTTCATCGAGGCCCAGAGAATAGAAGAACGAACCAACTTCGATCTGGAAATGATCCAGGAACTCGGGTACTGCAACGGCATCGAGAACTACTCGCGCCATCTGACCGGACGCCAGGCCGGCGATCCGCCGCCGACGCTGCTCGACTATTTTCCGGATGATTACCTGATGTTCATCGACGAGAGCCACATCGCCGTGCCCCAGCTGCGGGCCATGTACAGCGGCGACCGGTCGCGCAAGGAAACGCTGGTAAAATATGGCTTCCGGCTGCCGTCGGCCCTCGACAACCGGCCTTTGAGATTCGACGAGTGTCTCGAACGCTTCAACCAATTGGTCTTCGTTTCGGCCACCCCGGCCGATTACGAGCGCTCGGCGGCTCCGGACACGCTGACCGAGCAGATCGTGCGTCCCACGGGCCTGCTCGATCCGCCGATCGAAGTCCGCAGCGCCGTCAATCAGGTCGACGATCTGCTGGAAGAGATCCGCCGCTGCCGTAAAATCGGTTTCAGGACCTTGGTGACCACCCTGACCAAGCGCATGGCCGAGGATCTCACCGAGTACTACACCGATCTGGGCCTGCCGGTGCGCTACCTCCACTCCGACATCACGACCCTCGAGCGGATGGACATCATCCGGGATCTGCGTCTGGGGATTTTCGACGTGCTGATCGGCATTAACCTGCTGCGCGAAGGCCTCGACATTCCCGAAGTGGCTCTGGTGGCCATCCTCGACGCCGACAAGGAAGGCTTTCTGCGCTCCGCGCGTTCCCTGATTCAGACCTTCGGCCGCGCGGCCCGCAATCTGAACGGCCGGGTCATCCTGTATGCGGACCGGGTAACGCCCTCGATGCAGGCCGCCATCGGCGAGACAAACCGGCGGCGGCGCATCCAAAAAGAGTACAACCGCAAGAACGGCATCACGCCGGCCTCGATCGTCAAGGAGATCACGGCGATTTTCAGCGCCGAAACCGATACCGCCGCAAACCGGCCGGCACCCGGCCGCATCGCCGAAACGGTGGAAGACTTCGATACGCTGGAGGGCATCGAGAAGGCCGTTCGAGACCTGCAGCAGGAAATGAAGGCGGCCGCCAAGGGCCTGGAGTTCGAGAGGGCGGCCGAACTGCGCGACCGGATCCGGTCCCTTCAGAAACTGGCCGTCTTCGAGAGTTGAAGATGCCCCCTATCGCCCGAGATCGAACCCAAGGTCAAGATCAGAACCAAGGCCGGATCACGCCGGCCGGCGATACGCCGGAAACCGCCGCGGTCGCGCCGGAGCGGCGCTTCCCGGATGCGCTGCGCGGCATGCTGCCGCACATCCCCGACGAACCGGGCGTCTACCTGATGCGCGATGCCGCCGCAGGGGTCATCTACGTCGGCAAGGCCCGCAGTCTTCGCAAGCGGTTGTCATCCTATGTGTCGGCCTCCGTAAAATCGGATATGAAAACCGGTGTGCTGGTAAAAAAAATCGCGGACATCGAAACGATTGTCACGGCCTCCGAAAAAGAAGCCCTGATCCTCGAGTCGACCCTGATCAAACGTTACCGGCCGCGATACAACGTCACCCTCAAAGACGACAAACGCTATCCGTCGCTGAGACTAGATGCGGCCCATCCTTATCCGCGTCTGTCGATCGTGCGCAAGCCGAAAAGGGACGGCGCCCTCTATTTCGGCCCCTATGCCTCGGCCCACGCGGTGCGCCAGACGCTCAAGATCATCAACAAGACCTTCAAGCTGCGCAAGTGCACCGATCGTGAATTCAGGCTTCGGACGCGACCCTGCCTGCACTGCCAGATGCAGGGGTGCCTGGCGCCCTGCTGCCGTGACGTGGACCGCAAAGAATACGCCGAGATGGTCCGGGAGGTCGTTTTGTTTCTGAAAGGCCGCACCCCCGACCTGATCCGCAAGATCAAAGCCGAGATGGTCGCGGCGGCCGAGGCACAGGATTTTGAAATGGCGGCCCGTCTGCGGGACAAGATGTTTGCGCTCGAGCGCACAATTGAGAAGCAGGTCGCCGTATCGACCGATGTCAGGGACCGCGACGTGATTGCCTGCGCCCGTCATGCGGACCTTGCGCTGGTGACGCTTCTTTGCGTGCGCGGCGGGTTCCTTCTGGGGAGCCGCACCTTCAATTTCACGGTTCCCATCGCCGACGACCGCGAACTGGTCTCGGCTTTTATCCGCCAATATTACGAGACGACCGCGTTTATTCCCGGGGAGATCCTGATGACGGTCCTTCCGGAAGAGGCCCGGTTGCTCGAGGAGTGGTTGCAGACGCTAAAAGGGCAGAGGGTCGTCCTTCAGCATCCACGCCGCGGCGAAAAAGCCCGGCTCCTCGCCATGGCCGCCCAAAATGCCGCCAAGGAACTCGAGGAGCGCCGGGCCGCCGGAGCCGAGCGCGGCGATCTGCTCCGACGTCTGCAGGAGCGTTTGCAACTCGATCGCCTGCCCGCGCGGATCGAGTGCTTCGACAACTCGAACCTTGCGGGTACCGCAGCGGTGTCGAGCATGGTGGTCTTTGTCGACGGCGAGCCGGACAAGACCGCCTATCGCCGCTATCGCATCCGCAACGTCAGCGGCCCCGATGACTACGCCGCCATGAGCGAGGTGCTCCGGCGGCGGTTGGCAGGCGGGGCGACCGCACCGCCGGACCTCTTGATCGTCGACGGCGGCAAGGGGCAGTTGAACATCGCCCTGGCGGTGGTTGCCGAACTGGGACTCGAAGGCCGTTTCGAGGTGATCGGCATCGCCAAGAAAGATGTCCGGCGCGGCGAGACCGCGGACAAGGTCTTCAAACCCGGCCGCGCCAACCCGGTCAACTTCCGCCGCGACGCCGACCTGCTGCTTTTCATCGAGCGCATCCGCGACGAGGCCCACCGCTTTGCCGTCGGCTACCACCGCCAGGAGCGCGGCAAGCAGGCCCTGAATTCGGTCCTGGATGACATTCCGGGCGTCGGGCAGGCGCGGAAGCGGGCGCTCCTGAAGCATTTCAAGAGCGTGCGCCTGATGCGCGAGGCCTCGATCGAAGACCTCTGTGCCGTAAACGGCATTCACCGTCAGCTGGCCCAAACAATCAAGGGACACCTGCTGTCGGACGGTGCCCCCTGGTCATCGGAGCCTTTCGAAGAGCGTGACGGGCCGGGATCGGTTTCCGGCCAGGGCGCTCAGTAGGTCAGTTTCTTCAGCGCCGTTTTCAACTCCTGGACGGCGGCGGCCGAGCGGTTCAGCGCGGCCTGCTCGTCCCCGGTCAGCTTGATCTGAATGACCTCTTCGATGCCGGCGGCTCCCAGCTTCACCGGGACCCCGATGAACAGGTCCTCGATACCGTATTCGCCTTTCAGCAAAGCCGCACAAGGCAGGATTTTCTTCTTGTCTTTCAGGATCGACTCCGCCATTTCCACGGCCGCCGAAGCCGGCGCGTAGTAAGCGCTGCCGGTTTTGAGCAGGCTGACGATTTCGGCTCCGCCGGTTCGGGTGCGCTCGACAATGGCGTCGATGCGGTCCTGGGGCAGCAGTTCGGTGATGGGAATGCCGGCCACCGTCGAATAGCGCGGCAGCGGCACCATGGTGTCGCCGTGTCCGCCCAGCACAAAGGCATGGGTGTTTTCAACCGAAACGTTGAGTTCCATGGCGATAAAGGCCCGGAAACGCGCCGAGTCGAGCACGCCGGCCATGCCCATGACGCGCTCTTTCGGGAACCCGCTGGCGTCGAAGGCGACATGGCACATCGCATCCAGCGGATTGCTGACGATGATGATCACCGCGTCCGGCGACAGCTTGGCGACCTGTTCGGTCACCTTCCGCATGATCCCGGCGTTGGTGCCGAGCAAATCGTCGCGGCTCATGCCCGGTTTTCGTGGAATGCCTGCGGTAATGATAATGATGTCCGAACCGGCCGTGGCTTCATAAGTGTTGGTGCCGGTCAGTCGGGCGTCGTGTTTCTCGATGGGGGCGGCCTCGGTCAGATCCAGGGACTTGCCCTGCGGAACGCCTTCGATGATGTCCACCAAGACCACATCGCAGAGTTCTTTCTCGGCCAGCCGTTGGGCGGCTGTGGCGCCGACATTGCCGGCGCCGACCACGGTCACTTTCTTGTCCATGACGCACTCCTTTCAGGAAGTTTAAGGTTGCCAAACGGGTATGCCATCAAAAGGGATAAACAGATCGGCGGACGCTATGAGACTGAAATCGTTAGCACACTCATGGCTAATGTCAACATATTTATATCCTTCTCTATATTGACACAAAGCCTTAAAACAGGCTATGATTATTGGGTTTGAATCCATCACCACTTCCGAACATGCCTGGAGTCGCGCCAATGGCCATCGTCAATCTCAAGAAGCGGGAAATCGAGTGTAAAATCGTCTACTACGGACCGGGGCGCTGCGGCAAGACCACCAATCTCGACTACATCTTCAAGGCCTACAAAAAGCAAGTGTCGGGCGAGATGGTTTCGATCAATACCGACGGTGATCGGACGCTTTTTTTCGACTTTCTGCCCATGGAACTCGGGAAGCTGAGAGGCTGCGACGTGCGCGTTCATCTCTACACCGTTCCCGGGCAGGTGCAATACACCTCAACGCGCAAGCTTGTGCTCAGGGGCGTCGACGGACTGGTTTTCGTGGCCGACTCGCTGGAAGTCCGGCGCGAGAAGAACATGCTCTCCCTCAAGGACCTTCACCAGAACCTGAAGGATTACGGGTTGAACATCCTCAAGGTGCCTCTGGTCATGCAGTTCAACAAGCGGGACCTTGCCCGAGAAGGAATACCGCTGATGCCGGTCGAACAGATGGAGCACGAACTGAACCGTCAGTTGAAGGTTCCCACGTTTCAGGCCAGCGCGATTAAGGGGGAAGGGGTCGGCAAGACCCTGCAGGCCTGCCTTAAGCAGACACTGCTCTCTTTGAAGAAGGAATTGAGCTGGAACGATTGATTCGCACCTATGAGCATCGGCCTTGCATTCTCAGGAAGCCTGGATTTTCTCAGCCTGGGCGAGATATTGCAGATCATCGGTAACAGCGGCGGAACCGGCGTGCTCCGCATCATGAGCAAGTATGCGCCGTCTCCGGGCCTGGTATACATGGCCAAGGGCGACCCGGTCGACGCCGCCAGCGGGGCGCACACCGGCCTGGAGGCGCTCTTTGCGCTGTTCGGCTGGACGCAAGGCGAGTTTTCCTTCAGCCAGGAACCGGTCGAGCACCCGAACGTCATCAACAAGAACCGCATGGAAATCATCCTCGATGGGTCGCGGATGGTCGATGACGGCAAGGTCCCCGTGCTCGGCGCCGTCTCATACAAGGCAGATCCGGGCGCCGACAGGTCCCTGCCGCTGATCAGAGGGCCGTTTGTCGACTACATGTACGTGGTCGACGAGGAAGAGTTCTACGCCGGTGACGAAATCGTGATCGAGGGCAACTACGGCAACTGGATGTGGGTCGTGCTGGAAGGGATCGTGGAAGTATCGAAACAGACGCCCGCGGGACTCCTGAAGATCCTGCGCCTCAGTGACGGCGCCTATGTCGGCAGCATCTCGTCTTTTTTGACGGAAAGCAGCGTCCGCAGGACCACGGCCAAAGCGATGAGCCGCGTTCAGCTGGGAATGCTCGATTCACATCTGCTGGCCAACGAATACGCCGCCATGAGCCAGGAACTGCGCGAGGTCGTCAAGAGCCTCGACAAACGTTTGAATCAGGTCACCGACGCCTTGGTCCATATTTACGCCGACGTGGACGAAGCCGCTCGTTTTCTGCGCGACAAGCGCCCGGTTATCCAGCAAGGTCGGGACGAGCAGCGGGTCTTCACGATCACCAGAGGCAAGGCGGTGATCGGCCGTAAAACCGAAACGGGCCTGGTGACGTTGATCGAACTGTCGAAAGGCGATTTCTTCGGACATCTGCCCTTTCTCAAAATCGGCCACG
This sequence comes from Deltaproteobacteria bacterium, assembly GCA_041299015.1. Lineage (GTDB taxonomy): Bacteria > Desulfobacterota > Desulfobacteria > Desulfobacterales > SG8-13 > JARFQH01. The sequence continues at coordinate 49,832 of JBFYWB010000048.1, forward strand.
AACCTCATGCCGCATCGGTGTTCGCATCGGCCGACCTCAAAATATCGCCGCTAGACGCATCCGGCCTGGTGGCAGAGTACGAGGGCCTGCCCGACTCGTTGCGGCACATCATCGAAAACCTGGCGACATGCATTTCGGTCACCACCATGATTGCCTGTGAACACCATAAAAACCGGCATCTCGCAAAGACGTCAAGGGCGCAGTAGGCGGCCGATCGGAAGAGGGCAGCAATGACAAGCCAAGACAAAAGAAAATTCACGCGGATCAATTCTCTGAACCTGTCCTACGTGCTGGTCGACGGCGCGGGCGACGCCGACCGCCAGACCATGGGCCGGACCCTGGATGTTTCCGAAGCCGGCGTTCGCCTGGAGACTCACCTGCCGGTCGACATCGGACGGCACCTGATGCTCTCCGTCGGGCTTGAAGACGATGTCGTCGATATCAAAGGCCATGTGGTGCATGCCCAAAAAAACAGGGACGGAAAATATGAACTCGGCATCGAGCTGTTTGAACCGGACGAGGCCGCCCGCGAGATTTTAAATAGATTCATCGCCGCCTTCCGGCGGCAGCGCGGCCCGTCCGAGTAACCGGCCGTTATCCGGCACGGCCTGCGGCCAGCGCAGTTAAGTCAAAACCGCTGAGTCCTCACCGATCCAATGAAGGAAGGCATCCCTTATGGAAACACCGGTCGTCGAAACCAATTATCCGGGCCTCACCCTGCTCAAACGGGGCAAGGTGCGCGACGTTTACGATCTCGGCGATCATCTCCTGATGGTCGCCACCGATCGCATCTCGGCCTTTGACGTGGTGATGCCCGATCCGATCCCCGACAAGGGCAAGATCCTCAACCGCCTGTCCCTCTTCTGGTTCCGGGAAATGGAAGCCCTGGTCGGCAATCACGTCGTCAGCGGCGAGGTGGCGGATTATCCTAAGGCCTGCCGGCCCTATGCGGCCGAACTCAAGGACAGAAGCATGTTGGTGAAAAAGGCCCGGCCGCTGCCGATCGAATGCGTCGTGCGCGGTTACATTTCCGGATCGGGATGGGCATCGTACCGGAAAAACGGCACCATCTGCGGCATCCGCCTGCCCGAAGGCCTCGCGGAATCCGGCAGACTTCCGCAACCGATTTTTACGCCCTCCACCAAAGAGGAGGTCGGGCAGCACGACATCAATATCGATTATGACGAAGTGGTTCGCCGAATCGGCGCCGCAGCGGCCGCAAAGGTGAAAACGCTCAGCCTCGACATTTACCGCCGGGGGGCGGCCCTGGCCGAACGAAAAGGGATCATCATCGCGGACACCAAATTCGAGTTCGGTTACTGCGGTAATGACCTCGTGCTGATCGACGAGGTCCTGACACCGGACTCTTCGCGCTTCTGGCCGCGCGCCGACTATGCGCCCGGCGGCGCGCAGCAAAGCTATGACAAGCAGTACCTGCGCGACTATCTGGTATCGATCCGCTGGAACAAACAGCCGCCGGCGCCCGCCTTGCCCGAAGCCGTCGTGCGCGGCACCCGCCGAAAATACCTGGAAGCCCTCGAACAGTTGACCGGCGCGCGGGATGTGGATTAACGCACGCTCAGTGCCGCTGGCGCGTCTTTTTCTCGGTGATGCGGTTTACCGCATCACCACACCCGCCGCGCTCGACAAACTGACGGGCTCGATTGCCGCCCTCGGGGTGCTCGGGCCGCCGATCCTGCGCACAAAGGCCGACGGCTATCAGATCGTGGCCGGATTCCGGCGTATCGAGGCCTGCCGTCTTCTGGGACGATCCGAGATCCCGGCGCGGGTGCTGCCGGAAGACAGCGACCATCGCACCTGCGTCCGACTGGCGATTGCCGACAATTCGCTGCAGCGGCCGCTGAATCTGATCGAAACCGCGCGGGCGCTGAACCTGCTGGCCGGAGTTGCCGTGGATGATAAGGAATTGAGCCGTGAGGCGGCCGGGTTGGCGTTGCCAGAGAATCCGGCCCTGATTCGCAAGATCATGTCGCTGACGACGCTGCCGGAGAGTCTCCAGGACCGGCTGGCGGCAGGTGACCTATCCCTGGCCATGGCCCTCGAGCTGAAGCGCTTCGACGGCCGAACGGCCGAATCCCTGGGGCGGCTTTTCACCGATCTCAAACTGGGATTGAACCGGCAGCGGGAAGTGCTGTCCCTGCTGACCGAAATCGCCCGGCGCGAAGAGACGACGGTGGCCGAGCTTTTGGACGAACCCGCGCTTCAAAGTCTGCTGAGGTCACCGGATCTGGAGCGAATCCAAAAGGCGGGGCAGCTGCGGTCCCGGCTGCGGCGGCGCCGCTACCCGGTGCTGAGCGCCGCGACGGCGCGTTTCCAGGAACTGGTTCGACACTTGAATCTCGGCCCCGGCGTGGCGTTGATCCCCCCCGACAATTTCGAAGGCACCACCTACACCCTTGCGATTACCTTCGATCGGCTCGACCAGCTCGGCGACCGGCGCCTGCAGATCGAAATCCTGCTCCGCAACCCGACCCTAAGAGACTTTCTCGAAAAATAACCCGCATCAAAGTCAGGCCGCGGCCGCTCTCGGGCGCGTCCCGATCGTCCCTACGGCACCGTTGCCCAAGTCCGTGTAAAACACCTTATCTTAACAGGGGTTCGATGATCATCTCGATGAAGAGGAAGGCGATGATCCCGATGCCAAGCGCCAGCATGGCGACGGCGTATATATGGTTGGTGATGTGCCGGCGTTTTTCCTTCTGGTCGTAAAACAAAAACTTCCCGCACTTGATGCAGCGCAGTTTTTTCGATTGCAGCGTGGTGACATGGCCGCATTGGCAATGGATCTGTCTTGAGGGCAGGGGCATGGTCGTGTCCGCTCTCCGGTTTCCGTTAGGGGTGAACGCGTAGTCGATCAACGCTTTTTCAGGGGACCGGTCTATCTTTTTCTTCGCCGCCTTGCGCCTCGCCGGCATTGAAGCTCCGGAAAAACTCCGCTACGTCTTTGTGCAATAAAAAATAGGTGGCCAGCGCAAAGAGGGCGATCACCGTGATCGGGACCAGCAAGCCCAGACCCTCGATCGGGAATACCAGCAGCGCCAGATAGATGACCAGCATGCCGAGGTTGAAGAAAAGGCTCAGCGCCCGGGCCCAGGTGTTGATGGTGGCCACGAAATAGCAGATCGCGATCCCGACCGCCGCCATCAGGTAGTCGTTGCGAACCAGCGCCTCGCCGGTAAAATAGTTGAAATAAACGACGAGATGCATGATCCAGCCGAGCGTCAGGCAGACGATGCCTCTTTTTACATTCGTCGGGTACGTTCCGAACTTTACGACTGTATTAAACATGTCATCTTCCCGCAATCGTGGCGATGAATCCCTCTGCCGCCGGATTGCCGGCAGCGGCGCTGTCAGAAAAAAGCCGCAAACCCGTCTTTCGCCCATGTCCGACGTTTTGCGGCCGTGTCTTCTTACGCCATTCGGCGCCCATCTGGCAAGGTTAATTTTAGGTTATTTTTTGAATCAGCCCCCGGAACGATGCAAAAGGTCTTGAATTCATAAGATGATTCGACCGGTGAGTTCAATCCCGGAATGAACGGGCCTGCAAACCGGGATGGCGATCGATTTTTTTCGGCGGGAATCATTTTTTTGCTTGACAAAGATTGACTATCGTTTGTAAACACTTACAACAAATAAATTGGATTCACTAAAAGAATGGGCATCCAAGAGCGGAAAGAGCGGGAACGCGAAAGACGACGCCAGCAGATCATCGTGGCCGCCAAAAGAGTCTTTTCCGCCAAAGGCTTCAACAAGGCCACCATGGAGGACATCGCCAAGGAAGCCGAGCTGAGCCCCGGGACCATCTACATCTACTTCAAGAACAAGGACGAACTCTATGCTTCGCTGTCCCTGCGCATTCTCAAGCACCTCAACATCCGTCTCGAACACGTCAAGAACGAATCCTACCGCGACGACGCCGAACGGATCGCTTCGCTTAAGCAGGCCCTTTATGACGTCTATGAATTCGATCCGCTCATTTTGATTAACATGTTCCACCTCCAGTCGAGCGAAACCCTCAAAAGCCTGTCTCCGGAACTGATGGGGGAGATCAAGCAGCTCTCCCGGAGTTCGCTGGGCACGATGGCCGAGATTTTCGAGGAGGGCATCCGCTCGGGGGCTTTTATCGATCGGCACCCGGTGGCTCTGGCCGACATTCTATGGGCGATGTTTTCCGGGATCATCCTCTGGGAGGAGAGCAAACGGATCATCAACCAGGACAAGGATTATCTGAAGCCCACGCTCGAAGCGGCCTTTGACATTTTCAGACAGGGCATAACCAAACCGGGTGCGACCGGCAGGACCCGCGAAAGGGACAGCTGACCGTATGGGTCCGTCAATCTTAAAACCTACCGGCAGGCTGCGCGCAAGGACCGGACGCCCGGCTGGAATCGGCCGGGTCCGAAACGGTCCAGGCCCCCTTACAGCCGTTTGGCACGTTCACGGGAGGGCGCTTTATCACGAGCAAACCAGGGGAAAGGAGGTGGGTGAAGGCGAAGTCGGCATGTGAAAACGTCACCGTCGGATGATCGTCCGTCAGCAATGCAACCACAAGCTTTAAGGAGTGTGATCTATGGCAGAGAAAGAAATCGTCGAAACTTCAGAAGCGCAGATAGCCGTCCACTGGCAGGAAGAAGGTCTCTATTATCCCACAACGAAATTCATCGCCCAGGCCAACATGACCGACGAAAAAGTCTACGATCGGTTCAGCCTGGAAAATTTTCCGAACTGCTACAAGGAATACGCCGATCTGCTGACCTGGTACGAATACTGGGACGAGATCCTGGATACCAGCGATGCCCCGTGCTTCAAGTGGTTCAAGGGCGGCAAGATCAATGCGAGTTACAACTGCGTGGACCGTCATCTGGCTGAATACAAAAACAAGACCGCGATTCATTTCGTGCCGGAGCCGATCGAAGAAGGCTACCAGCACATCACCTACCAAGAACTGTATGTCCGCGTCAACGAATTCGCGGCCCTGCTCAGGGATTTCGCCGGTCTCAAACGCGGTGACCGGGTGACCCTGCACATGCCGATGGTAGCGGAACTGCCGGTGACCATGCTGGCCTGCGCCCGCCTCGGGGTCATTCACAGCCAGGTGTTCGGCGGGTTCAGCGGCCGCGCCTGTGCCGACCGGATCGTCGACTCCGGCAGCCGGGTGTTGATCACCATGGACGCCTATTACCGCAGCGGGTCCTTGATCGATCACAAAAAAGGTGCCGATATCGCCGCCGATCTGGCGGGAAAAGACGGGCAGAAGGTCGACAAGGTCATCGTATGGCAGCGCTACCCCGGCAAGGCCTCCAGCCCGACGCCGATGGTCAAAGGACGGGATTATTTCGCCAACGAGGTGCTCAAGGACTACTACGGCGCCCGGGTCGAACCCGAAAAGATGAATGCCGAGGACCCGCTGTTCCTGATGTACACCAGCGGCACCACCGGCAAACCCAAGGGCTGCCAGCACGGAACGGGCGGATACCTGGCCTACACCGCCGGCACCTCCAAATACGTGCAGGACATCCATCCGACCGATGTCTACTGGTGCATGGCCGACATCGGCTGGATCACCGGCCACTCCTACATCGTCTACGGTCCGCTGGCCATCGCCGCATCATCGGTTATTTACGAAGGCGTTCCCACCTTTCCGGACGCGGGGCGCGCCTGGCGGATCGCCCAGGACCTGGATGTGAACATCTTCCACACCGCGCCGACGGCCATCCGCGCCCTGCGCAAGATCGGACCCAATGAACCTGCCAAGTACAACTACGAATTCAAACACATGACCACCGTGGGCGAGCCGATCGAGCCCGAGGTGTGGAAGTGGTATTACAATGTCGTCGGCCAGGGCAAGGCCGCCATCGTCGACACCTGGTGGCAGACCGAAACCGGCGGATTCCTCTGCAGCACCCTGCCGGCCCTCAAACCCATGAAACCCGGCAGTGCCGGACCCGGCATGCCCGGGATCCACCCGATCGTCTACGACGACGATGGGCACGAAGTGCTGGCCGGATCGGGCAAAGCCGGCAACATTTGCATCCAGAACCCCTGGCCGGGCATGTTCCAGACCATCTGGGGCAACCGCGAGCGGTTTGTCGAGACCTATTTCGCGCGCTACTGCAAGGATCCTAAGAGCAAGCGCTGGCAGGATTGGCCCTACCTGACCGGCGATGCGGCGGTGGTGGCCGAAGATGGGTACGTGCGCATCCTGGGCCGCATCGACGACGTCATCAACGTCTCCGGCCACCGCCTGGGGACAAAGGAGATCGAGTCGGCCGCCATGGTGTGCGAAGAGGTGGCCGAGGCCGCGGTGGTGCCGGTGGCCCACGAGATCAAGGGCAAGGAGCCGGACCTGTACATCGCTCTCAAACCCGGCTATAAGGCCAGCCCGGAACTGGCCAAGAAGATTTCCGACACCATATCCACCGAGATCGGCAAAATCGCCAAACCGCGTAACGTCTGGATTGTTCCCGACATGCCCAAGACCCGCTCCGGCAAGATCATGCGGCGGGTGCTCGGTTCGATCTCCAACAAGCAGGATGAAGGCGATGTCACCACCCTGGCGAACCCTGAAATCGTTACCGCCATCAGGAAGATGGTTCAGGGAAAATAGCCGACGGAAGGCTCGAAACCGGGCGGCGGCAGACGGCCGCCCGGACCCGCAAGGCCAACTGCTCCGGCGACGGAGCCGAGCCGATATCTCAACAAAGGTCTTTCTGATTCAGACGTCCGCACCCGGTCCATCCGGTGTCCCTGGAGAACGGGCTTCAGGCACCGGCGGGCGTCGAACCGGATTTAACCGCTGACCGAAAGGGGGTGGTACCGTAAAGGCAACGGTTGTGAAGCTTCGACGCATCCGCATGACGAACAATCTGACACTCAATGACAGCGACGATTGTATAGGAGGAAAATATGAGTGGAACCACTTGGGTTTACATTATGCTCGGGATTTACATCATCTACTGCTTCTACTGGGGGCTGAAGGGGTACTTCTCCGAAAAGACCTCCGCCGGGTACGCGATCGCGGGCCGCTCCATCCCCTTCATCGCGTTTCTGATGGCGGCTACGGCGGCCTCGTTTTCAGGGTGGACCTTCATCGGTCACCCCGGCCTCATCTGGCGTGACGGCCTGGCCTACGCGTTCGCCTCCTTTTACGTCCTCACCATTCCGATCACGGGCACCTTTTTCGCCAAACGGAACTGGCTGCTGGGCAAACGCTACGGCTTCAT
>JBFYWB010000075.1:0-27907 GCA_041299015.1 Deltaproteobacteria bacterium
AACTCCTGCCGCAGAGCATCCACCACCTGCAGCTGATGACAAATCAAATGAACCGTTGCATCGTAGCCCAACAGCGTCAGAGCACCGCCCGCGGCGGCGCTCGCATCGCCGATCACCGCCACCTCCTGGCCGCGGAAAAAGTTGGCATCACACTCCACGCAATAACTGACCCCTTTTCCCAGCAGTTCCTTTTCACCGGCGACGCCGAGCTTGTTGCGCTTTGATCCGGTGGCAATGATCAGGCTTTTGCACCGGATTCTGCGGCCGCTTTCGGTCGCGATATCAAACACCTGTGCGTTTGCTGCCACCTTCATGACATCCTCGTCGGCGATTTCCGCACCAAAGCGGGCAGCCTGTTCGCGGCCGACTCTAAGCATGTCTTCCCCGGCCACATTGAAAAGGCAGCAGAAGTTCTCGACATGGGCATGAAACAAACTGCTCTTGTCCTGTTTCCCGAAGAGCAGAACGGAAACCTTACGCCGGGCGGCGTGCACGGCAGCCTGGAGTCCCGCCGGACCAGCGCCGAGAATGACCGTATCGTAGAGCCGATCTGTCTGCATTTCACCTCCAGTGGGTTCATCCGCAAACGGCAAGTGCCGCCAGGATCGTGGAATCGATGTCGTCATCAAAAACGGTTTTACCGTGCCATCCTGTATCGGTTCGCCCCGGCTGTCAAGGGCCGGTTTTGGTTTTCGGCTGCACACACCCGCGTCTGTGGATCCGAATGCACAAGACTGTTGACGACTTGTACCCGGCAGTTTACTCTGCAGGCTGCAGTCTATGGCGAAAACCAAGCAAAAGGCATCAATGGCCATGAAAAAACGCCCTGAAACCGATACCGCAAAAGACAACCGAGCCAAAACGCAACCGAGCGCCGAAGACCGTCAGGCAGCCGAACATGTCAAAGCCCTGCAAATCCGTATCAATACGTGTTTTGTTGCGGTTATACTGCCGGCCGTGTTCGACGTGGAAAATGATCTCCATCAGGCCGGCTACTGGAACCGCTTGGATATCGACCAGACGACCACGCCCGGCACAGGCAAACCCGATATCAAAAAAGTGTCCGTGTTTTTCTACCCGGAAAATACGGATAGCTTCTCCCACTCCCCCGGAAAAATCGATGCGACCTATCAAGCCCATATCTTCGCCGCCGGTAATCTGCGTGATATCGTCTTCTCAATCCGGTTCCCGAAACGCATCCCGCCACTCGTTGAAATCGACGATCTGATCATCGCGGCCGAGGATACTGATCCGCAGATCGTTAACGGCTTCCTGGAACGGTTCGTCAAGGGCGCCCTCGATGCCTACAATTCGGATCGCATGCTGCGATAGGCCGCCCCCATCCGTGGTTTCATCAAAAACACGGCCGAGGCCCAGATCGAGTGCGTGCTGCGGGCATTGGTGAGTGAAAATCAAAGATAATTCGCGTTTTTCGTAGATTTGGCCGTCCCGTCGCGGCATTGAAAAATTGAAAAAAAACGCCCATCCCATTAATAGTGTTGAATAAAGGGGTGTATCTCAGAATGATCTCTTATCAACCACTTACACCAAAAGATTAAAATTATTGTGTAATTTCAGATAAATGTATTTTGTTCATAACTTGTGTCATCGGCGTCCGTTTTTTCCAACCAGAGCCGTTTGACAATCGCGGCCGTTTCAGTAAGATACCAGCGCTTTGTTTATTTCAGGCGTGAACGATACGATCGGCGGAGGCGTACAGTGGGCAGCGTTCTGGTTATCGACGACGAAAAAGGAATTGCAGCGGTAATCCGGGAGGCCCTCAGTCTGTGCGGCTATGATGTTCAAACCGCTTTCAACGGCACCGAAGGCATTCAGAAATTCAAAAACCAAGTCTTCGATGTCGTCATTACCGATATCATGATGCCGCTCACCGACGGCAACAGCGTTGTCCGTTACATACGGGACTCGAACAGAAGTATGACGCCGATCATCGGCATGTCCGGAACGCCGTTGCTGTTAAACGGCTCGGGTTTCGACACGGTTCTCTTCAAGCCTTTTCCCCTGCAGATCCTGATCAATGCCGTCAAGACCTTTCCCTCCCGCCGCGCCGACCACGAAAGAATCCGGCTGAAGGCCTGTGCCTGAGAATATAGGGCCACGGCTCTCCGAGGCACAGCCGCTAAAGTTTCTAAAACACCACGTGTTGGGCGGAGGCGCCCCGGAAACCGGTTCGCTATTGAATCGGGTCATTTCGGCATTACTGTAATAGTCAATGCCGAACGGCACCGACCGTCACGGCGGATGTATGCCGGTCGGTTGCTGCCGCAATAACTTCTCCGGGCCTTTCCTTTTTTAAAGTCGGACACTCAATAGGACAGCCGCGGGAGATCACGAAAGGAGATGAGCATTATGGCGCACGACAAGTTCAGAGTGACACCGGACGTCTGCACGTATATGAGCGAAGATGAAAACACCCTGAATATCGAGGTGTCCATTCCGGGCGTCAAAAAGAACGACATCCGTCTGAGAATGCTGGAAGACAGCTTCAGCCTTACGGCCCCGGGAAAGGATGTCGAGTACGTCGCGGCTTCGGCCTTCTGTTGCCCGGTAAGGGCGACCGAGGCGCAGGCGAACTATGAGAACGGTTGCCTCAAAATAGCGGTGCCTTTCAAGAATCCGTTCGAAAACGCCGTCGAGGTCGCGATCAGCTGAGAAATCCGTGTCAACCGCAGCTGGCCCGACAAACCGATGGGCAGTCGGGCCAGTTCAATAAAAGAGAAAAATCAGACCGCAGCGATGACGACGGCCCCTGCCGATGGCTGCCGGTTTGCGCGGGCCGAGACGTATACGACCGCTTGACTTTCAACCGTGCGTCTGCCGATCGTTAGGAAACGTCGCCTTGAAGGCCGATGCGGTCCGCCACCTCGCGCATGCCCATGATGGTATCGGTTATCAATTCGTTCAGATCAAGCCCCAGCATGCGGGCACCGTTCTCGATAATCGCCCGGTCCACTCCGGCGGCAAACCGTTTGTCTTTCCACTTTTTCCTGACCGACTTGGCCTTCATATCCATCACGCTGCGCGAAGGGCGAACGAGCGCGGTTGTCACGACGAGCCCGGTCAGCTCATCGATGGCGTAGAGGGTTTTTTCCATATCCGTGCGCGGGGCCACATCCGTGCAGATCCCCCATCCGTGACTGACCACGGCACGAATGTATTCCGGTGGCCAGTTGTGGCTCTGCAGGATCTCCTCGGTCTTGCGACAGTGCTGATCCGGATACTTTTCATAGTCCAGATCGTGGACGAGACCCACGATGCCCCATTTCTCCTCATCCTCACCACGTCTGCGGGCCATGTAGCGCATGACGCCTTCCACTGCAAGCGCGTGTTTGATCAGACTCTCGTTCTGGTTGTATTCTCGCAGCAAGGCCATTGCGGCATCTCGCGTCGGAATGGTTGCTTCCGTCATGTGTCGATCTCCTGACCCGGACAAGTCGAAATTAGCATTCGTACCATGTTGAGATTGTTTTAATGTTCTGGGTATGGACGCGTGGTCGCCGGCACTCTCGCGTGTTCAGCTCGTTGATGTGAATATCGTCTACCGGGCCACGGCCAAGTGGCAAAAAACGGTGTAGTAACAAACCGTAGCGGCTGGAGGAGCAATAATCAAGCTTTTCTTTCCGCATTAATTATGGCAAAAAGAGGGCTGCATGTCCTCGATTGCTTCGGCATTGACCCTTTTTGCGACGGTGACCATTCATGAAAGATGCGGCTCACGGCATGGACAAGATCAGCGCGATCGTAATGGCCGGGTACAACAACAAGTGGGCTGTAAAAAAATACGCCAAAATCGTTGCCGAACACTACGGCGAAACGTTTATCGAGACGGGCTACAAACCCCTGCGAGAGTTCCAAACGCTTCGAGACGGTCGGCCGGTCAGAAAATCGCTCATAGAGTTCACGCTGGAAAAGCTGTTCGCAAACGGCCGGATCGGCGACATCGTCATCGTCGGCCACCAGATGCTGCTCGAGCAGCGCCTCAGAGATTTTCTCGACCGGCAGGTCACGCCGTACACAATCGTCAACCAGAACAGCCGGATTCCGGCCGATGTCGTCAAGCGGTTTAATATCCGGGCCCGCAAGGTCAAACACAATTCCATCGCCGGCAACATGATCAAGGGGTACGCCGCCAGCGCCGCCTGTGAAAAACGCCGCCACGCGCTGTTTGTGGCATCGGATTCACCGCTGACATCCACACGATTCATCGATTTTTTTCTTGACCTTGCCCAATCCTACGCCGGCGATTGGCAGATTGTCCTCCCGGCGGTTGTGGTCGAAGGCCCCGTCGACAAGTTCGGTCGTTATCCGCTGAAGCTCAGCAACGATTCCGAACTCCAGTTGCCCGCTCGAACAGACGGACACGGCCGCCATGGGTTCCGGCTCTCCTCACTGATGTACGCCGATCCGCACGGATTCGACATCAACACCGCCAACACGGCCTATAACCTGCGGAAGTGCCTCAGTCCGCAGGTGCAGTTGAAACTGTTTAGGATAACCCGCAATCTCGGGTATGAAAATGTCTATTCCAAGTATTTCATCAAAAAAGACTTGAGCCTGAGGGAGGTCGAGAACATCACCTCGGCCTTCTTCGGCGGACGGTTAAAAATCGTCCCGGTCACCGATGCCAAATCGAGTTTCGATTATGACGGCACGGATGACGAATACAGACGACTGGCAGAGCTGTTAACCCCTCCTCAGCCGTGAGAGGACGCCTGTGCGTCTCTTGCCGCCAAAATGGCCCGTGCCAGGCGATCGATCATATCCGCCAGCATTCTCTCGGCTTGCTCCAATGCCGCCGGCGTATCGAAGGCGGACAGGAGTTCCTTGAGTAAACTGTCGTAGGCCGATGACTTCGCGGTCAGCGGCGGGTAGCCCACTTCCGGTTTGGGGTAAAGGCCATCGTCGAACACATAATGACAGGGACCCGGATCCGGGCGCCGGCGAAAGGGCCAGTCGGCTTTCAGCCTCAACACCCTGCCCAGCATGTGCCGACGCTCCTCGCCGCTGAGGATGTCAGCCACCGTCAGCGATGACCCCAGACGCTCTTCCAAGACCTTGAAAAATTCATTCAGCAGCCTGGTCTCGGAGACCATCAGGCCGTATTCATACCAGCTGGCGGCAGATTCCCGAACGACTGTCTTGATCACCGGCGAAAGCTTGGAATACGCCGGGCAGAAATAGATCCGACAGGCCATACCGCCGTAGTAGCTCAGCCCCCGGTAATCGACACCTTGGTTTCCGGCGGCACAGGGGTGCAGCAGGCAGCCGACCCGCCGCTGCCCTTCTCCAATCAGCCCCACGAAAGGGCAATGATGGAATTCGGGAAACGGACCTGTTCCGCAGCGGGCCTGCGCCCACCGACCGAACGCCGCAATGGTATCGGCCTGGCGGGCAACCCGCGCAAAAGCTTCCGTTCTCTGGGTCAGCATCGACACCAAAGCACCGTAAGCGGCATCGGCCACATTGTACAGTCCACAGCAGGCACCACAGGAAACCTGCCCGTTGACCTGGCACAGGTACACGCCTCCCGGCGCCGCCGGGTCCGCCGTCGACAGAACTGTCGGGTCCTTTCGGTCAGGGTGATTTCGTTTCATATTTTCCCGCGCGCACTCGAACAGATATAACAACCGACAAACTGCGGCCGATTAAAGAACGGTACCTAGTGTGGCTCGGTCAATATCTCGTATTCGGTGGTGATCGTTGCCACGCCGCGGATGGTCGCCGCCACCGAACAGTATTTCTCTTCGGAAAGTTGAATCGCCTGCTGAACGGCCTTTTCGGTAAGGTCCTTCCCGCCGAGGCGGTATTGGAGGTGTATCTTGCGGTAAGTCCAGGGCGGATCGTCATCCTGCTCGCCGGTGGCGATGATCTCGAGACTGGTGAGCGGTTTCCTTTTTTTGGTCAATATGTCGACCACATCGACGGCCGTGCAGGCAGACAGGGCGATGAGCAGCATCTGAGAAGGCCTGATACCATTTGGTTCCTTCTCACCGGACAAGACAACCGCATGACGATTCGAATCCATTCCCACGAACTGCTGACCGGTTACCCATCGAACAGTGGTTGTCGGCATCGCGCATCTCCTTTGTTTTGAGTTTCCATTACGGCCTGGTCCCGGCCCCTTGTCCCCGCCGGGCGTCGCTTGACGGTCGGCGCCGAGCCGCCGGTTGCCGGTATCGAACCGCGACGCTCAGAGCCCTTCAGGCAAGGGCTTCCCGGATCACCCGATATCGGGCAAAAATCTGTCCGGTTCCCAGTTGCTTGAAATCAATCAGCTCCAGTTGCATTGAAATCGAATCCCTGAACAGGGAAAGACCCGTACCGAAGATCTGCGGCACGTAGGTCAGGTGGATTTCGTCGATCAGATCTTCCCGTGCAAAGATCGAGTTGATCTGCGAGCCGCCCGCCAAAATGGCAGCCTCGAACCCCTCCTGTCTGAGATCGGCCAGCAGCTCGCGGGGGGGCTTATCCGTGAAAACCAGATCCTCGCGGTCGGAAACCCTGCGTTTATCGCGGCTCATGACCACGTTCTTTCGCCCCGGCAGAGGCCGCCCGATCGTATCATAGGTCTTCGATCCCATGATCAGGACGCCGGCCTTGAGCGTCGTCTCTTTGAACATGCGTTTGTCCTCGCGGCCCGTCCAGTCCGGAAAATGGTCGGAGGAACGGGCGATTATTCCATCCACCGTCAACGCCGTCATTAGAATGACTTTCATGCTGCAGCTGCTCCGCTTGATCCCGGTGCGCCGCGTCCCGCCTCGAGGGGGCTTGGGCGGAATCGAAGGCTTCGATTTCCGGTTTAAAACTTCATGTATTTCTTCTCGTACACGACAACCGGTGCATAACCGAAAATGGCATTCAGGTGATGCAAAAAAGCACGTTGGCCCTCTGTCTCCCAGGCCTCCTGCACCTGCTTGTCGATGGCGCGATAGTGTTCCTGAAGCGCGGATACGGTAATGTCAGCACGGGCAGGTCGGCCGGTTGGCGCCGTTTGCTCGATTAACTCGAGCCAGCTCCGGCTGGCGCCGTCGATAAAAAAAGGCCAGGCCTGCCGAACCGCCGGTGACCAGGCCGGGTCACTGGTATCGGCGAGCTCCGGTCTGGTAACCGAGTGGGTGACATCGGATGAGATCCGCCGCACACTGCCGGAATTCAGCAGCGCCGCCGCCAGTGCATCGTCGCTGAGCTCGCCTGTTATCAGCCGTGCCGATACGACATCGGCGTAGAAAATGAAGCTGAATTGATGTCCGGCGCTGTCACGGGCGGCACGGCGGTGAAACCGCCACAGCTCGATTTGTTCCCGGTAGCGGGCCAGTACCGGCGCGATCACCCGGTGGGCGATCAGTGTATCCATGTGCCATGCCGGCGAGGTGTCTTCCGGCCAGTGCATTTGAAAGCGAACCGCCCACCACCCCTTCTCGCCGGTCTCAGCCGTTCGTTCCGGTGGCGTGGTCTGAATCGGGCGACCGGGCGCAATCCCGGCGCACCCGCAGAATAAAACCACTCCGAGCAGCACTAAACCGACCCGCCATGACGATAGGTGATGCACGCTTGCTTCCTCCTTTAGTTTGGACCGGTCAGCACCGCAATAACGGCGGCGTTTCCTCGGGGGAAAACGCTTTTGCTGGTATCGCAAGTCCCGCGCGGAATCCACCGCGGACAAGGCGGATGAGCCCCCGTCTTGGTTACCGTATGTTGAAGACCAATTTCCACTGTTCCGATCCCTTGCGGACCACCACTTCGTCCCTGGAGATCCCAACGATAACATAGCCTTCGAGCCCTGCGCCTTCCCTCAGGATATTGCCGTTGATGACCGCTAAGCGGTGGCCGGGCAAGGGCGCCCATGATATCGCCTGAAGCTTCAAGTCGGTGGTCAGGACCGGCAAGTCGGTGGCCGCGGATCGATCGGGTTCGGGTTCGGGTTCGGCCGCGGATGCCGGCGGCGCTGCCCGGCGGGTTTCGGCGGGATTTTTCTTGACGGCCGGCGGTGGCGCGGCTTTGGGCGGTGGCGCAGGCTTTTCCACCGTACGAGTCGCGGGCGAGGCAGCCGGCGGTGGCGACGGCAGTTCGGCGGCAGCTTCGGGCGCAGCTTCGGACGACGGTGATTCTTGAATCGGTTTGGTGACCAACTGGGCGACGGAAGCCGCCGGCATGCCGTCGTGCTTTGCCGGTGATAGCAAATAGAGGAGAAGCCCACCGACCGAGATCAGCAGCACCACTGCCAACATGCCCCACAACAGCAAGACCGACCAGCCGGAGCTGATGTCCCAACGGCGGATGGTCCTGCGCGGTGCGCGGCCGGAAGGCCAGATCACCGATCGGCCTTTGGGCGGGTTATCATCTTCGAGTTTTTTCAGGGCTTTCAGAATGGAACTCACGATTTCAGATTCCTCGATAAAATGGATGGCCATCGGCGTTCGCATGGCCGATCGACCGCCTGTCACTCATGCCGGATGTGCGGAATTTCCAGTCGCGGGTTTTCATTGAACATCACAATTTTTGTCAAGACTCCGACGATTCCATCCGTTTCCAGGCCGTGTTTCTCTTGAACCTGCCGTATCGCCTCTTTGGTCCGCTCGTCGTAGGACGAACTGGTATCGAGCTGGGTGTATCCGATCTCGTTCAGCAGGGTCTTCAGTCTCACAATCGCCTCCTGCGGTGCCCGGTCTCCGGGCGGACCATCGGGGGCCATGAAATCTTTCCAGGGGACATAGATGCCATCGGCACAGTATGACTTTAAAACACCCTCCGTCACCGTGATGGTCTCCTTCAATCTCGCTCGGCCCAGTGTCACCTGGTCGCCCCGGATCCCGAGGACCGCCAGAAACCCGGGCGACGATCCGCCGGGTATCCTCACCGATACGATGGCCGGAAGGTTTAATGTCTTGAGAACATCGAGGCGGCAATCGATGTGCAGCATCGCCAGGCCGTTTTGCGCGGCAGCCGCCTCGAAGAAGCTGTCATTATCGTTCCGCCCGTCGAGTGCCGGATCGATTCTAAAATCGAAATCCCAGAGGTCCAGAACGCTTTGAAGTGCGGTGTGCCGGGCCGAGCGGACATCCATGTCGTGAATAAAGTGCGAAAAAGCGGTGCTCGCGCCGTTCGGGCCGACAACCGCGGGCGTCTGGGTCGGTGTGTCGGCAACCGGCGCCGTGGAGGGGGCAACCGGCGGGGGCGCTTGCCTCTGGGCATCTTCGGGACCCTTGTTCACCGTTTTTACCGAACCGGCCGACCCCATACGATAAAACCAGAACAAGAGCGCTGCCGCGCAAAGCACCGCCGCCAGAACGAGGGCCGGTTTTTTCAAATCCCGCAAGCGGCTGCGTTTTTTTTTTCGTGCGGACAGCTCACCGAGAGCGGCCCGCACGATGGCGGCAGTTATTTTCTTCTGGTTGCGGCCATAAGCCGTCAGCAGCGCCCGGTCGCAGACAATGTTGATGAGACGGGGTATCCCCTTGGCATAGCGATCAATGAGGCGGCAGGCTATGTAAGTGAAGACGACCGGCGTTTTAGACGCAGCGATCTGGATGCGGTGCTCGATGTATTCCCTGACTTCCCTAAAACTCAGCGGCGTTAGTTGACAGCTGAGCGTAATGCGCTGAGCCAGCTGCCGCAGGTCGTAGGAATCGAGCAATTCACCGAGTTCCGGCTGTCCGACCAGAATGATCTGCAACATCTTTGAACGGTTGGTCTCCAGATTGGAGAGGAGCCGCAGTTGTTCCATCACGTCCCGGGTCAGGTTTTGGGCTTCATCCACAAGCAACACCACGGTTTTCCCCGCGGTTTTCATCTCGATCAGGTAGGTGTTGAGGGCATCGATCAGTTGCTTGGTGTCGTTCGCACGGCACTTGACTCCCAGTTCATCGGCAATCGTCTTGAGCAGCTGTGTGGGCCCCAGCCGGGGATTGAAGATATACGCGACCTCGGTCCTCTCGTCGAGGGAATCCAGAAATACACGACACAGCGTCGTTTTACCCGTGCCGACCTCTCCGGTAATCTCGACAAACCCTTCCCCATCGGCAATGGCATATTTCAGGTGCGCCATGGCCTCCTCGTGACTGCGGCTCACATAGTAGTACTCGGGATTGGGGACGAGTTTGAAGGGTTTTTCACGAAACGAGAAGAACTTGTTATACATCGGGTTTCTTTCCGGCACCGGATTCGGGTTGCAGACCGTCAATTCGGATGCATCCGGCATGCGCCGTGCTATCGGCAACCGGTCCTAAACAGACCATATCGATAAGTTTACCAACAATTCGTTCTTAATTAAAGGCCCTGCTTGCGGCCGGTTGCATCCATGCTCGCCGCTTTGCGGCCCAGGCCGACCCTTTGTCGCCATCTCGGCGCCCGATCGGGCTAAAGGCGCGGCCAACTTCCCCAACGCGTAGATCACAACGGTGAGCGGGCTCAAAACAGGTCCAGTTGATCGACCGGGCCGGTCTCAAAATGCGCAAAGTACAAATCGATCTGTTTTTTCAACTTCTCGATCGACTTACGGTTGGCAAGTTTCCAGGTGTAGATTTCGTGATGCAGTCGACGGCTGTCTTCCGCCAAGGCCTGGATCAATTGCGGCCTGATCGGCTCCCACAGCAAGTGAGCCTCTTCGGCCGGCAGGCCGAGGCTCCTGAATCGCCAGGCGCAGTAGCGGTCCCACCAGCCGGAGGGCGTGGAAGCCTTGGCAAGGCTGCCTTCGAAATAGAATAAGGTCCATGCGAGCTGCCTAAAGTCGACATGCAAATCCCTGGCCACATCGTTGAGCACGCGCCTTCCTTGAGACGTGTGTATGTCGAGGGCGATCCAATAGGGAAACGGCTTTTCTTCGTCCGCCGCTGTCACCACCTCGGGAATGTCCCCGGAGACCGCCAGATAAGCAGCCGCCTGAATCACCGCCCGGTCCCGCAGGCGCCCCGGGCTCCTGAACCGCATCGCATTGGAAACCAGCCGGTGTCGGCCGTCTTCGGCCGCGTTGTGGTCCAGCCAGTGCCGGAAATCATCCGGACGCCGGATGGCGTCGGCGACGATTTTGATGGGGCGATCGTCTAAAGTCCCATCGAGCACCGAACGATCGCCCTCGAAAAGACGGTGGGCCAAAGATCCGAGCCCGATGGCATCTCGGGCTTTGGCCGAGCGGGCCACCTTGACCAAGGCAGCCGCCTGACTGTGAAATTTTTTGTTGAAGAGCAGCTCGGCGCCCAACGGCCAGCACTCTTCAAATGTGATGAGCGCGGAGCGATCCCGAAACCAGTTCTTCTCCGAAGAATTCAGACTCTGGATCAACGCACTGGTGGTGTAGACCAGTTCGATATTACCACGCCGCACCGCTTTTTGCAGCAGCGAGCGAAAGCGTGAATCGATATGGGTTCCGTGCTTGTCGAGGATGGTCATGGCTCGGCGGCTCTCGATGAACCTTTTCAGGGAGTCGGGTGACCGGATTGTCGACCGGTCAACTGTTTGAAAGCCCCGGCGAGCATCGCACCGAATGACCAGAGGGCCGTTGTCGAATTCGGGATAAAGGCTGTTTCTTTGATTGGAAGCCGCCGGATCGGTTCCAGTCCAAGCCGGCGGTTTTCACAATGTCATACCGCCATCCACGACCAGCATCTGTCCCGTCACGAAACTGCTTTCGGCGGATGCCAGAAAAAGACAGGCCTCGGCAACCTCATCGGCCGTTCCCAGGCGCCCCATCTTGTGTCGCCGCACGAAGGCGCTTCGCACGGCCTGAGGATCTTCACTCGCGGCTATGCGCACCTCTAATCCCGGCGTCTGGATGGTACCGGGGCAGACGGCGTTGACCCGGATGCCCCGGGTGGCGAAATCAACGGCGACGGACTTGGTGAATCCGATGAGGGCGGCCTTGGCGGTACTATAGGCAAACCGACCGGGCGCGCTGGTGATACTCGATAGAACCGAAGCGATGTTGATGATCGCTCCGCCACCCCGCGTGCACATGCCCGGAAGAAAGGCGCGGGTCATATAGAACGCACCCCTGAGATTGACGTCGAGGGAGCGCTCCAGTTCTTCCGGCGAGCAATCGAGAATCGTGCCGGAAGCCACATATCCGGCACAGTTGACCAGAATATCGACGGCGCCGATTTTTTTGGCCGCCGATGCGACATCGGAGGGCCGGGTGACATCGAGTTGCACGATCCGGATCGATTCCGTCTGCTCGATAGCCTGCAGCGGTGCAAGACTCCGGCTGGTGGCCCACACCCGGCAGCCTTCCCGCGCAAAACGGCAGGCAATCGCAAGGCCGATCCCCTGTCCGGCCCCGGTGATCACGGCCGATTGACCATCCAGTCGTTTAGCCATGTCTGCGTCCTTGCGCAATCATCCGCTATGGGTTAAAAAAATCTCGGATGTCGACGACTTTTTCTTCTCTCTTGGCGGCGGCTTTCCTACCGCTCACAGCCCCTTTGAATTTTTCCTTGCGGAGCTTGTCGATCATCTCCCGCAGTTCGGGCTTGGTTTCGATGATGGCCTGGATGTGCTTGTTCAATGCTGACCAGCGCTCCTCCAATTCAGCCGTGCCGATGGAAAACCCGGCCACCTTGCCTAGAATTTTACACAGCGAAGCCAGCAACCCGAAGTGGGAGGTCCCTTGGAGGTAGTAGGGACAATGACTCCAGAGGCTGATGCATTCCAATCCGACCCGGGCGGCCTCGGACTGGATCACGGCGTGAATGGCACTGGGACCCGCATAGGAGATCAGATAAAGGCCCTCCTGCTTGAGACGCTCCCGCATGGCCTCGCTCGCGGCCATGCCGGAAATTATCCGGTCTGAATGCAAAACGGTATCGTACATGCTGCCGAGCGTGATGACCATTCGAATCGACAGCGCCCGGCAAAGGGCCAGAAGCTCATCGGTGAACCGGTACCAGTTAAGGGACGGCTCATGCGTTTTCAACATGACCAGATCAGATTCTTCGGGGCCGGTGTACGCGCTGTAAACGGTGAGATCGGGCCAGGTCATGTCTTCGAGGACTCCGTCGACGATGGTCACCGCCGGCCGTGAATGATCGTGGTGAAAATAGGCGTCCGGGTCGAACCCGGCAAAAGGCACGGCCGCAAACTGACGGATCAGACAGTCGACGGCATCGGTGGCCACCTCGAGGGCATTGCCCCAACCACCGAAGCCGGCAATCAGAACGGGTTTCTTCAAGACCGGCAGTTCTCGGATGCGAATCCCCTGAATATCCATTACTTTCAATTACACGGCTAAAGCAATTTTTGTCAAGCCGCTGATCGGGCAGCGGCGACGAACAGAAATGGTATCGGTGAAATACAGTCTCAAAGGCCCTCTTGCCGGAGGTTTTGACAATTATCGATCTTGTGTTACCATGAAACACCAACTCAACGGATACGGCCATCGGGTTCAATGCGGGCGTTTTTATGCGCTGTCGGTCGGCCCAGGGTTAACCGAAAAAATGGACCCCGCAAGACCGTAAGAGCGGACAAATGACCGAAAACGAGTTCGTTCCCATCTTTCCCCTCGGTATCGTAATGCTGCCGGAGCAGCTGATACCCCTGCATATATTCGAGGAACGCTATAAACTGATGATCGGCGAATGCCTCGCGAATGACAGGGTGTTCGGCATCGTCTATTTCGACGCCCAAAAGATAAGCGGCGCCGGCTGCACCGCGCGGGTTCAGGACGTGCTCAAGAGATATCCGGACGGACGGCTGGATATCGTTACCCGCGGAGAGCGTCGGTTTATCGTCGGCCGGCTCGACGAGTCGAAACCCTATCTGCGGGCAACGGTCGCCTATTTTGACGATGCGCCTGAAGAGTCGGACGACGGTATGCTGCAAGATGCCCGCCGCGGCCTTGTGCTTCTGGATCAAGCCATCAGTCTGAAGCCGCACAAGACGGCGTTCGATGCGGCAGACGGTCCGGATTACAAAGGCATTTCCTTTTTAGTGGCCGGCAGCGATGGCTTCAATGCCTCTGAAAAACAGAAGTTTCTCGAAATGACATCGACCCGCGAACGTCTGCGGAAAAGCGTCGCCGCCCTCTCTAAAATTATCGACCGCATCCGGCTCACCGAAGAGATTCAGAACCTCATCGGCGGCAACGGCAACCTGCCCGAACCGCTGAAGCGCAGGCTGTCGGAGCTTTGAGGACATACCGGTCAAGACCCGATCCGCATGCGGGCAAGCAGTTGCGGGAAACTAAATCACGGTGGCGGCAGCCGTCGCCGTCCGAGTCTTGCGGCCGCCTCAACAGACGGTACCATTTTCCCGGGATCTGGCATGACGGACAGGCCTGTAACCCCCCACAGCAAGACAAAACCGCCCGGGCGCAGAGCGATCAGGTGTCTGCTGCTCACCATCGTCGCCCTGACAACTGCCTGTCTGATCGCCCTGGTCCTGGTCGGCGGATATGTTTATCGGCACCCCTCCAGCATCAAGCACCTTTTGGCCGAACGCATTTCAGAGCTGACCGGCGTGGCGGTCACGGTCGGGGAACTGTCCTACAGCGTCAACCCGCTGCGTCTCGGTTTACGTGACGTCGCCGCACGCCCGGCGGAAGACAGGCCCGGTTTCGATCTACAACTCGGCTCGCTTGTGGTCGATGCGCGCCTAAGCGGTCCTTTTGGCCGCCGTACGCTCGTCGTCGAGCATCTGCGGGCAGAGGATTTTTCGGCGCGCCTCAACACCGACATTCGGTTGCCGAAAGCCCTGGCGGAGGCCGCATCCCCTTCGTCGATGGGCCGCCTGATCCGCCGGCTGATCCGGTTTTTCCTGATATCCGACATCGAGTGGTCCTTGCTGGAAGCCAATAACGGGCGGCTCACGATCACCGGCGAGGCGATGCAACTGGTACTCGATGGATTCCGGCTCAAATCGGATGCGGCCGCCGGGATCGATGCCCGCGGCCGGATGGTGGTATCCCGGATCGGAGCGGATACCCATGTGGCGGTTGCCGACTGTCGCATCCGCCTCGAACCGGCCGTTCGCACGGAAACCGGTTCGCTTTCCGGACGGCTGGAACTTTCCGGGGGTCGGATTTATGGGACGTCCTTCAGCGCCGACGGCATCGCCGCCGCGGTCCGCCTGATCTACCAATCCGACCGCAACGAAATCGCCCTGTCGGAAATGAGCATCGACGGGCGCCTCACGGCTCACCCGATAGCGACGGACGCTTTGCATCCGGTGCAGCGGTTGTCCTTCACAGGCCGGGGGGCTTATCGGTTGGCCGAAAAGGTGCTCGACCTGTCCGGCTGGTCTTTCGATGCCGCCGGCCTGCTGATGGCTTCCGGCACGGCCCGGCTGGATATCGAACCGCCTTTCCGGTTGCGGCTCGAGCTCGCCGCAGGCCGGCTCGATGCCGATCGGTTCGGCCTCTGGTACAGCGCCGTTTCCGGCAAACGCCCGTTACCCTTGACGGTCGCCGGCCAGATCGACCTTAAGGGAGAGGTGGAGGGCCCGCTTACAGTAAAAGGGTCCGGCTGGCGGGCAAACTTGCGGCTGATGCTTCAAAATGTCCCTGTCGCCTATCACGACACCGACACGCGCCTGCAGGCGGTGTTGTCCGGCGGCATTCAGGCCACCGGCAAGCTCGCGAACCCGCAACTGCGGCTGAACCTGGAAGCGGATAAGATGGCGATCACCTCCAGGAACGCGGTCTTGACGGGTTTCCAGCCGCTCCTGAATGCCTCCGGGCATTTTCCTGTGCTGGAGGTCAACTTGCGCACCCGCGGTGCGGGCGCCAATCTGACCGCGGGGTCGCGGCGCTTGGCGCAGGTCAAAATCGAGTGGGATCGGGGGCAAATCAACCTGCGCAGCGGGGAGTTTTCACTCCCCCGTATCGTCCTGTCCAGCGCCACCCTGGCAAACCTCGAGGGGGCGCTGACCCGTACCGCGGACCACACGCTTTTAAAGCTTCAGGGCCGAAACAGCGGCCTGCTGCCAACGGCCGCCGCCTTGGGCCTGCTGCCGGCCGATTGGCGTTTCGCCGCAGCGGATACGCTCGAGCTGACCCTGAAATGGCAGGCCAATGACGGTGGTACTCTCAGTGGCCGCATCGGTCTGACTGAATTCGGCTTCAGCGATCCGACCGAGAGCCGTTTTGCCGATAATCTGACCTTCGCGGCCGAGACCTGGGCCCGCATCGGCCGCGACGGCCATAACATCCATTCGGATATTCGCCTGAGCGCCGCCGCTGGAGAAATCCTCTGGGGTGCGTATTACCTCAATCTCGGTGCGACACCGTTCACCGCTGCGGTGGTTTCAAAAATCAGAACCGACCGCGCGCATTTGACGCTCGACCGTCTGGAGACATCCCTCAAAGACCTGATTGACCTCAAGGCTTCCGGCTCGGTAGAGGCGACGGCCGAGGACCTGAAGGTGGACATGACTCTTCAGATTCCGCGGACGAAAGCAGGGCCGCTGTATCGACATCTCATCGGCGAGCCTTACCGGTACAAGAAACCGGCCCTGAGCGACCTCCGGATAGAAGGCCATGTAGGCGCTCAAATCAATGTAACCGCCGCCGCACGCTCTTTGAGCGCCAAGGGGCACGCCTACTGGCAGCAGGGTCTTTTGGACGGTTCGAACATGGGGCTGTCGCTATCCGGAATCGACCTCGGCCTGCCCCTCTGGTACCGATCGACACCGTCGGAGACAACCGCATCACCGCTGAAAGGTCATCTGAAAATCGCAAGAGCACGGCTGCCTCATCTCGGGGAACTGCCCCTGATGCTTGAATTCGATGCGCGACCCAACCATCTGACCATCCAGCAGCCGCCGACGCTGCGCCTTCTCTCCGGACGGCTCGACATCGGTCCGGTGGTCGTCACAAACCTTTACCACGATCGCTTGAAACTTGAAACCGACCTTGCCCTTGAGGACCTCGAAATCGACACTCTGTTGCAAACGTTCTGGCCGCACTCCGTCGGGGGCGCTCTATCCGGCCGACTCGATCCGCTCCGTTTTCAAAACGACACGCTCAGCAGCCGCGGGACGTTGACCGCCGCTCTATTCAACGGCAGTGTCCAGATCATAGACCCGGGCATTTCGGGGCTGATGACATCCGTGCCGGTTTTGACATTCGACAGCCGGATAAACGACCTGGATCTGGAGCAGATGACGTCGGAAACCACCTTCGGAAAAATCCAAGGCGTACTGCGGGGACGACTGGATGGCGTGGAGGTCGTCAACGGCCAGCCGCAAAAATTCGATCTGCGCTTGGAAACAGTCGCGCAAAAAGGCGTCAAACAGGAAATCAATCTTCGGGCGGTTGAAAATATCGCGCGTCTCGGCGGTGGAGGGAGCCCGTTCATGGGCCTGGCCGGATCGTTTGCGATGATTTTCAAGGAATTTCCCTACTGGAAAATCGGCATTGCCGCATCGCTTCAGAATGACGTTTTCCGGGTTAACGGTACCATTCTAGAAGACGGCAAGGAATATCTGGTCAAAAAGAGTGGTTTTTCGGGCGTCGATGTAGTAAATTTGAACCCCAACAATTGGATCAGCTTCAAAGACATGCTGAAACGGATCAAACGCATATCGGGTTCGGGTGACGGCCCGGTGATTCGCTAGGGTGGGGAGGTGCGCATGAGATCGACCAACCGGATTTTACGGGTGGTATCTTTTATCGCCGTTCTTCTGGTCGGTGCCTGTGTGACGATCAACATCTATTTTCCGGCCGAAAAAGTGGAGTCAGTGGCCGGTGAAATCGTAGAGGAGATCCGCGGACCGCAGTCGGAGGAACCGGTGCCGCCCGAAAAGAAGCCGCAAGGCAGCCTCAGGGAGCGTTCATTTTTTGCGTTCCTGGTGTCAAGCGCCTGGGCCGAAGAGATCACGACGGTCTCCAACCCCGCCATCCGGGAGTTGAAAAACCGGATGAGAAACCGTTACGCCGAACTCAAGCCCTGGTTTGCCGACGGGGTTCTCAAAGAAGGCGACGACGGCTATGTGGCCATTGCCCGAGCCGACAGCCTGAGCGTACGGGACAAAGGCACGCTCCGCAATCTGGTGGCCGCAGAAAACCTCGACCGCAAGAACCTCTACCTGGAAGTGGCCAAGGCGCTGAGCATCGACGCCGGTCAGCTCGACCGGGTGGCCGGGATCTTTGCCAAGGAATGGCAGAAGTCCTTGCCGTAGAGAGTTTACCCGCCGCATGTCGGCCTGCCGTTCGCTGAACGCAGCCGGCGGACTGCCGGCACCGAAGCCGAAGCAAACCGGTTGCAGCGCCGCTAGGGGACGAGCCAGAGGGCGCCTTTCGAAATTTTGTTCAACACCGTGTTGGTGACGCTGCCGGTAAAAAAACTCTTGTTGGCACCGCTGCGCCCCATCACGACCGTATCGAAATTACCGGATTGGACCTCTTTCAGGATGACGGCGCCTACATTGGAGAGGCCGGTCACTGTCTTGATTGCAATACGATCTTCCCCGATGTCGAATTCTTTGAGCTTCTTTAGGGCGACGGCATAGAAATTGTCGATGCAAACCTTATCACCCTTTAGAATCAAGTCTTCGAGCGCTTCGGCTTCGGTCTTCTCGAAATCGACCTCACAATAATCCTTGAGCTTGGGCCTGACGTGCAGGAATGTCAGGCTGATGTCGGCGGCGTCGCTCAAGGTAAACGCCAGGTGGTCGATCGCGCGCAGGCTGTATTCCGACCCGTCGATAGCCACCAGGAACCTGGAGGGCGCGACATCGCCGCCGATAATCCAGACCGGAACAACCTTCGAGTTTTGGGCGACGTTGGATGAAACGCTGCCCATGAAAAGTTCCTGCAGACCTGAAATCCCGCGCCGACCGATGACAATGGCATCCAGCCGGGCTGCCTGCGCATACTCGATGATGTCCTTGGCGATATCGAGCTTGCGGGCCTGGGTCACGGTCTCAATGCGATCCTCGCCGACACCT
This sequence comes from Deltaproteobacteria bacterium, assembly GCA_041299015.1. Classification (GTDB taxonomy): domain Bacteria; phylum Desulfobacterota; class Desulfobacteria; order Desulfobacterales; family SG8-13; genus JARFQH01. Next base: position 18,895 of record JBFYWB010000075.1, read on the forward strand.
TCCTGAACCATCATCACCTTGTAATTCTCGAGAATCTCCCGGGAGGCGAACGCGTTTCTCTCCATCACCGCCTTCAACTTTTGGCGGGAGTCGGCGTTTTTCTTGGCCTCGTCAACCAGAAACTGCGACACCATCGGCTGGGCGTTGAAGAGAACGTAGTTCAGGTTATCCAGCCGGGCAGACAGCCGGGTGACATAGCGGATCGCATTTTTGGAATACAACGAATCGTCGACGGTAATCATTATTTTTTTCCCCATGCGCGCAACCTTTCTTTTAACATGACTTATCGAATGGAATTAAAATTAAAAATTAACATAAGGAGAATATGAAAAAGTTCAATCGATTTTCGCTCATTCGACCCACAGATGTGACTGAAACCTTCGCTTGCGCCGATCTTATGCGGGTGCTTGCAAAAACATGTGAAAAATTTTAGATTACCTTATTGAGTTTATCTAGAAAGTTTTTCGGTCATCCACAGGCATCGTCCGCTGGTTTCCAAACCGTAAATACGATTCACCCCTATGAGAATCGGAACCGCATGTATCGGCACCAGTTTGGTTTCAAAAAAAACCCGTTCAGACAATCCACCGACCTTGAGCGTCTTTTTCTTGGTCGTCACCACGAGGAAGCCCTCGCCCACCTGACGTATGCCGTCATCGAAGGCGAGGGCTTCAGTGTGATTACCGGCGAGAGCGGGGTCGGGAAAACAACGGTCTGCCGATCTTTCGTTGAACGCCTGGACCGGCAAGTCGTTGCCGCTTTCATCACGGCTGCGCCTGGTCTTAGCCCGTTACAGCTGTTGAAAACCATCACCACCGAACTCGGGGTCCACTCCGGAATCCGAACGATAAAGGATTTGACGGATGCCCTCAATGCATTTCTGATCCAGAAAAAACACGAAGACAAAAAGGTGGCCTTGTTTATCGACGACGCCCACCTGCTCTCGAATGAGGCGCTGGAGCAGGTCCGTCTGCTGTCGAACCTGGAGACAACCCGCGACAAACTGCTGCAGATCGTTCTGATCGGCCGGCCGGCGCTTTCCGATATTCTCGGTTCCCCTTCCCTGCGACAGATCGGACAGCGGGTTTCGGTCAACTACTTCATCAGCCCCCTCGATTACGAAGAAACGGTCGCCTATGTCCAGCACCGCATCTCGATATCCTCGACGGGGCCGCCCGTGAGATTCGACCAGGCGGCCATTCGAACGGTCCATAAATTCACCGACGGAATTCCGCGTCGAATCAACACCGCCTGTGACCGGATTTTGACGGAGGCCTACAAGCGCAGGGAAAGAAGCATCAGCGCCAAGACGGCCATAGACGTCCTCCGCCAAAGGCCCAAAGGATCCCAAGACATATTGCCGCCGGGATTTTTCCGCCGCAATCCGCTACTGCTGGTCGGCTCGGGAATTCTGTTGCTGGCGGTCATCGCGGGTTGGGTCTATATTTCGAGCGAACCGAAAACGGGCAAACCGAGTCCTGCACCGGGCACCCAAGCAGACAAGCTCGCCGAGCAGAAGCGGGCGCAGCCGCCGGCGGCACCGGCCGGCACTGGATTGGTCCCAGCCGCACCTTCAGTCCAGGCGGAATCTGACGGAGCGGCTGAAAAAAAGGATGCGGCGCCGGTTGACAAGGACCAATTGCTGGCCGTGCTCGACTCCATGCGGCTCCAGCATAACCTGGACCGAATCGAGACCACCGCCGCCGTCGGCTCCGAACCGTCGACCGAATTGAGCTACTCCGTTCAGGTCGGGGCGTTTTTGATGGAAGCCAATGCGCAGCGCCGCGCCGACCAGTTGACGAGCAAAGGCTACACGCCGCAAATCACCGCCGTAACGGACCCGCAAGAGCGTATCTGGTACACCGTGCGCATCGGAGATTTTCCCTCGATCGAGCTGGCCCAGAAACTGGCCGATGAGTTTTCGGCCCGCGAAAAAAAAGCGTCAGTCGTTCGGCCCTTCAACGCGTATTGACAATCGGCCGACTTTTTTTAAAACGGGGGTTGAGGGCGCCGACACCCGCCGACCCGTCCTCGCGCCGTCCTGCCGCAAAGGCCTTTCTGTCGCATTTCACTGGTTGAGGGCGCCGGAGGGGGGCGGCGGCCTTTTCACAACGATAGGCGCGTAATTGACACCTCGCCCCCAAAGCACACCGCGACATCCATTCCCGGATCACGCGGACGCTCATGGATCGTGCCCTCGTAAACAAAGCCATCGCCATCCTGCCGGTAAACGTACCGATGGGGATTGACGTCCGGTTTGCAGAAGCGGTAGGGCACATCGCCACGGGGTGAGAGGGGATGGGGTAGATTGATGTTCCAGTAACAGCCGCTCGGGAGTTCCAAGTTCATGAGCAGGCCGATGATCCGTGCCGCGAGCCGACCCGTGACGTCCCAATCAATCGGGCAATCACGGGCGATGTACTGCGACACCGCGATCGACCGACGGCCCAAAATGGCGGCCTCACGCGCCGCCGCAACCGTACCGGATTGGTAAATGTCAGAGCCCAGGTTGGCTCCGGGATTGATGCCGGCGATTAGCCAGTCGGTGTCCGGCGCAAAAACCTTCAGGGCCATTCGAACGCAATCGACCGGCGTGCCGCCGACGCCGTATCGGTCTTCAGCCAGCCGTCTGACCGGAATAGGGGTTCTGGTCGTCACCCGGTGGCCGACGCCCGACTGGGCCGTTTCCGGCGCCACGATCACTGGGTCGCCATGCACGGCGGCGATCTGTTTCAGTGTCTCGAGTCCCGGCATATCGATGCCGTCGTCGTTGGTCACCACGATCTTCAATTTATTCACCTCGATTTCCACAGCGGCTCTCGGTTTAAAGGGTCGCTTCGCCGGGTGACATTCCGGTTATCCAATATGCTGCAGATGTAAGCGGCCATCTGCTCCGCTGCGTTGCTCTCCATGCGCCGCTGCCGGGGCAAGTCGAGAAGTTTCGGCAGGATCGTCAGCCAGCGGCCGCTGCTGAAATCCGCTTCTGAAAGGGCAATGCCCCGCATCTGTCTGGAGACGAAGTCGACCAGTCCGGGGGATTCCGGGTAGGGGTAGCGTGCGACGTGACCGAAGGGTACTCCGGCGGCGTATACCTCTGCGATGGTGCTGTAGCCGACTTTGCCGACGACTGCGTCGCTGGCATTGACCAGATCGGGATGAAAAAAAACGGAGCGATGAGGCAGTAAAACAACATTCTGGTGGGATTCGGGCGAGCGGCTGCCGCCCGGAACAATAAAAGTTACGCCGGCAAACTTTTTCAGTTGATCCAGAAAACCGTGCCGCTCCGGTATCCCTCCGGTGGTGATCAGCACGATTTTCATTGTGTCCGGTATCCCCAGCCTGCGCCGGATGTCAGGGCCGGCCGTTCTGAATTTGCGACTGATCGGCCCGACGGTTAAATCGGCCGCCTCCCGGAAACAAACCGGTTCGGTCTGGATGTGGTGGTCGGCCGCATCAAAGCAGCGCCGCATATAACTGATGTGACGGGCCATCCTTTCGGCAACCGCCGGATAGCCGGCATATATCCGGTCCCAGGTAAAATTTTCGATCAGGACCGAAGGTATTCCGCTTTTGCGGCCGACGGCAATTCCCAGTGGTGCGATGTCGCACAAAATCAGCCGACACATTCTGCGGCGAACCTGTTCGGCCAGATCCGCGACCAGAGCGGCGGCAAAAGGCAAAAATGCGTCCAAGCTTGCCGCGGTTCGCTCTATGTCCTCCCGGAAGGCGTTCTGTTGAACCAGTCCGATGTCGGTTGCGACCGGATGCCAGGAGAAGGGTACCGAAAGGGAGTCCGTAAAAAACCAGGCCGGAACGGTGGTGAAAATCTCGAAGTGGCACCGCCCGAGCCGGGTGCCTACAGCCTCCATGGTGGCGGCGGCACGGGCGGCATGGCCGAATCCATGCGGTGATATGAAACAGGCGATTCTCGGCGGATCCGGTCGATGGGTCTCATCTCGCATGGTCGTGAGGATACCAAGGACAAATGGGGGGGTCAAGGGAATCGGGAAATCACGCCCGGTCTTCTGCGTGTGGCGCAGGCACCGGCCGCCGGAAAAATTCTGTTGACAGCCTGGCGTGATTTGATACACTACCCCGGCACGTGGAAATGAGCCTAAATGACAATCAAACCCCCTCTGAAGGGGGTTTTTTTATCGGTTGCGTGGTGCCGCCGGTACCCGGCAAGCCTGTCGATGCAGGCCCAACCGATTATCAGCCTGAAATGCAAAAACTGGATTCTAACCGAGGCCGCCTGATGATGGCCGCTTGCAGCGGCCTTTTGCTCACGGCTGCATTTCCCGATGTCGGCTTCAGCGGACTGGCTTGGATCGGGGTTGTTCCGCTCCTCCTCGCCGTTCGCAACCTTCCGTGGCGCAAGGGATTCGGCCTTGGTTTTTTGGCCGGAATGACCCACTACCTCACATTGGTCTATTGGGTCGCCTATACCATGCGCACCTACGGCCACCTGCCCTGGCCGGTGGGTGTTTCGATTCTGGCCTTACTGTCGGCCTGTCTGGCGCTGTTCTTTGCGTCCTTTACGGCGCTTGTCTGCCGCCTGCGCGCGCGACCGCTCACCACGCTCTTGCTGGCACCGATCATCTGGGTGGCCCTGGAATATCTCCGGTCTTTTTTCTTGAGCGGTTTTCCGTGGGCGCTGATCGGACACTCCCAGTACCGGCAATTGCATCTGATCCAGGTTTCGGATATAGTCGGCGTGTACGGTGTCTCTTTCCTGATTTTGTTTACCAATACAGCGGTATTCTTTCTCCTGCTCCACATTTGGAAACGTGACTGGAACGGTATCCGAATTTCCCGCTGGTTCGCGGTTGCGGCCGTCGCGCTGTGTGTGGGCCTGAGCCTGCTCAACTGGTTCTACGGCAGGCACCGGCTGGTTGCCGTCGACAAACTCAGTGCAAATTCACCGTCGATCCGGGCGGCGATCGTCCAGGGCAACATCAAACAGGCGCTCAAGTGGGATCCGGCATTTCAGGAAGCCACCATCGAGAAATACCTGCTTCTCTCGCACTCGCTGAGGGACCACCATCCGGAACTGGTCGTCTGGCCGGAAACGGCGCTTCCGTTTCATTTCCGGTACGATGTCCCTTTGACCGAAAGCGTCACGGAGGGTGTGCGCCGAATGGGGACGTATTTTCTGGTCGGCAGCCCTTCTTTCACCAGGCAACCCGACCGGATAGATTTTTATAACAGCGCCTACCTGATCGGTCCTCAGGGTATGGTCCTGGGTAAATACGACAAGGCGCATCTGGTTCCTTTCGGAGAGTACGTTCCGCTGAAACGCTGGTTGCCCTTCCTCGGCAAATTGGTGGAACAGGTCGGGGATTTCAGTCGCGGCGAAATCGGTGAAACCATCAGCTGGTCACATGGCAAGCTGGGTGTTCTCATCTGCTATGAAGGCATCTTTCCCAACATCGGGCGGGCCATGGTCAGAAACGGCGCTAATCTGTTGGTCAATATCACCAACGACGCCTGGTACGGTCGCAGCAGCGCCCCCTACCAGCATTTTTCGATGACCGTCTTCAGGGCCATCGAAAACAGGCGGACGCTGATCCGGTCAGCCAACACCGGCATCAGCGGCTTTGTCGATCCGGTCGGCCGAATCCTGGCAGAAACGGCGCTTTTCGAGGATGCGGCCGAGGTGCGCCAGGTGCCGTTGATCGCGACGGTGTCATTTTACAGCCGTTGCGGCGATGTATTTGCCGCCGCCTGCCTAGCCGTGGTCGGGATCCTGCTATGTGGGCTGGTGGTTGCGCAGTGGCACAAACATAAAGCACCGTGATTCAATCGACTAATCAGATTTAAGGAGGGAAACCAACATGTCAGCCGAAATGAAACAGACCGTTAAGGAACTCGAAGCGAAACTCGAACAGTTGCGAGGTTATCTTTGACCTGCAGACCAAAGAAAACCGATTGAAGGAGATAGAGGCTCAGATCGCCAAGGCCGGTTTCTGGGACAACCCGGAGACGACCAAGGGCATCCTGCGGGAACGTGCGCGGCTCTCCGATCAGGTCGAGCGTTTCGGCCGGCTGGCGCTCGATCTCGAGGAAAGCGATATCCTGCTCGACCTGGCCCTCGCGGAGTCCGACGACAAGACCCTCGAAGAAGCGCGAAAGCTGCTCAAGTCGCTTGACGCGCGGTTTTGTGACTTCACGCTCGACCTGATGCTCGACGGTGACGATGACCGCAACAACGCGATCGTCGCCATCAACGCCGGTGCCGGCGGCACCGAAGCCCAGGATTGGGCCGAGATGCTCTTCAGGATGTATTTGCGCTGGGTTGAGCGCAAGGGGTACGCCGCCGAGGTCATCGACTACCAACCGGGCGAGGAAGCAGGGATAAAGAGCGTGACGTTCACCGCCAGCGGTGATTATGCCTACGGTTACCTGAAGAACGAAATCGGCGTACACCGACTCGTCAGGATCTCACCTTTCAACGCCAGCGGCAAGCGTCACACCTCATTTGCCTCGGTTTTCGTCTACCCTGAGCTGGACAATGAAATCGTCATCGACATCGATGACAAAGACTTGCGCATCGATACGTTCAGGGCCAGCGGGGCCGGTGGCCAGCACGTCAACAAAACCAGCAGCGCCATTCGGATCACCCATCTGCCCACCGGCATCGTGGTCCAGTGCCAGCAGGAAAAGTCCCAACACCGCAACAAGGAAATGGCCATGAAAGTCCTGCGCGCCCGGCTCTACCAGGCGGAGAAGGAAAAACAGGACGAAAAACTGCGTGAAATCCACGACAACAAGGATGAGATCGCCTGGGGAAGTCAGATCCGTTCCTACGTCTTGCATCCCTACCAACTGGTCAAGGACCACCGCACCAAGATCGAGATCGGCAACGTGACCGGTGTGTTGGACGGCGCCCTCGATCCGTTCATCGAGGGCGCGTTGTTGGCGAGGCACGCGTAAATGGACCCGCTCGAGCTGATCGCCAGGCATTACCAGGGAACCGCCAAGGCCCACAGGATACTGCTGTCTCATGGTGAGCAGGTGGCGCAAAAGGCCCTGGCGGCGGCCGTGCGGGTCTCCGAACTCAAACCCGATCTCGAGTTCATCCGGCAGGCCGCCCTGTTGCACGACATCGGCATGCTGTTCACCGCCGCGCCCGAATTGGGCTGCATCGGCAAACACCCCTACGTCTGTCACGGTGTCCTGGGCCGCGCACTGCTGGAAGCGGAGGGGCTCAACCGGCACGCCCTGGTCTGCGAACGCCATGTCGGCGTGGGCATCACCCGCAGGGACATCCGCCGCCAACGACTGCCGCTGCCGCTTCGCGACATGCGGCCCGTTACCATCGAAGAGCAGATCATCTGCTATGCCGACAAGTTCTTCTCCAAAAACGGCGCCGGATCGGGCAAGGAAAAATCGGTGGCCGAGATCCTGCGGAAACTCGCGGTCTACGGAACGGACAAGGCGCAACGGTTTCAGCAATGGGTCGACATGTTCGCAAGCTGAAAAAAATGGCCGGGCCGCGTTGAAGCCCGGCCTGTGTGATCTTCTTTATCGGATTTGGCCCGCGTCCCCCCGGTAGAGCAGGCCTGCGACCAACGCCGTGAAAGGCGCCACGGTCACAAGCCCGAAACTCCCCACCAGGATGTTCAAGACCTCGGCGGCCACAAAAGGGGCGTTGAGAATGTTGGCGGCCGGGAGCCCTTTGGCCATGAAGAGCAGGAACATGCAGATGTGGCTGCTGGAATAGGCCAGAAGAAGGGTGGTCGTCATGGTCCCGATCACCGCACGCCCCACGCGCAGGCCCGAGCGGACGTGTTCGAGCATCCCGATGCCCGGATGCTTGCGCTTGATTTCGTCCATGCTCGCGGCGATGTCCATGGCCAGGTCCATGACGGCGCCCGAAGAGGCGATGAACACGCTGGCGATGAAGATATCGGTTAGGCGCAGGGAATAATAGCCGGAGTAAAGAAGGGTTTCGGCAAAGGGCCGCACGGCGCCGTGGAGGGCAAAACCCTTGGCGAATCCGACTGCCAGCCCGCAGGTCAGCAGCACACCCAGCATGGAGCCGGCGAAGGTGGCGATGCCGCGCCGGTTGAGGCCGCCGACGGAGAACGTGATCACCGCCGTGAGCAGGGCCACGATGGCCAAACCAGTGGCTATGGGCGAATACCCGCGCAGCAGCAAAGGGAAAAAAAGCTTCCAGAGCACCATGGCCGCAAAGACAAAGGAGAGGGCGGCCTTAAGCCCCGTCACCCCGGCCACGGCAACCAGCAGGAGCCCGAAGAGGCCGATCAGTACAAGCTGCATCTTCAGACGGTAGTGGCCGCGGGCCATACCGTTTCCCGGCTTTCCGCTATGGGCATCGTATTCGACCAGGATCTCCTTCCCGGCCTCGTAGAACTCGTCGAATTCCATCTTGCCGGTCAGCATGTTGGTAATCGACAACTCCTGGCCCCGGTGCGGGCCGTCCAACAGCCGCACCGTTAGAAACTGGCTCTCGGTTTTGACGATCAAGTTGGTGCGGACATGGCTGTTGTCCGCCGCGATAACCAAGCCGCGGGCGTGGATGCCAACCGGGGCCTTGGGAATGCCTGCCAGGTCCACAAAGGCGAGTCCGATGCAGACGGCCGTGATCACCAGCGCAAATAACCATTCGCGTCGTAGATTCGACATTTAATCTCCTGCTGCCAGCCGAAAAGAAAAGGGCGCCCCAGTTTGTGGGGCGCCATGGGTCATTGAATCAGATGTTGGATGAACCCGGCTTCTACTTCTCTACCGGCAGATTTTCATGAATGCCCATCACCTTGGCAAGCTTCTTGGCGATATCCGTATTGTCGTAGAAACCGGCAAACCGCACGGCCTCCCGGCCCTGGGCGAAGACCGGCACCGGCACGCCGGTGTGGGAGTAGGAGGTCCAGCCGACGCTGGCCTGCTCGTTGAGGATGTGGGTGATGGTTACGATGATCGGGTTGTAGTAACCGTAGAGCAGATTGTTTTCGTCGCTGCTGTTGTCGTTGCTGCCGCACATGGACTTGTC
>JBFYWB010000032.1:0-2567 GCA_041299015.1 Deltaproteobacteria bacterium
CATTTTCCGCTACCTGAAGCTCATCGACACTTACACGGCGTTGACGCTCACCCACCTGATCATCACCCTGCCGATGGTGGCCTGGTTGATGGTCGCCTTTTTCGAGAGCGTGCCGGCCGACCTCGAAGACGCGGCCATGATCGACGGCTGCTCCCGGCTGCAGAGCTTCGTGATCATCGTGCTGCCCCTGGTGCGCAACGGCATCGCCACCTCGGCCATCATGGCCTTCATCTTTTCGTGGAATCAGTTTCTGTTCTCGCTGATCCTGTCTGGCCCTCGGACCAAGACCGTACCGGTGGCGGTGTACAACTTCATTTCCTATGGGAAAATCGACTGGGCCGGGATCGGGGCCGCCGCCACGCTGATCGTCCTGCCGGTGTCGATCTTCGCCTTCTTCGTGCGGCGGACCATCGTACAGGGGCTGACCATGGGTGCCCTGAAGGACTAGCGGCGGTGTTATGGCTCCAGCGCCTGGAACCGGCGCATGAACTTGCGATCGATATAGTCCTTGATGATGAAGGCCAGGCGGCCGCCGAACAGAATCGGCCGCTTGTAGAAGATCCCCCTCCCGTCGCCCAGATTGAATATCAGCAGGTAGTCACCCCCCGGTTTAAACGGCTGAAGTTCCGTCCCATCCAGGGCAGCCATCAGGTTGTGGCAGATGACCGCATTCTGGCGCACGGCATAGACGCCCACCTTGTCCAAGGGGGCTTGTTCGAAGCAAATGCAATCGCCGCCGCCGAACATGTTGGGGTAGGCCGTGCTCTGCAGATAGCGGTTGACCAGCAGCCCTCCGTCAGGTCCGGTCGGGATTCCGGATTCCCGAAAAACCGGGTTGGGCTTTACGCCGACCGCCACGAAAATGATATCCAACTCATAGGTTCTTCCGGAAGCCGCGGTCAACCGGCCGGTACGGATTCCCGTGACGTCGCAACCTCCCACAATTTCGATCCCGCGGCTTTTCAGCGATACCAGGGCCTTGGCCCGTACGCCGTCGGGGTGATGCGGCATCACCTTAGATTTGGCAAAAATTCGGATGGCCGCCGGATGCAGGCCCGGCGCCTGGGTCAATCTCCAGACGTTCCCCGCGATCTCCACGGCCGAGGGACCGCCGCCCACGATACCGATGGATAGCTTTTTGCGGGATGCGAGGTCGAGAATTCGTCCTTGAGCTTCCAGCAGACCCTCGATCGGTTTGACCAGGTAAATGTCGTCCAAGGCGCCGGTGATCATCTTCTGCGGAACCTGACTGCCGAGGTTGCACGAAATCAGGTCGTAGGAAATGGAATCCCCCGATTCCAGATGCACGCTGCGAGCGACCGCGTCGATGCGATCAATTCGGTCCAGCACAAAGGTGGCGCCCATTTTTTCCGCGACGCGTCGGGTCGCGAACCGGATCTCGCCGGGCGTGTAAGTCTTCCCGAGCATGCCGGGGCCCATGCCGGAGTAATAATGGTGTTCGGAGGGTTGAATCACCGTAACCTGGCATCCTTTTTCGATGAATCGGTTCAGGTTGGACAAGGTCACCATGTGCGCGTGGCCCCCGCCGGCCAGTACCAGGTGTTTTCTCATGATTTTTTCCTCATGCTTAAGATGGTAGAGCCGGTCTTATAGATTCCCGAAAAGCGATGCCAGTTGCTCGATGTGGGCGCGCTCTTCATTGGCGATCTGCATCAGCACATTTTTACTTTCGTCGGTATGGGCACGATCGGCGGCCCGCTGATACATGTCCAGCGCCTGGGCCTCGATCGCCATGGCCAGCGAAATGACTTCCGCTGCCACCTCTAGATCCGGCTGATAGAGCCGCAGGTATTCTTGGGTGGTCAGACCGCCCTCCATGGCCGGAGCCACCACTTTTTCGGCAAATTCTTCCCGAGTTACCGCGGCACCGGATACTCGCAGGTACTCGTTGAAAATGCGATCCTGGTGCTTGACTTCGATGGCGGAGAGCTTACCGAACAGGCGGCGTACATTCTCCGCCTTGACCTGCTCGGCCATAGACAAATAGAACTCGCGCAGTCCCTCCTCGAGGGAATAGGCCGCCAGAAGGGTTTCTTTCGGAGATTCGTTGCCGGAGAAAAGACTCAGGCCGAGGTCTTCCGGGCCGACCGCCTTTTGGCTGTTCCAGGCCTTGATCCCCCCGGACAGGTTCAGCACTTCCCGGAAACCCTTGGCCGCCAGCACCTGAGCCGCCACGCGGCTGCGGCCGCCGATGGCGCAATAGACCACGGTCGGTTTGTCGGCGTCCAGCTCGGGCAAGCGGGCGCCCAACTCCGGCAGCGGGATCAATTTCGCGCCGGGAAGGTGCTCGGCTTCGTATTCACCGGGCTGACGAACGTCCAGGAGCGTGAACTCGTCGCCGGCCATTCCCTGCATATACTGCTTGGCTTCGACCGCATCGATGGATTTCACCGGTGTAAAGAACTGCTTCCAACGCATCGGGGTTCTCCTTTCGCTGAGGGGTGAAAGTCAACCGCATAGGGGGTCCTCCTTGCGGCTCTTGAAATCGATGACGAAGGCCGTGTCGAGCTGCTCCGGGTCCTGGTAGAAGCCTTCGAAGCCCGCCG
>JBFYWB010000059.1:0-29545 GCA_041299015.1 Deltaproteobacteria bacterium
GGCCGATTGCGTGGTCAATTTCGAGCTGCCTTGGAACCCCGCCCGGCTCAATCAACGCATCGGCCGGGTAAACCGCATCGGCCGCCTGCAGATTGAGACCTGTGCCGCCGGCATCCGTTGACAGAAAGACCTTGCAATCCGGATTGTGGGTGAATTCGTCGATCAGGGCCTGGCGTTTATTTACTGGTATTTTCCCGGACAACTCCACGAAAGGGATTCTGGCTTCGGAAAGGTGGCGGGCAATGAGGAAGGTCATCGTGGTCCATTCGCTGAAAATCACCATCTTGCGCTTGTTCTGCACAACCAGTTCATCGACGACGCCCTCCAGTTCTTTCATCTTGGGTGATATGTGGGTTTTACGATCGATCAGATAAGTAGAGTTGCAGACCATCCGCATCCGCAGCAAAAGCTCCTGGATACGCCGCAGATCCATAGGCGTGAGGAATTTCTTGTTTATCAACGGCAGCAATAACTGCAGATTTCCGTTGTGGATCTTGAGTTGTTCGTCGTGCAGATCGATATAATAGTTATTGACCATTTCATCCGGCAGATCGGTGAGCACCTCCTCTTTGCGGCGGCGGATCACGAGAGATTTGAGCTGTTCGTGCAACCGGTCCAGATTGCGGTATCCGAGAATTTTGCCCTTTTTGTGACGGCTGAGCATGAAATGCCCGGCTGCAAAGCGCCAGAGAGGGGACAGCAAATGGGGATTGAGGAATTGAACGATGGAATAGACATCCTCCAGTTTGTTCTCCAATGGGGTGCCCGTCAGCACAAGGGCGTGGCTCCTGGGGATCCGTTTGACCGCATCGGCGGTTTTGGTGGAAAAATTTTTGATCCGCTGGGCCTCATCCAGGATTATCAGGTCCGGTTTGAAGCGTGAAATAACCGTTACATCTCTGAGGACGGCCTCATAGTTGGTTATTTTGAAATAACTCTCTTTTTTCGCGTAGAGTTCCCGGCGCTGGGCCGGGGAACCGGCGATGATGGCGGGCCGTTCATCGGTAAAGCGTTCGATTTCACGTTTCCACTGCTCCTTGAGCGATGCCAGGGTGATGATCAGGACCTTTTCGAAACCGAATATTTCCTTTTTAAGGATTGCCAGCGCGATCGCCTGGAGGGTTTTGCCGAGCCCCATTTCATCGCCGATGAGCGTGGCTTTCTTGAAAAGGCCGAATTCGATTCCGGTTTCCTGGTAAGGATAGAGCCTGGTTTTCAGATTGATCGCGGGTCGGCTAACCTGCTGCCGCGCCAGTTCGGCCATCTGCTTTTCCTGTAGAAACCCGTCCAGACGCTCCAGCACTGTTTCCCGGACGCGAATGCGCTTGTTGCCGTTTAGGCGGTTCAGCAGGGGGAGAAGGTCCGCAAGGTCTTGACCGTTAAAAAGGCCGTCCGGGATGAAACACACTGAAAGGAGATCATCCGGGTTTTTCATCTTGGGCAGCGATCGTTCCGCAAACGCCCGGGGCTGATTGGTGACGGAGTCCCAGTAAATATCCACAAAGGGAAAGTGCTCGCGGGCGAGTCGTTCTTTGAAGCCGCGTTTCTTTCTCAAATAATTCAACAGAAAAATTAAATGTTTGCAGGTTCCGAGGCGGTTGGTCAGAAAATCCGGACAATTGCAGTGGCCCTGTCCGCCGGCTGGATCATGCAAGGTGACGACGTATTGGCGTCCGGAGGTCGTTTCCACCAGGTGCTCACCCTTGAGCATTTCACCTTCCGTCACGATGAAGGTTTCGCTGCGGGCCCGGCGTCTGCGGTCTTCGAGGGCCTGTTGCCTGATCTCCTCGGCGGTTACGTAAGGCTCCGCGACCGATAGAGCGGCGGTATCATCGGATGTTTGCCGCCAGCGTCGGATCACATCCCGGGTATCGAGCAGGGCCGCCACCGTGTGTTTGCAGCCGTTGCCCGGGTAAGGGCAATCACATGAGGTCACCAGTTTATCGTCACCGAATTGAATCCGGATGGTATAGTCGCCGTAATTTCCATCCATTTCATAGGCAAACCACCCCTTGTCCACATCGGCTTTTTTGAGCATGAAGGAGCCATGTTCATAGAGGCGGACCCCTCTTTGGAAAATGACGGCGGAATCCGCCAGGTGGTCACGGATGAAATCGCGGGACAATTCAATCATAATGAAGCCCTCCTCGAAAAAAGCACACTCATACAATATATAGTGGCGTAAAGTGGTACTGCAGCACGACATACATCCATGTGGACCGTCTGTCAATTGCTAAAAGACGTCTTGTCAATCGGGATTCCCGCTGCGTGGGCCAAGCGGCGGTTCGATCGCAACACTGCGCATTCGGGGTGAGAGAGCGGCTCCGCAGTTTGCGTGAATTGTCAGAAAAAGGCCCATTTCTAACCCGGAAACGGTCAAGTGCGTTTGATGCAACCGCAGAGCGGCCCGAGCCTATCGAGGACTGATCTTGGCGAAAGGATTGGGACCTGAGAGCTCACTGGAAGAAAACGTCACATTTTGCAGACCGACGCATTCCGGCCGACGGCGGTGCGAAAATTCGACATATCGGGATATTACGGTGATTTCTCGTCTTGCCGACCGTGTGCTGCAACGGCCCAGAATGGCGAACTTGATTTTCGTGAACCCTTGATCCGATGAGAAAGGCGGGAAGGGGTCAAAAAGTTGAAAGCGGGAATCGAGTGCGCGATCGGTTTATTGAAGCCAAATTCAAAAAGGGCAGGGCAGGGGGCCGCGCCTCTTACGGCACACGATAGACCATGGAATTTATGTTCATTCCCGCTCCGACCGAGGCAAATACGACAATGTCTCCCGAATTCAGTTTGTGATTGTCCAGTTGGCCGCGTCGGATCAAATCCAGCAACGTCGGCAGCGTGGCGACCGAACTGTTGCCGGTCCAGGAAATCATCATGGGCATGATGCCGTCGGGAACCTCCTCTTTACCGTATAATTTGAAGAGTCTCTTAACGATCGCCGCGTCCATCTTTTCATTGGCCTGGTGGATCAGAATTTTCTTGATATCCGCGATGCCGAACCCGGCCCTTTCGAGATTTTTCCTGACCACTTCCGGCACGGTCCGCACGGCATATTTGTAGATTTCGTGTCCGTGCATCTTGATGTACAGGTCATCGCCGTTGCGCTGCCGGTTGTATGATTTCCCAAGGAAAAGGAGATAAGCATTTTCATGGGTATCCGAACGGGTAACATGGGAGAGGATGCCCACATCCCGATCCGTGGTCTCGAGCAGCGTCGCGCCGGCGCCATCGCCGTAGATCATGCTGTCGACATCATGCGGATCCGAGACCCGCGATAAAATTTCAGCACCGATGACGAGGACCCGTTCGGCATCGCCCGATTTGATGAAATAGTCGGCCGTAATCATGGCCTGCAGCCATCCCGGACATCCGAAGGGGATGTCAAGGGCGATGGTGTATGGATTTTTGATTTTAAGCTTGTGTTTCACCCGGGCGGCAATCGTGGGAACCATGTCCGTCCTGATATTGTCCGCCTGTACGTCTCCAAAATTCTGGGCAACGATGATGTAATCGAGGCTCTCCCTGTCCATGCCCTCCAGGGCCTGCTCCGCCGCCAGGCAGGCAATATCCGAGGTCGAAAGCCCTGCGCTGACGTAGCGCCTCTCCCTGATGCCGGTAATCTCGTAGAGTTTGTTAATGATGTCGGCGTTGGGACGGATCAGCCTTTTGCCGTCTGTCCCATAGAATTCGTTGCGCAGAAAGTATTCGTTGGGTATGACCCGGGAGGGAAGATAACTGCCGGTTGCGGTAATGATTGAATTTGCCATATTATAATAGAATTTGCATCGTCACTTTTTGAGTTCAGACCTACATATAAAAACTTTGACCGATGCACAAGGAAATTAGCGCCGCAGCAGCTTGCGTGTTTCTCGAGGCGGGCCTGTTCCGCCGTCAATCCCGCGCGACTTAGAGTTTGACTTTTTGTGCAGGGATGCGGTAAAAATTTCCCAAGGTTTAATTAAGCCTTAGATCAAGCGGGTTCGCTCCCCCGGAACACACTATGCTTCCAAACGGTTCATGAGGGTCGTGAAAACCAGCGCTCATGCGGATAAGGGTCATCATTCAGTTAAACGTTCGATACGGAGAGAGCAGTGACCGTTATGAATCAAGGCGCGACCACGGCCATCACAACGCGTGACAACGACACGATAGTAGAATGCCCTCGTTGCGGCTTTCAAAAAATTATTAATATAGCAAAATTTTTTCAAAGATCCAACGTCGGAAATTTTGTTTCCGAATGCAAATGCGGATATTCGCTTAGCGTTGTTGTGGAAAGACGAAAATTCGAAAGGCACTATTTTGATACAAAGGGAAGTGTTCTTCATGAAGGCAAGAAAGGAAAACCTGAAAGCTTCACGATCACGGTCAAGGATCTTTCCCGATCGGGCGCTAAATTCGTAACCGAAAAAAACGAAGCGCTTGAAGCCGGCGAGGACATCGTTGTTACCTTTGAATTCAACGACGATCGGAAAACGTATTTCATTAAGGAGGCGAGGGTAAGAAACGTCGATGGGAAAAATGTACGGGCTGAATTTAAAACATTGTGTGGTGATATTGCAGTGTTAATTCAATCAGTGCCCTAACTCGCCCGCATGCGCGTAAAAAAATCTTGACATATTCATCAACTCGGTTAAGTATTACCCGACTTTTCAGCATTGGTGATCTTTTTTACCCTGTGTTGCCTTATTTCGAATAATACCTGAACGACCTGCTAAAAATTCGTGTGCTTCGCTCATCGGCGGCTAAAACCATGTCGGCATCACCTTAAACTTTTTGGCTTTAGAGGACTATCGTAAATGGCGAGTCCACCAGCTCAAATCGTTAAAGAAATTGACCCGGTTAGACGACGCTTCATCAAGATGACGATTTTTTCCGGGCTTGCCGCATTCGTCCCATTCCGTGCGTTGGCTTTGATTCCGGATTTCACCCCAAATGAGCGGTCGATTCGGTTATACAATCCCGTCACCAATGAAACCGTATCCACAACCTACTGGATCGATGGAAAATATGTGCCGAAGGCTCTCGATGGAATTGATTACATCATGCGGGACCATCGGACAGGTGAGGTCAAATCGATCGATCTCGGCCTCGTGAACCTTTTGCACAGCATGAAAGTTCAACTCGGCCTCGACGAGCCCTTCCACGTGGTTTCGGGCTATCGCTGCCCGAAGTCGAACGAAATGTTGCGCAGAAGCGGAAAAAGAGCGGCCCGCAACAGTTATCATCTAAAAGGGCAAGCAGCCGATATCCGCTTGCCGGACGTTCGACTGGATAAGCTGCGCCAAGCTGCCACCGCCATAAATGGCGGTGGTGTCGGGTATTATCCGCGTGACAACTTCATTCACATCGATGTCGGACCGGTTCGTTATTGGTCTCCCAAGCCCAGAAAGAATGCCGGCTGATCTGATGGTCATCAAGGCGCTTGCCCGGCAGCGGAAGCGATCCTCAGTTGACTTCAGCGGGTCTTTTCGATCCTCTCCAAGCGCAGTGTGTTTCCGCAATCCCAAACCCGTTTCTACAGCACGTCGGCCTTATGGATTTCAAGCGGCCGGCATCCCGCTTCATATTTTTAGGCGGCTTGACAAAATTTGTCACTCAGACGACGAGGCGAGCCGAGGCGGTCGAGTCCCTTTTAAAGTTGTAACTATATTTTATCATTACGTTTAAACATATTTTGGGGTTCGCTCCTCAAGCTGTCCTCGTTTTGGATTACCCGGCAACCGTGTCATGTAGGGCGAATTGACGCAACGATCCCCCAACGGGAGCGGCGCACACTCCCAAAGTCCACGGACGGAGAATTGGAAAAGGAGGCTGTATTTAGAAAAGATACATGATTTCATATGGTTAGGACCATATTTGAAAGCTTGTGCCATGGACGGATGTCCGTACGCTGGTTCAGCATGGATAAACGGATTCATTTAATTGACGTTTTTGGGCAGATAAATTGACGCTTTTTGTCAATTTTTCAGAATCCGGGAACATGGCAATCCGGTTTTTTCAATAAAACATGCTGTTATTATTATTTAAAATCATTTTTTGTATTGCTTGGCATATTTATTGTATAAAAAGTCGTCACGGCCGATAGGGACGATAAACGGCTCAAAGCTCTTTAAAATAAATAATTTGCGGCTTCTCGAGTGTGCGTGCATCTTCCTGGCGGGCATTTAAGGCAAACCCAGCTATGCATCGTTTGCGAACAACGGCATTCCGGAGGCCCAAATTTAACAAAGGGACAAAGGTCCCGGGCATTTTCGTAAACAAAAGCCCTCACATGCCCTCCTCCCCCCCAACAGTTCGGATGGCTTTCACCTGACAAGAGGTCAGGCGGCGGTTCAGCCGAGCTGTTTTTTTTATCGACAGAAAAATGAGATTTTTCAGCGCTACCGCCCATCCTTGTCCGTAAACAATTGCAGTCACCACGTCGCAAGACTCCGCCCGCCGAAACGAAACCGAATGCCTTCACGTTTGGTGCAACCGTTTTTAGTCCGATGGTATCTTCCAACGCTGGACGACGAGCGGCTTGACGAAATCGATGGACACCTTAATTTGGCATGGGCTCGCCGCGGTATCAATACCGCAGCGGGTGGTGATTGGACCGGATAGGAGGAGTGATTGATCATGTTGACTGGATACCAGAAAAAGTATCTCAAGGGCCTCGCCCACGGTCTTAAACCGGTGGTGATGATCGGTCAGGGCGGGTTGACCGATTCGCTAGTCCAGAACGCGGAAGCCGCCCTGAAACAACACGAACTGGTGAAGGTGAAGTTCATCGCCTTCAAGGAAAAAGAGCAGAAAAGTGAGATGATCGCGGCATTTGGACAGCTGACGGCGGCTGACTTGGTGGGGCTGATCGGTCACACCGCCATTTTTTTCAGGGCCAATCCCGAAAAGATCAAGAACCGCATTGTTTTGCCAGGCAGGCCTTGATCCGTTTGAGGCATCTGGACTCAACCCGGTTCCACCGGTTTCTTTTGCGCTAATCCTGATTGTTTTCTTCCTGTGCCGTTACCGCTTTGTAGATGATCAGCCGATTTCCGGGATGAATCGGCTGCTTGAGGTTTAGATCGTTCCAGATCAACAGGGCCCGCAGGGGGACCTGAAAGCGTTCGGCAATGTTCGAAAGATTGTCTCCGGCCCTGACGGTGTAGATGTGCTTGTCGGGGTTCTGGCGCCACTCGGCAACTGCCTTGTCAAAGCGCTTCTCGAATCCGTCAGCGGAACCCTTTGGGACGAGAATCGCATGCGCACCGACCGGCAGGTAGTGACCGCGAATATCCGGGTTCAAGTCTTTTATCTGTTTGAAATAGGTGCCGGTCGCCTGCGCGAGGAGTCGAATCGGCGTCCTCTGATCACACCGGGCCACGATTTCATCGAATTCGTTCGGCCGGTAATAATCGTCTTGAATCAGTTTGAATCCATATTTTTCGGGGTTCGATAGAATCAGTTTGGCCGAAACAATGCGCGGAATGTAGCGTTGGGTTTCAAGGGGCAGATACAGACGGTAGTAATCATTGACCTCCTGGAGCAGCATTTCGGACTTGAGGCCTTCTTCGCCCATGTTATAGGCGGCCGCGGCAAGTGTCCACGACTGGAATTCTTCATTAAGAAACTTCAAATAGGCGATTGCGGCCCGGGTCGATTTATAGATGCTGCGTCGTTCGTCGATAACGGTGTTTACAAACAGGCCGTATTTACGGCCGGTGGCCTGCATGAACTGCCAGTACCCGATGGCACCGGCCGTCGATCCGGCGTGCGGCCGCAATGCGCTCTCGGCGATGGCGACGTATTTCAGATCATCCGGCAGTCTGTTCGCCGCCAGTTCTTTTTCGATCAGCGGCATATAGCGATGCGACCGTTTGAGCCAAAGGATGACCTGAGGACGGTCGGCCAGCATGAGAAGCATTTCCTTTTCGAGGCGTTCGCGAACCTCCTGGTTCTTGAGCGGCACCGGTTCGCCGCAGAAGTCAACCGGTTCTCGGAAGCGGATGCTCTCGATCAGCGATGGATAGCCGTCTTTTCCGTCGGGACGTTCGGGTTCGGCAGCTTGAACGAAAGCGGTTATAAAGACACCGGCGGCGATCAATAAAAGCCGTATTATGTTTTGCATGGCACAGTCGACATCAGTAAGCAAGGCGGTTGCCGCAACCTCCTATGCGGGCGACACCAGAATAAGCCGGCAATGATCATGAAGGCATGGCGCGCACCGCGGAAACCAGCGTCAACACGCCGGCGACCAGAAAAAAGGCACCGGCACCGATTTTTATATAGTGCGCAGGCACCAGGCGGCTAATGGTGCCGCCTAAAAATACGGCGATCGATGCACTGAGCACCAGGGCAACCGCAGATCCGATGAAAACCGAAAATTTGGGGTCACAGTTTGCGGAAAGACAAAAAGTGGCCAGTTGGGTCTTATCGCCGAGTTCAGCCAGAAACACCATGCCGAACGTCATTAACATGATTTTTAAGTCCAATCGAAAACCCTCCCGATTTTCAGGTCATCAATAGTTTGGCTTTCTGAATGATGGTGTCAACGGTCATCCCGAATTTCTCCATCACCGCCGCACCGGGAGCCGACGTGCCGAAAGAGGCGATGCCGATCGACATGCCATCGCAGCCCACGTATCGTTCCCACCCGATGGGGTGTCCCGCTTCGACCGCGATGCGTCGCTTGACCTCTTGCGGCAAGACCCGCTCTTTGTAACTGGGCGGCATTTTTTCAAACAACTCCCAGCTGGGCATGCTGACCACTCGGGCGGCGATGTTCTCCGCCGCCAAGGCCTCTTGGGCGGCCAAAGCCAAATGAACTTCAGAGCCTGAGGCGATCAGAATGAGGTCGGGGTGTCCAGGAGCGTCGGAAAGGACGTAGGCCCCGTTTTTCAGACCGTTGGCCGGAGCGTAGCGCGCGCGGTCCAGAACGGGAAGTTTCTGTCGGCTGAGGACCAGCGCGACCGGTCCGGTCATGGTGATGGTCCGATGCCATGCCTCGGCCGTCTCTTCGGCATCGGCCGGCCGGATGACGGTCAGGCGGGGAATAATCCGCAGGGAAGCCAGGTGTTCGATCGGTTGGTGGGTCGGTCCGTCTTCACCGACGGCCACACTGTCGTGGGTGAAAATGTAGATCACCGAAAGGTTCATCAGACTCGCCAGGCGTATGGCCGGTCGCATGTAGTCGGCGAAAACCAGAAAGGTTCCGCCATACGGCCGGACGCCGTTGTGCAGGAACATGCCGTTCAAGATGCCGCCCATGGCGTGCTCGCGCACTCCGAAGCGGATGTTGCGACCCGCGCCGGCATTTTTTTGAAATTCCGGCACCCCGTCGATAAAAGTTTTGTTCGATGGGGCCAGGTCGGCGGAGCCGCCGATAAGGGTCGGCAGGGATTCGGCGACTGCGTTCAATACCCGACCGGATGCCGCCCGTGTGGCCAGCGGGCCGTCTGCGGGCGTAAAATGCGGCAAACCGGCATCCCAGCCGTCAGGAATAAAACCGCTCATCGCGTTTACCCACCGGTCGGCCAGTTCGGGATAGGCCTTGGTATAGCTCTTGAATTTCTCCTGCCACTCGGCTTCGGCCTTCTGCCCCTTGACGGTGCAGCCGCGGCATTTTTCGAGAACTTCGATCGGAACGCAGAACTCTTCATCCTTTGGGCATCCCAGGCATTCTTTGGTGAGGCAGACTTCCTCGGCACCCAGGGGGGCGCCGTGAGCGTCGGCCGACCCCTGTTTGTTCGGGCTGCCGTAGGCGATATCGGTCCGCAAGACGATCAGGGAAGGTTGGGCGGTTTCGGCCCTGGCTTCCCGCAACGCTGCTTCAATGGCCGCAAGGTCATTGCCGTCGCTGACGGTGAGCACCTGCCAGTGATACGCCTTGAAGCGCCGGGCGACGTCTTCGGTGAACGTGATCGCCGTGCTGCCCTCGATGGATATGCGGTTGTCGTCGTAAATGCAGATCAACCTGGAAAGCCCGAGGTGGCCCGCAAGGGAGGCCGCCTCAGAGGTGATGCCCTCCATCATGTCCCCGTCACCGCACATCACATAAATATGATGGTCGACGATATCGGCATTCTTGCGGTTGAAAACGGCAGCCAGGTGACGTTCGGCGACCGCCATGCCGACTGCATTTGCGAATCCCTGGCCCAGCGGGCCGGTGGTCGTTTCGACGCCGGGCGTCAGCCCGAATTCCGGATGGCCGGGGGTCTTGCTGCCCATCTGGCGGAAAGTTTTTATATCGGCGAGGGTCAGGCCGTATCCGGTCAAATAGAGCAGGCTGTAGAGGAGCATCGAGGCATGGCCGCCGGAAAGGACGAAGCGATCTCTGTCCAGCCAGGCCGGGTTTTTGGGATTGTGTTTCATGATGCGGGTGAACAGCACATAGGCGGCCGGGGCGAGTCCCATCGCAGCGCCGGGGTGTCCCGAATTGGCCTTCTGGATCGCATCGATCGCGAGGGTCCGTACGGTGTTGACGCACAACGTGTCGATGTCGACCCGGCGCGTTTTCAGAGCTTCGTCCATTTTTGAAATTCCCTCCTTGAGTGGCAAATCTTCGTCGCGGTTTTTAGCATCCATCCACCGCTCAAGGCAAGCGAATTAACTACCCATATAACGGCCGGCCATCTTTTTCGGCATCGCGGCGCCGATTGCGACTGAGGCGTTACGGGCCTGCGGCATGAATTGGCTTGGGGGGCTCACGGAAAATGGCTTATTTGGGGTCCCAGACCATCGCGGGATTTTCTGAAATGGGCTCGGGGACACGAATCAAAGATTTACTACAGCGCCCGTAGGTATTCCGGCTTCAACCGTATTTTGCCGGCCAGGGCGTCATCGATCAGTTTCAGCGTGGCTTCGCGGTCCCGCGGCAGTCTGGCCCTGATCGGAAGGTAGTTGGATGCATGATTGGCGTGGAAAAGTCCGCGACTCAGGTGGGTGTGATCGACCATGGTCCGCAGCTCCTGCAACATGTCGACCGGTTCGAGCATGTCGAAACGGCCGGCTTCGAAATCGAGGCACAACGGCGTACCGGGTATCAGCATAAGGCTGAGGGCACCGACGTATTCCGGATCGATGGCCGTCAGGACCCGGCCGGTTTCACGGGCGTGGATCGCGGAGCGCTCACGGCCGGCGATACCGAGCAGGACCGTGATGGACAGCTTTAAACCGGCGATCCGCGCTTTGCGGCCCATATCGATCATCTGGGTGGAGGTGGCGCCCTTCTTGATGTTTTTCAGGGTGACATCGTCTCCGGTTTCGAGGCCCATGTAGGCGATTCCAAGGCCATGCGCCTTGAGTTCCTCCAACTCGGCGGTGCTCTTCAACCCCAGACTTTTGGCATTTGCATAAAGCCCCACCCGCGTTACCCAGGGGAGCTTTTTCTCGATTGCCTTCAGGATGCCGAGAAGCCGATGGTGCGGAATGATCAAGGCATCGCCGTCACAGAGGAAAACACGCCGCTGCTGACGGCAGTACTGCGATGCGAAGGCGATATCGTCCATGATGATATCGTCGGTCTTGATCCGGAACCGCTCGCCGCGGTATGTTCCGCAAAAGGTACACTTGTTGCGCGAGCAACCGACCGTGACCTGTAAAAGAATGCTGTTGGCTTCACTCGGCGGTCGGATAATGTTGCCTTCGTAGTGCATCGGCACGACTCCTTTCAAGAGTTTTCAGAGGAACTTAATGGCTTTTTCAAATTTTTCAACCGCCGGGCGTTTAATTTCTTTTGACTTGTATGCCGTTCAATTTTTATGATTACGGTGTTGAGTTCAAAAGTCCTAAGTGTTACACAACCCGATGTTGCAAAAATGCCCTTTAGCGCATGTTCGGATTAAAGAACCGAAATCGCTCGGGCGGCATACCCGAACATACCGCCACGTCATGTCTTGATTTCCGTGAAGCTGCTGAAATCGCCTCATCGCGTGGCTGGAAAGCGACGATTGCTTTTCCGTCATGCGGGTATGGTTCAATGGTGATTCATCACTGACCAGGATCGAATCCGGAGATAGACCTATGAGTACAGAAAAACCGGGATTGTCTGAAGAAGACGCGGTGCCCGAGGACAGCAACTGGGATCGGCGCATCCTTTGCAGCGACGGTAACTGCATCGGAGTGATCGGTCCGGACGGGCGTTGCAAGGAGTGCGGAAGGCCGTATGAAGGCGAGTTCCCGAAACACCTATCGCCTGATTCGGAGGCGTTGGCCTCGCCACCGCCGGCCGATCAACCCGAAGAAGAATCCGCGCCAAAGGAGGCGGACTCGGCGCCAGCCGATGATGTCGCCGAAAATGCTTCCGCTGATGATGCCGCCGAAGACAGCGACTGGGATCGGCGCGTCCTTTGCGGCGACGGCAACTGCATCGGAGTGATCGGTACGGATGGACGCTGCAACGAGTGCGGAAAACCATACGACCCGAGTGCCGCGGATTAGAGCGTCTGTGACCCTCAGAGGCCGGTTAATTGGCGCGTCCGATTTTGGGGCCGGGAATGGAAATGAAAAAGGCAGCGCATCCCCTCGCATTGGGAAGTGACTGCCTCTGTTTGTCGGCGCCGCCAGTGATCGCCTCTTTAAACGGCCTCTCTCAGTTTCTTTCCGGCCTTGAATTTGACGACATTGCGGGCTTTGATCTTGAGCATTTCGCCTGTTTGCGGATTGCGGCCTTTTCGGGCTTTGCGCCGTGATTTCTGGAAGGTGCCGAAGCCAACCAAGGTCACCTTCCCTTCTTTCTTCTTCAACGTTTTGGTGACGCCGTCCACGAACGAATCGAGCGCCTTGCCCGCCGCCACCTTGGAAATGTCGGCTTCCTTTGCCATTTTTTCGATCAGTTCTGCCTTTGTCATCTGTTGCCCCCTTCTTGGTTTCAGGTTTATGGCCTATAAACCTAATGTTTCAAGGAATTTACTATAGCTTAAAAGCAAAGTCAACATCTAAAAGCCTTTAAAATAAGGTTCTATGAAAAGAATTGGCCGGAAATGGGCCGTATTCCAAGCAATAGGGGCAAACCGATCGATCTGATGGAGGCGATACGGGGCCCGGAATTTACCTTGCCATTAAGATATTCGGCAACCAGAACACCGAGCGGTCATTTGGGGATTGGTAACCGGTGCGTGTCTCTATCGAAGACAGAGATGGACACCGATGTCGAAGAATGGCGCTGACGGAGAAGACTTTCGAGGGCCACACGGACTGTAGAACTGAGGCGTGCCGAGCGTTTGCGGCAGATGCTGTTGGGTGAATGGTGACGGCCGAAGTCCTCAGGCGGCGCTTGGAACCCGGTGGGGCAGCCGAATAGAAAAGGTTGTTCCCACACCCGGCAGGGAGTCGACGGTGATACGGCCGCCATGTCTCTGGACGGTCTTGTTGGCGATAAACAGCCCCAGACCGGTTCCCTTGCTGCCCTTGGTGGTGAAGAACATGGTGAACATGTTCTTCATCTGGTTCTCATTCATTCCGCTGCCGTTGTCGATGACGTCAAAGTGAATCTCGTTGTCTTTGCGGCTGACCCGGAAGGTGATCCGGTAGGATTTGGCGGATCGGTCCTCGATGCAGGCCTCCATGGCGTTTTCGAGGATATTGATCAGGGTGGAACGCACAAGGTCCGGATCGATTTCAATTTCGCCGAGGTCGGTTTCAAATTCACACTGAAAGGTGATATTGGCTCCGCGGATCCGCTGGTCCACGTTGGCCGCGACGTCGGCGGCGAATTGCTCGACGTTTGTCTGCCGGATCTCCAGTTTTCTTTCCTTCGTATAAAAAAGGATATTCTGGACCTGCTTGCGGACGCGCTCGACCATCAGCTTGACTACCTCCAGTCCTTCTTCGATCCGGCCGGGCTGGTCGCGGTAAAAACCGGTATCGATCAGGTAGAGACCGGCATCCAATCCGGTGAGGCAGCCTTTCAAATCATGGGAGATCGTACCGATCATCATGCCGAGGGATGACAGATTGTCCTTCAGCTGCCTCAGGCGAGTGACATCGGTGAAGGTGATCAGCACCTGGATAAGCTTACCTGCCAAGGTCTTTATCGGTGCCGTGCCGGCCATCATGTTATACTGCTGGCCATTGCGATCGGTCAGGACCAGTTCGCCCTGGTGCGGCAGTCCATCCTTGAGCGTCTGGGCGATGGGGTCTCTGAAGGCTGGGAATTTGCCGGGTCTGAGGACATCGAAGAAATTCCGGCCGACCGGCCGGCCGAAATCTTCCTTGAAGCGCCGGTTGATGGCCGTGATCCGCAGGCGACGATCTACCGCGGCGATTTGAATCGGGACCGAATCAAAGAGCTGCTGGTATCGTTGCTGGGTCGTACGGACCTCTTCCGCTATACGCTCGATCTCTTTGCTACCGGCGAAAATTTCCAGCACGAGAACCACATCACCGTCATCGCTGAAAATCGGGGCCGTATGAACGATCACCGGTACCTTGGCCCCGCTTTTATAGCGCACCAGGGCCCGTGTTTCCATGATATCCTCGTTCCGCAAGGTGCGCGCCACCGGGCAGTTGTCGCGGGTGGCCCGTTTACCGCTGTATATTTCCCAGCTGTTGCCGTGGATGCGGTATCCGAGATTGCGGATGTAGGTGGGGTTGGCCGCCAGAACCTTGCAGTCCGGACTGTGGATCGAAACGAAATAGGGCAACTCGTTGAAGTACTTCACTCCGCCGTGAACGTCGTTGGCCACTTGGGCGATGAAAGCCGACATCCGATCCACGATTTGGCGGATGGCGAGGAACCGCTCGGTAGCGACCATTTCGGCGGCTTTTTTTTCGGACAACGCCGCCAGATTGTCCATCGTCTGCATGAGTCGGGTTTGAAGGGCAAGGACATTTTCGGCGCGCCGGAGGGACATCTCGATGTCAGCTGGTTGAACCGGCCGCAGGAGAAAGTCCGCTGTCGAGGTTTTCAGCGCCCCCATTGCCTGATCCAGTTTCTGCGCGGCGCACAGGACGATGATCTGCATGGTTGGGTTTTCGGAAATAATGCTGGCGATCAGCTCCTGACCACCGGGCATATCGAAGTCCACAAGGGCAAACGAGGGCCTAAGGTCCCTGAAGCGGCCCATGCCTTCCAACGCGCTGTCCGCGCCAACCGGCTCGTACCGTCCTTTCCGAAGCCCGGCACAAATCAAATCCCGCGACTGGCGATCATCGCTTACAATTAAAAAGGGTGTGTCCATTTTCTTTTCATCCGACCGTCGATTCGGCTAATAAAAATTCGGCTTCATATCATCATTAAGCCCCGCTTTTCAATCCATATGTTCGCGGTTTATTTTCTTCGTCAAATCGGTGCAGCCAAGGCAATCCATAGAAAATTTCTATTTATAAAATTTTATCAATTAATATTATCAAATTGACATCGCCGATAGAACCCAATAATTAAATTTGGCTAACCTGTTTCAATTTTCAAGCGCTGTAACGGGACTGCAGGCATGGGCCGGGGGCATGTCGGTCTCTGTTTGGCATTGCGGTTCCAAAATCGTCGAAAACAGGGGCGTTACAACCGATGAGGCCGGCGACAAGAAGCTGGATGCGAAGGTGGCGCTAAAATGATCCTTGTCCGTTTTGCGGACAAATGCATGTGGATCGGGCCGCCGATCGGCCGTGTCCCTTTGAAGGGGCGATGTGAGGGAGTCCATGTCCACTCGGGCCATACAGCACCTCAAACGGCAGGATGTTTCCTTCGAGGTGGTCAAATATGAGCATGAAGAAAAAGGGGCCGAGTTCGCGGCGCGCGCCACCGGCTTTCCGCTCGACCGGACTGTCAAGACCCTGGTCGTCGACCTCGGGGTGATGAACTACTGCCTTGCGCTGCTGCCCGGAGACCGGCAGCTGGATTTGAAGCAGCTGGCCCAGGTGTTTGCGGTCAAGCGGGTCGCCATGGCCGATACCGCCACGGCCGAGCGGTTGACCGGATACCTGGTCGGCGGCATCAGCCCATTTAGCACGAAACAGCCACTGCCGGCCGTTATGGAAAAGCGGATTATAGATTACGCAGAAGTGCTCATCAACGCCGGTCAACGGGGCGTGATGCTGAAGATGGTACCGAAAGACATCGTCGAGGCGCTTGGATGTCGGTTGGAATCGATTGCGCGTTAACTCGTTTGAGTTCACAAAATAAGCAACAGCTACCGGAGATTTTGACATGTCCGATCCCAAAAAACTGCGCTTGAGCCAAACCGTGAAAGGCGCCGGCTGAGCGTCCAAACTGCCTCCAGGGGACCTGGATAGAGCACTCTGCGGGCTTGACATTCCCACCGACCCCAATGTGATTGTCGGGTTGGGACGGGCGGACGATGCCGGGGTTTACAAGATTTCCGAGGATCTCGCATTGATCCAGACCGTCGATTTTTTCACGCCGATTGTGGACGATCCTTACTGGTTTGGCCAGGTCGCCGCGGCCAACGCGCTAAGCGACATCTATGCCATGGGGGGTGAGCCGAAAACCGCCATGAACTTGGTCTGCTTTCCGCTCAAGCAGATGGATATCTCCATTCTGCGGCAGATCCTCGAGGGCGGCCTCGCCAAAATGAAAGAGGCCGGCGTTGCGCTGGTTGGCGGGCACAGCATCGAAGACAACGAGCTCAAATACGGCCTGTCGGTGACCGGCTTCGTCCACCCGCAGAGGGTCCTGACCAAGGGAGGCCTGAAACCGGGCGATCGGCTTATTCTCACTAAGCCATTGGGGACCGGCGTTATCAACACGGCCATAAAGGGCGATATGGCATCGACGGAGGCGATCGAGAAGGTGACACGCCTGATGGCCGCGTTGAACCGGGACGCTGCGAGTGTAATGGCGCGTTTTCCGATTCACGCCTGCACCGACGTCACCGGATTCGGTCTGTTGGGGCACTTGGCGGAAATGGTCGTCGGGACCGGTTTAGGGGTTGTTTTACGAACGGCGGCTATTCCCATTTTACCCGAGGCGGTAGAATATGCCGGGTTCGGATTGCTGCCGGCCGGCGCCTTCAAGAACAAGGAATATCGGGCGGCCATGGTGGAGTGCGCACCCGGTCTTGACCCCCTGATTCCGGATCTTCTCTTCGACCCTCAGACCTCAGGGGGATTGCTGATCGGCATTGCTGAAGAAAAAGCGGACGGTTTGCTGGCAGAACTGATTAAAAAAGGCGTGGCGGAATCGAAGATCATCGGAGAGGTCGTCACCGAACCATATGAAAAGATCATTTTAAAATAGTACGGAGGATATATGAAAGAAATCGATGCTCGGGGCCTGGCGTGCCCCGCACCGGTTTTGCAAGCCAAGGCCGTGTTGGCGCAGGAAAAAACGGGGGCGGTCAGAGTCGTCGTCGACAACGCCGCCGCCCAGCAGAATATCAAACGGTTTCTCGAATCACAGGGATTTGAAACCGCACTGGACATGCAGGCGGACGACTATGTCGTCATCGGGAAATGTTCCGCGTCACCGCAGAAAGGGGAAGTCCCGAAGGCTCAGCCAGAAGGTGCCGCCGACCTTAAGAAAAT
Organism: Deltaproteobacteria bacterium; assembly: GCA_041299015.1. Lineage (GTDB taxonomy): Bacteria > Desulfobacterota > Desulfobacteria > Desulfobacterales > SG8-13 > JARFQH01. Next base: position 17,476 of record JBFYWB010000059.1, read on the forward strand.
CATGGTCATGTGTGCTACGGACCGCATCGGTTTTGGAGACGATTTACTGGGGCTCAAGCTCATGGTGAGCTTTATCAGAACTCTCAGGGAAATTGGTCCGGAGTTGTGGCGGCTTGTTTTTGTCAACAACGGCGTCAAACTCACCATTGACGGTTCCGAGGTGCTGGCCGATCTGAAGGAATTCGAGCAAAACGGTTTGCACATCCTTGTCTGCGGCACATGCCTCGATCACTTCAAGCTGCTGGACAAGAAACAGGTCGGTGAAACAACCAACATGCTCGACATCGTGACGGCCATGCAGTTGGCGGACAAGGTCATCAGCATCTGATTCGAGAACCGCCGGGCGGCAACGATTAAAAAGCGTCGAGGGAAGATTTGGATGCAGACACCCCAATTCGAATATGATCTCGGCGTCATTCATGGCCGGTTTCAGGTGCTTCACAATGACCACATGAAATACGTGTTGGCCGGCAAAGCGCTGTGTCGACATCTGGTTATCGGGATCACCAATCCGGACCCGGCCCTCGTCAAGGAGGAGCACGCCGACTCCCATCGCAGCAGCCACCTGGCCAACCCACTGACCTATTTTGAACGCTATCGGCTCCTGAAGGCTGCGTTGGCGGAAGCCGGTGTTGACTGGCGGGATTTCTCCATCGTCCCGATGCCGATCAGCATGCCCGAGCGCTATCGATACTACGTGCCGCTCGAGGCCGTTTTTTTTCTTACGATCTACGACGAATGGGGGCGCCGAAAGAAAAGCTACTTCGAATCGCTTAACCTCAAAGTGCACGTCCTCTGGGAAGTCGCTGCCGAAGAAAAAGGGATCAGCGGCAGTGACGTGCGCTCGATGATGGTGCGCGGCCAGGCATGGGAAGATGCTGTTCCGAACAGCGCGGCCGTGCTTCTAAAAAAGTGGGGTATCCCGGAAAGATTAAAGAAAATACAACGGGAAGAGTAGTAAAACCGCCTTACGGTTTCTCTTCTCTCAGTTTCTTCACCGCACCTGTGACGATTTCGATCGCGCTGTCGATTTCCCCCGCAGTGGTCATCCGTCCCACGCTGAAGCGCAGGGTCCCCTTGGCCCATTCCAGGGGCACGCGCATGGCTTCAAGGACGTGGGAGATTTCTACCGTATCCGAGTGGCAGGCGGCTCCGGCCGAGACGGCCACCTCCAATCCGATTTCTTCCAGGATGCGGTTGGCTTCCACCCCTTTGAACGACAGGCTAAGCGTGTTGGGCAGGCGTTTCACCGGATGACCGTTCAGGCGCACGTCGTCTAGTTCAGCCGTCAGCCTCTCCTGCATCCGGTTCCGCAACCACTGCATGTGGGCCATGTTTGGTGTGAGGTCCTGAGCGGCGATCTCGCAGGCCTTCCCCAAGCCGACGATCTCGAGGACGTTTTCGGTCCCGGCCCTCCGGCCGCGTTCCTGTCCGGCGCCATGGCAGAACTTCTCCGGCGTCAACGGCGGGCGCACGTAGAGGGCCCCGATGCCTTTGGGTGCGTAGAGCTTGTGTCCGGCGACCGACAAAAGATCGACACCGAGGTCCTGAACGTCGGCGGGAATCTTGCCCACCGACTGGGCGGCGTCGGTGTGCATGACGATTCCATGTTGCTTGGCGATTCTCGCAATCTCACCTATCGGTTGGATCGTGCCCACTTCGTTGTTGGCGTGCATGATGGTGATCAGGACGGTGGTGGGGCGGATCGCTTTTGCCACCTCAACCGGGTCGACGAGTCCGTCGGCGCTGACCGGCAGATAAGTGGTCTCGAAACCGTCTTGAGCCAAGTAGCGGCAGACCTCCAGCACCGCCGGGTGTTCGAAGGCGCTGGTGATGATGTGGTTGCCCTTTGTGCGCAGGGCGCGGGCCGTACCTCGAATGGCATGGTTGTTCGATTCGGTGCCGCCGCTGGTAAAGAACAGCTCCTCGGGCCGGCAGTTGAGAATCCCGGCCACCTGACGGCGTGCGGATTCCACCGCCCGTTTCGGGGCGATGCCGTACCAGTGTGAACTGGACGGGTTGCCGAACTCGACTTCCAGAAACGGCCGCATGGCGGCGACCACTTCGGGGGCATGCGGGGTCGTGCCGTTGTAGTCCAGATAGATCGGTTTGATCATGATCGGCTGCCTGAAGATTTGAATGCTGATTTAAAACAACTGTTCCCAGAGGCTGAACCTCACAGCCTCATAGCCGGATGATGCGTAGTCCCACTTTTTTCCGTAAACGTGGACCCGATTGGTTTCCGCGCCGTTTTCATCATACACCCGGCCGCCCTCGAGCGTCCAGGCCAGGATACCGCCCTCCAGGTTGCGGACGGCGATACCCTTTGCGTCCATTTCGCGGGCGAACAGCCCGCTGCGATAACTGATGGTACAATAGGCGACCACGGTTTTCCCGGCGTGTTTCTCCAAATCGCTTAGAAAATCGTCCTGGGTGACGGCGTGCGGCAGCATCGACACTTTCATTTCCGCAGGTTTGCGGGTGTCGACAAAGACGACTTCATCCTTTTTCAGCAACGCCATGGCCTGCTGCGGCGATACGTCCCCGACCGCCGGAAAGTCGCTCTTGTAGCCGGCATACATGGCATAGACGATTTCTTTTTTTTCCGCATCCGTGAGGCGATGGCCCGCCGCGGCCGAACCGGTGAGCAATACCATGCAGGCGGTCGTCCAGATCATGACTGCGGACCCGAGAGCCTGCAGGCTCACTTTGGTCGTTCCGGGAAGATGAATCGATCGAGGTATATTTTTATCGACTTTTTCTATTCTGATCATCAATATCGTCCATATTTCAAACTGGACTTGCGTGTCAATGCCGTGATACTGGGGGCATGGTTAAAATTTCATTAATAAAATAACGCCGAGGCGCTGTTTTTCAACAAGGTGCCTTCGGCGGCAGATGCAGCGCCGCTTTCTTGGTCATCGACGCGAGGACTTCTTTTCACGCAAAGACACTCTGAGATATGGAAACGTTCACTCACAAATACGCCAAGGCACCGCGACTGGCGATGTGCAACTTCATCACCGAGATGGACCGCTTGAAACGGTTTGCCATCGGACGTGGGTTTGCCGGGATCGACTGGTCGTTCGACCTGGAAAATCTGCCGATGCGACCGGCGGACGAATCCCGCTGGGTCGATTTTCTAGCGGCCCTGGATCCGCTCGAGATCCGGTTTCACTGCCCGTTTACCAAAATCGACATCGGTCATGAAGATCCCCGCAAAGGTCAGGCTGCGGTAAATCTGTTTCGACGCGTGATCAAACTGGTCTCCAAGGCCGACGGCAAATTCCTCACGCTGCACATCGGGCTCGGGCGCGACAGCACCAAGCCGCTTTCCTGGAACGATACGGTTCAGAACCTGAGAGGGATGGTGCAATACGGAGCGGAGCGCGGGGTCACGGTTTGTCTGGAAAACCTGGCCTGGGGCTGGACCAGCAAACCAAATCTCTTCGAAAAACTGATCCGTCTTTCCGGTGCGGGTGTGACCTTCGACATCGGCCACGCCCATGCCTGCGAGTCGGTGGGCAGCCAGCACTTCGATGCCGAGGATTTTGTCAGTCCCCACCCAAGCCGCGTGTTCAACGCCCACGTTTACCACACCGAGATTCCGGGCGTCGGCCATCTACCGGCCAAGCACCTCGACGACATTCGGGACCGGCTGGCCATTCTGCAACGGACCGGATGCCGATGGTGGGTGATCGAAGTCCGGGATGTCGAGGGATTGCTGCAGACCAAAGAAATTATCGACACCTACCTCGAACAGGGCAACCGCAGAGTTCGGTTGGAGGGAACCGATGATGCTGCGCGCAAATGACTTTTACACCCTGTAAAAAAAGCTGATAGTCCCACCGGAAAAACACTCGGCCGGCCTCCCGTTCTATTCTGCAGACTCACATTAATTCAACCGGTTGTATCGATTTTCCTTACGCTGCCGGATGGCACGCCTTTTGCGGTGACAGAGAGGGAAGAAAAGCGGTTCGTGCGTGTAAAAAGTGCCGGAAAACGGGCCGCGGCGGATACGCCCCGATGAACATTCAACGGGTGAAGCCGGTGAGAACGACCGAAATCATTGTTGCGGTTCTCATCCTGTGGCCCCTTGCAGCAGCGTTCTTGTGTTACGTCGTTCGCGCCGAGAGGCTGCGCAGAAAGTTGGTTCCCTTGACCGGAGCCTTGCTTACCGCCGCAGCGCTGCTTCTGTCGACCCGCATCCCTTTCGACCTCGGAGTTGAGGCGGCTCTTGAAAAAGTGATCGATGTCCTGGTCCTGTCGCTCGACATTTTCCTGCTGGGCGCCATTCTCTTTATCGGCCTCAGACACCGGCACCGGTTGATATCGATCCTGGCGATTCTGCAACTGGTTTTGCTCGGCCTGACCGATTTTCAGTCGTTCCCGGCGCCGCGGCCGAATCCGGTTATCCACTGCGACGCCCTGTCGCTCCTGTTGGTCCTGATCGTTTCCATCGTCGGCTCGGTTATCTGCATTCAAGGGCTGGCTTACATGAAGGCGCATGAGGACCATCTTCACCTGGCGGCCTCCCGGCAGCACCGTTTCTTCGCCGTCATGTTACTCTTTCTATCGGCCATGAACGGCCTGGTCCTGGCCGACAAGCTGCCGCATCTCTATTTCTTCTTCGAGTTAACCACCATCTGTTCGTACTTTCTCATCGCCCACGACCAAACGCCGGAGTCCGTCACCAATGCGCTGCGGGCGCTGTGGATCAACAGCCTGGGCGGTTTGGCGTTGGTGGCAGCCGTGTTCTGGTTCGCCCGGTTCCACGGCGTCACCGGCCTTCGGCAGTTCAATGCGGATGATTTCCGATCGGCTGTCTGGCTCTTGCCGTTGGCCCTGATGTGTCTCGCCGGCTTCACAAAGGCCGCCCAGTTTCCATTCCAGGGCTGGCTTTTAGGGGCCATGGTAGCGCCGACTCCCGTCTCGGCCCTGCTCCACTCCAGCACGATGGTCAAAGCCGGTGTTTACCTGGTGCTGCGCATCGCCCCCCTTTTCCAAGATACATTCCTGGGGCTGTGCGTGGCGCTTTTCGGTGCTTTCGGGTTTCTGGCGGCGGCAGCGCTCGCCCTGGGTCAGAGAAACGGAAAACGGGTGCTGGCCTATTCCACCATCAGCAACCTGGGACTCATGTTCGCCTGTGCCGGAATCGGCATCCCGATGGCCCTGACTGCCGCCGTGATCCTGCTGCTGTTTCACGCCGTCACCAAGGCGTTGCTCTTCCTGAGTGTGGGGGCTATCGAGCAGCGCATCGACAGCCGCGACATCGAAGACATGCGTGGTCTCTATGCCCGCATGCCGTTGACGGCCCTCATCACCGTGGCGGGGGTCCTCTTCATGATCATGCCGCCCTTCGGACTGCTGGTCGGCAAGTGGATGGCCATGGAGGCCGCCGCGCGAAACTTGACGGCCCTTCTGATGCTGGCCCTGGGCAGCGCCCTGACGGTGATGTATTGGGCTAGGTGGGCCGGAACGCTCATGAGCGATCCGCTCGGCGGACGTTTCCGACCGGAAACCCAGCCATTGCTCACTTGGTTGGCTCTGGGGATTTTGAGCCTTGGTGTGGTGATCCTCAGTGTAAGCGTCCCCTGGCTTTACGACGCGCTGCTCCAGGCCGCCGCCGGGGAGGTGCCGGCTTACAGCGTTCACGACGGGACAATCGAAAATCCGACCGGCAGCTTCAGCGTTTTTCCGCTGTGCCTGGCCGCCGCTTTCGGATTCATCCTGGCCTTGGGGGCCGTCCGTCATGCGCGGCAGGCAAGGATCGTTTTACCCTATTTAAGCGGAGTTCAACAATCAGAGCCAGGGGTTTTTACCGGCCCGATGGATCAAGCGGTCAAATCCGAGGCCGGTAATTACTATTTTGCGTTCCTTTTCGGTGAAGAACGATTGACGGGCTGGATCAATGCCGGGGCTTTGCTCCTGCTGACCCTGCTGATAGGAGGAACACTGAGATGAAGGGTGTCCTGCTTGCCATGCTCGGCCTCTTGGCGGCGCCGCTGGCCGGAAGCCTTCTTATCGGCATGGACCGTATCCTGACCGCGCGGCTGCAGTCGCGTATCGGCCCCCCGGTCCTGCAGCCCATATTCGATGTTGTCAAACTGTTCGCTAAGGAGCGCGTGGTGGTGAACGCTTGGCAGGCGTTTTGCGCCTATGCGTATCTGGCGGCGGTGGCCGTTGCGGTAGTCCTCTTTTGCCTCCGTTCGGACCTTTTGCTCATATTTCTGATTCAGGCGGTGGGGACCGTGTTCATCGTCGTCGGGGCTCTGGCCTCGATCTCGCCATTCAGCCAGGTCGGTGGCTACCGTGAACTCTTACAGTCACTGGCCTGCGAGCCTTTGCTGGTGCTGGTAATTGCCGGCATCTACCTCGAAACCGGCAGTTTCGCCATCACCGCGGTCGACCGTTGGCCGCAGCCTTTGGTGGTGCGCTTGCCCTTGTTGTTCATCAATCTGCTCTTCGTCATGGCGGTCAAGCTCCGCAAGTCACCCTTCGATTTCGCTGCCTGCCGCCATGCGCACCAGGAACTGGTCGGCGGGGTCCTGACCGACTATTCGGGACCCTTTCTGGCGTTGATCGAGGTCGGCCATTGGTTCGAGACGGTTCTCATGCTGGGCATCTGCACACTGTTCTGGGCCGGCAATTGGCCGGCCATGTTGGTCCTGGCGGGTGTGGCCTACCTGTCGATAGTGTGGCTCGACAACGTCACGGCACGCATGAACTGGCGAGTGTTGTTTGGTTACGCCTGGTTGCTGGGGCTGCCGCTGGCACTGATTAATTTGTTCTGGCTCTCTAAAGGTTGACCCGACAATGGGGATCTGGGCCAAATTCATTGGGTTCGCACGGTTCAAATCGCCGTGGCTGCTGCACTTCGATTGCGGCAGCTGCAATGGGTGCGACATCGAGATCCTGGCCTGCCTGACACCGGTTTACGACCTGGAGCGCTTCGGCATGGTCAATGTCGGCAACCCCCTGCACGCCGATGTTTTGCTCGTCAGCGGTACCGTCAATCACCGCAACCGCATTGTTCTGGAGAATCTTTTCAACCAGATGCCGGCCCCGAAGGTGGTTGTTGCCATTGGTGCCTGCGGGCTTTCAGGAGGAATTTTTCGCGGGGCTTACAACGTGGTCGGTGGCATCGATCGGGTCATTCCCGTCGATGTATATGTGCCCGGCTGCCCTCCCCGACCGGAGGCGATCATCGACGGCGTGCTGTTGGGGTTGGAGAAGCTGAAAACCGCCGGCGTTTCCTTCGACCGCCAAGACAGACCGATCGGATCAAAGGAGGAAAATCATTCATGCTCGCAGGCGAACTGATCATCGGAGCCGACAGCCTGCTGGGTGAGGCGGCTCGGCTCAAACGGGACGGTTACCGGTTCGTGACCATGACCGGGATACGCATAAACGGTGCCCGAACAGAGATCCTCTACCATTTCGACCGGGATTTACACTTCAGGCACCTGCGCCTGACCGTGATCGACGATGCGCCGGTCCCCAGCATCACCCCGGTCTACTTTGGGGCGTTTCTGGCCGAAAACGAAATCCGGGACCTGTTCGGCATCCATTTCGAGGGCTTGGTGATCGATTACCGCGGAACCCTCTTGCTCGAAACGTCGGTGGTAACGGCACCCTTTAGCCGCAGTGGTGTGAAACGCAAAGCCGCATCGGATCCGCCGCCAGGGGAGGAGAGATGAACGCCCAAGCGACCGACATGTTGCGACTCAAACCGCGGTCGGTCATCCCATTCGGTCCGCAGCACCCGGTCTTTCCGGAACCGCTTCAGTTGAAACTGACCGTCGAAGAGGAAGTCATCACCGAGGCGATCCCGGTTTTCGGGTACGTTCACCGCGGACTCGAGCAGCTCTGTGCGCAACGCGATTTTCACCAGATGGTCCAGGTGGTGGAGAGGGTTTGCGGCATCTGCTCGGTGATGCACGCCATGTGCTACTGCCAGGCCATCGAGGAGATCATGGCGGTCGAGGTGCCGCTCCGGGCGGTGTATCTTCGAACCATTTGGGCCGAACTCCATCGCTTGCAGAGTCATTTGCTTTGGCTGGGGCTGTTTGCCGACAGTTTCGGGTTCGAGAGCTTGTTCATGCAGTTCTGGCGGATCCGCGAAAAGGTTCTCGACATCAACGAAGCCACTGGCGGTAACCGTGTGATTGTCTCGGTCAACGTTGTGGGCGGTGTGCGGCGGGACCTGACGGCCGACCAGGCCCGCTGGCTGCTGATCATTTTAGAACAGGTGGAGGCGGGTATCCGGCAACTCGAATCGACCGTGATCGAGGATGCCACCATCCGGAAGCGCACCGTCGGCAAGGGGATTCTGAGCGGCGCCCAGGCGCGGGAGTTAGGTGCGGTGGGTCCGACCCTGCGCGCGAGCGGCGTTGCACAGGATACGCGCCAGACCGGTTACGCCGTCTATGCGGCACTCGACTTCCAGCCGGTGGTGGAAACCGGCGGCGACTGTTACGGCCGCTGTCGGGTGCGGTTTTACGAAACCCTGCAAAGTATCGATCTCATTCGGCAGGCCATCACCGCAATGCCGCCGGGCGATATCGCCGTCACTGCCAAGGGACGGCCCCAGGGCGAAGCCGTCGCAAGGGTCGAACAACCGCGCGGCGAGCTTTTCTATTACATCAAGGCCGGCGGCGGTAAAAATCTGGAGCGGGTGCGCATACGGGCGCCGTCTTTCGCCAACATGCCGGCGCTGGTCACCATGCTGCCCGGCATGTGGCTTTCGGACGTGCCCGTGATCGTGCTCTCGATCGATCCGTGCATCAGCTGCACCGAACGTTGACCCGAACAGTCGGCATCGATGAGACGGAGGCGTTAGCGTGTTCAGCATGACCCCAAACCTTCTGCGGAACCTGTTCACACGCAAGGCCACCCGGCTATACCCGCATGAAGTTCGGTCGCCTTTCGAGGGGGTGCGGGGTGACTTGAAGCGGGAGGCCGCAAAATGCACCTACTGCGGTGTATGTGCCGCCAAATGCCCCTCTCAGTGTATCCGGGTGAAAAAGGCGACGACCACCTGGATCCACGATCCAACGGCGTGCGTGTTCTGCGGCACCTGCGTCGAGGCCTGTCCGGAAGAGTGTCTCTATCACATAGAAAAGCCTCGACCGCCCTTTACGGCAAGGGACGCGGCAACCACCGACCGGTCGGGTCGCAACTGAGAACGAAGCCCAAAGGGTTTCCAATGTTGACCATTTAAATGGATCGTCCAGTGCAGCCAAAAGGAGGTTCAGATGAGCAGGAAACACAAACTGTTGATAGCCGTCGACGGTTCGCAGCAGGCGCTTTCGGCTGTGCGATACATCAGCCGGATGGTGACCCCGGAAGATAAACACCTGACTCTTTTTCACCTTCTCCCGGATCTGCCGGAGCCGTTTCTCGACCTGAACTTGTCCGGGGCGGGCAGCGAGGATCTTTTTATGATCGATGACTGGCGCAGAGAACAGCGGCGGTTCAGTGAAGAGATGCTGGAAACCGCGCGGCAAGTATTGCTGAAGGCCGGTTTTGCTACCGGGCAGGTGCAGACAGAGGCCCGCGTCAAGCAGGTGGGGGTTGCCAGGGACATCCTCGCCGAATCCCACAAGGATTACAGTGCCGTTGTAATCGGCCGCACCGGACAAAGCGCGCTTCCGGGGCTTTCCATCGGTAGCGTGGCCAACAAACTGCTGGCTGGGATGCACCACCTGCCGCTGATCATCGTGGGAAGTGATCCGGATTCCGCGAAAATCCTGCTCTGTTTCGACGGCTCCAGCGGGTCCGAAAACTGCGTCGATGTTTTGGGGGCGCTGCTCGGGGACGCGGACAAGGAGGTGATGCTCTGCCATGTTATCCGGCCCATCGACATTCAACAGACCGGTGCGGATTTTTTCAAACCATCCTATGCGAAGGAATGGATCGAGGCCAATCAAAGACGGATCGTTCCCGCCCTGACCGAGGCCAAAGACGCTCTCATCGATGCTGGTCTTGACACCAAACGGATCAGCTTCGAAATCCTGGCCGAGAGCCTCAGCCGCGCCGGTGCCCTGGTGCAGGAAGCCAAAGTCAGAAATTTCGGTACCATTGTGGTGGGCCGTCGCGGACTGACCCTCGTGAACGAGTTTCTCATTGGCCGGGTGAGCACCAAGGTGGTCAACCTGGCCGAAAAGCAGGCGGTCTGGGTCGTCAACTAGTCAATGGGGCAGGGCCGGTTAACGGCCGCAAACCGCTGCGCCGGTTTCAACCGAAGCAACAGTCGGCTCCGTCGGCAGGATAACGGGGCATCGAGACTGGCAGAATTTAACTTCTTGACCTTGCGAGGAAAGGGTGAGCGACCCTATCGTTGGTGTGCCAGAATGGGTGCAACCCATACCATCCGTATCACCGAATTTCAGCAGGTGATCAACGGACTGCGCCGCCGCGGATATCGGTGCATCGGGCCGGTTTTACGCCAAGGCGTGGTGGTCTACGACGATCTCTCCAGAGGTGAGTTGCTTCCCTTAACCGTTGCCGATCGACAGTCTCCGGGTTGTTATCGCCTTGAAAACGTATCGGTGCCGGCCGTTTTCGGGGCTCACCCCGGTTATGTTTCCTGGAAGACTTTTCTGTTGCCGAACGATGTGCCGATCGTGGATGCCGTGCGAACATCGGACGGGTTCGCGATCCGATCGGCCGTCGTTCCTCCTGAGAAGTATGCTTTTATAGGGGTTCGCCCGTGTGATCTGCATGCCATCGACACTTTAGATCAGGTCTTTGCCAAAAGCCCGGGATCCGTAATCGACTACACCGGTCGTCGGAAAAAACTTTTTGTCGTTGCAGTCAATTGCACCAGTTCAGCCGACACCTGTTTCTGTGACGCCATGGGCACAGACCCCGAAGCGCTCTCCGGATATGATCTTTGTCTGACCGAGCTCCCCGACCGCTCTGATCCCCGCTTCTTGGCCACCATCGGTTCGGCCGCGGGCAAGAACCTGTTAGAGGAAGTGAAAACCGAATCGGCAACGCTCCCGGATCTGCAAAAAGTGCGCGGGCTTCTTTCCGACACAGAAAGAACTATGGCCGGAAAGTTGAACTTCGCTGATCTGAAGGCCCTGCTTTACGAGTTGTTGGACCATTCGCACTGGGCAGATACCGCTTCACGCTGTTTGGCCTGTGGCAACTGCACCATGGTCTGCCCCACCTGTTTCTGCACCACGGTGGCCGACACGACCGACCTGGAGGGCCGTCAGGCAAAACGGCAGCGTCGGTGGGATTCTTGTTTCAACTTGTCCTTTACATACCTCCACGGCGGATGCGTCCGACCCTCGATTACGGCGCGCTATCGACATTTTGTCCTCCATAAGGTGGCCACCTGGATCGATCAGTTCGGCCGTCCGGGATGTGTCGGCTGCGGACGGTGCATTACCTGGTGCCCCGCCGGTATCGACATCACGGCCGTGGTCGGCACCATCCGCCGAACGGCCGAGTTGACCGGGGTTAAAAAGGAGCAGGGTTATGTCTTTGGAATATGAGACGCTTGCGGGGCATCGGTTTTTCAGAAGTGTGGATCCGGCCTTCCTGCGAATCCTTCAGGAATGTGCGGCGATGATGGATTTCAAGGCCGGCACGCTCATTTTCCGTCACGGGCATGCTGCCAATCGGTTCTATGGAATAGACCGCGGGCGCGTGGCGCTGGAGCTGCACACGCCGGGGAAGGGGACGCTGGTTGTCGAAACCCTTGGCCCGGGAGACATTTGCGGCTCCTCCTGGTTGTTTCCTCCCTATCGTCATGATTGGGATGCCCGCGCCGTTCTGGATACCCGTGCCGTGGTCTTCCATGCCGAATGCCTGCGCACTATCTGTGACGCCGACCACGACCTTGGATATGATCTGATGAAGCGGTTTGCCGGGATCATGCGCAAGCGCCTGCAGATGGCGAGGCTTCAATGTCTGGATATATACAGACCATAGGGCGGATCGAAGCCGTGACGGTCGCCGATACCAACCTGATGGTGCCGGTGCCCTTCCAGCTCCGGCGTAGGGTTAGGGAAACCGCCGACACCGTAACACTTGAAATGGCGCCGCAGGAACC
>JBFYWB010000121.1:0-14178 GCA_041299015.1 Deltaproteobacteria bacterium
ATGCGCGCCCGATCTTCCCAGGCGTCGTTGATCTCCCGTTTGAGCCACTCCACGATCTTGCGCGCCTCGGCCTCGTCTTTCAATGCATTCACGGCGATCCGGCATCCATCCACGGTGATCAGCTTGCCGTGGACCTTGAATGTCACCGACGGCGGATCCCGGAGATACTCAAACCCGCCCAGTGCCGTGTTCAGATAAGGCAAGGCCGGAGTGACATCCTGGTCCGGGAGGGCAAAACAGTGCACTGCCATGGCGCCGGGGTTGCACTTGGAGTTAAAGATTTCCAACCGGTAGCCTTCGAGTAACACAGCAGCACCTCACTTTCTTGGGTCCCCTGACGTGTCCTTATCGTCTCGCCTCAACAGTGGGGCTTGTCCGCCGGTTGAGGGGGCCTTAAGCGGCCGCGGTTTTCTCGCTCACCACCCGCTTCACGGCCGCTTTGATCCTCTCTACTTCGGTGCGGTCAAGATTGAAGTTCTTGTTCTTTTCGATGCCTTCGTCCGTGAGGACTAGATAATGTTTCACGGGTACCTCGGCCTGTTTGAGGATCGCCTTGGCGCACCCCACCTGGCAACCGTCGATGGCAACCATCGTGGGCACATCCTTGGCCGACTGCATAAAGCCGGAGAGCCGACCGCCGATGCCTGCCAGGCAGAACATCTTGCCATAGCCCTCCTGAGTCAGTTCCACGGCCGCCTGGTTGGCCAGTTGCCCCACATTGGATCCGCCCGAACAGGATAGGAGCATGATCTGTTGTTCACCTGCCGTACAACATGTATTTTGGGCCATTTTTTTTATCCCTCCGGATGGCTATTTCCTCACTTTTAGCGCCGCCTCTAATTCCACAGACCGTTTTCCAGCAGGAAAAGCGGGGTCAGAAACCCGGACACCGGTCCCACCAGAATTTCCCACCGGGTCAGCTGTCGAATGGCGTTCTTTTCCGATTCGGCCAGCCCGGGGATGATCATCCGGTTCCCGGCCACCTTTTCAGACACGGTGTTGTCTTGTATGGCCTTCCAGACCTCGAGGGCCTTGAACATACGCTCGGGCACCGCGTTATCCACCGAATAGCCGTGCGTGTAGGTGGGCAGCAGAAAGACCCTGGATCCGGTTTTTTCCAATATAGACGTCATGATGCTCACCGTTTCGCGAAAATTGCAGGTCACCAGCAGGGGCGAGTTTTTGTCCGGTGCATTGATCTCGATCAATTCGCAGGGGGCTTGTTCCATCATGATATTGTAGGGAATCGGCTCCTTTTTCAACCCGACCATCCGGTCCACCAGCTGCGCAAGCTCTTCATCTATTTCCGGGCAAGACCGTGCGCTCTGCTGAGCGCCCAGAACCGCTTCGGCAAAAGCCAGACAGCTTTCAAAACCGCATTTGCCGCAGTCGGTTTCGGGAAAATATTCGGATAGATCTTCCGGAGCGGGCGGATAAATTTCGGCCATTTCTTGTTCAACAACCATGTTTTTCTCCTTGTACCGCTTTTATGAATTACCCTTTACTTGAAATCCACGCTTTAACGTCCTGCTTCTTAGGGATCTTGCCGACACTTTTGACCTCGCCGTCGACGACCACGGCCGGGGTGCCGAACACACCGAAACCGGCAATTTCCATGGTATCGGTGATTTTTTCGACCTGCGCTTCGATGCCGGCCTCGGCCACGGCTTCCTTGACGATCTTTTCAGTCTGCTGGCATTTGGAGCAGCCGGGCCCCAATACTTTGATGTTCATGATGATTTTCCTTTCTGTGGGTTGGTTCAGCCGAGTCAGCCGAACCGGTCAGGTCCGTTTGGTGGCTTTCAACAGCCATTCTTTGAGGATTCCCCTTGACGGCATCCTGCCGGCGGCCATTACGTTGCCGTTGATCACCAGGGCCGGCATGGCCATCACGCCGAAGGTGCCGATCTCCACCGGGTCGCGCACATGCTCCAGGTCGGCCTTTATCTTCAATTCCGCCATCAGGGACATGAGGTCCTGCTCCAGGCGCTCGCAGTTGGGGCATCCGGGGCCGAGCACCTTGATCTGCAATAGATCCGGATCGTCGGTTTCCTCGAACGGCTCGCCCACGAACTTTTTGTATTCCCGCAAAAATGCGGCCCTGTATGCATCCTTGACGGTGGGTACGATGTAGTTTTTTTTCGCCAACCGCTCCATCAGCGCATCGGCGATCTCGTCGTCCGGTGTTCCGGAAAATTCTCCGGCGACCGCTTCGATGAGCTGTTTCAAGCCGATGATGCCGGTGCGCTGCCCGGCCACGGTGATCTGGGTCACTTCCATCGATGTCATTCGCATTTCATCCCTATCATTATCAGTGTTTCCATGGGGCGCCGGCTTCGGCAGATGAACACAGTCGAATGATATTTTGGCAACAAATCCAGGCCGTTTCGTTTCGAGCGGTGTCTCATCCTTACTATCCGGTCATCGCTCCGAAGATCAGGCCGCTAACGGTGGCCATCACCACCACCAGGCATACAAAAGCGACGGTCTTCTTGACGCCCATCACACTTCGAAGGACCAGCATATTGGGCAGGCTCAGGGCCGGTCCGGCCAGCAGCAGCGCCAAGGCCGGCCCCTTGCCCATGCCGGCCCCCATCAATCCCTGAAGGATGGGCACCTCGGTTAGGGTGGCAAAGTACATAAACGCACCCACAACCGCGGAAAAAAGGTTGGCTCCTAGTGAGTTTCCGCCCACCAGGCCGCTGACCCAACTGGAGGGAATCATCCCCTCGTGGCCCGGGCGTCCCAGCAGAAATCCGGCTGCGAGCACACCACCGATCAGAAGCGGCATGATCTGTTTGGTGAAATCCCAGGTGGCCAGAAACCAGCTCTCGGTTTCTCCCCGGGTGGTGGTTGTCAGCACCGCCAGCGCGACGATACCGGCCGAAAATGCAATCAGGGGCTCGTGCGGAAAAAGAAGCGCCAGGACCAGAACCGCGGCAGCCGCCAGAACGACTTTATAGGCTTTTACGCCGAACCACTTTACCAGCAACACGCCGAGGGCGATGGCGAAGAGGCCGGTCAACAGCCATTTGACGGCATAAACCGTGTTCCATAGACCCACCGGTTCTTCCGGCTTGCCCCAGGTCGCAAAGATCAGGATACCCGCCATGGTTGCAAAATAAACGGCATTTTGCCACAGAGGCCGCTCCACTTCGGTTTCAGGCATGTGCAGGGCCGCCTCGGCCTTGGCTTGTTCTTCCTTTCGGAACAGCAGGTGCATGATCAGGCCGATGACGATGCTGAAACTGATGGCCCCCACGGCTCGCGCCAGACCGAGTTCGGGGCCGAGTATGCGGGCCGTCAGCACGATAGCCAGGATGTTGATGGCCGGTCCGGAGTAAAGAAAGGCAATTGCCGGGCCGAGACCGGCTCCCCGCTTCCAGATGCCGGCAAACAGTGGCAGTACGGTGCAGGAACAAACCGCCAGGATGGAGCCCGATACCGAGGCCACGCCGTAGGACATGACTTTTCTGGCGCCGGCGCCGAGGTACTTCATGACCGCCGCTTGAGAGATAAAAACCGAGATGGCGCCGGCGATGAAAAGGGCCGGAACCAGGCAGAGCAGCACGTGCTCCTGGGCGTACCACTTGGCCAGGGCCAGAGACTCGATAACCGCCCCGGTAAACCGGCTGCTTTCCAGCGGCAGCCAGAAAATGACCAGAAACACGCCGGTGATGATGCTCAGCGGCTTCCAGATGGTGCTCCATTCGATCAGGCTGGGCTGGTCATCGGCGGTTTCGGATCCGTGGAAATGGTTCTTATCGTCTGTAATCGAAACGCCGTTGGTCATTTTAATCACTTTTCCTTTCACTGAAGGCAGGGGACAAGGGTCCTCCAGGTGCGCCGGAACACCCCTTAATATATTGCTGTATGGTAATTTTCTAGTCCAAGCGCTCAGTTCTTGGCACAGATCTCGAACCGGTTCAGTTGGGGTAATTTTTGGGTCAATTCGACAATGTCCGGTTCGTCGTTGAGCCAGTGTCGCAGGTTGCCCAGAAGACTGGCCGCATAAGGGCTGCTGTGGCCATCGGTCAAATGGTAATTCACCCACAATCCGTCTTTCTTGAAGCCGACGATCCCGGCATCTTCCAGTATCTTCAGATGTTTTGAAACTGTCGGCTGGGCGATGCCCAACGCTCCCTGAAGTTCGCAGACGCACATCATTTTGTGCTGCAGCATCTTGACGATCTTGACCCGGTTTGGATCCGACAGCGCTTTCATCACCTTAATAAACGGTTTCACGATGGCCTCTTTATATCGCTAAATAGCAATCCATAGATTCTTGAGCCTTGAATGTCAAGTAAATATTTTACGGTAAAAATGAAAAGAATTTGATTTGACGACCGGATCCTTTATATATTACCGGCATGCTACGGCCGGATTCAAATTGTTCCGAGGATCGAACAAAGACGATTTCAGTGCGAAGAGCGGATATGGTTGCGGGTGCCAAGAGGTGACAAAGAAATATCTCATTGCCTGTTTGATATGGACTGTCGGCATCGGCTGCAGCGGGGAAACCGGATACAAACCGATCGATTTCTCACAGACCGTAAAAATCGACTCTCCGGCGCGAGCGCAGAACGAGGCACCGAGCCTGCGCGTGGCCGTGGCGGCGATGGTCTCTCCCAAGGAGACATTTGTTTTTTACCGGGAGCTGATCGATTACATCGGCCGCAAATCGGACCATGAGATCACCCTGATCCAGCGCCGGACCTACGGCGAGATCAACGAGCTGTTTCCCAAGGGCGACATCGACCTGGCCTTCATCTGCACCGGCCCGTACGCCGTCGGCAGGGAGGTTTTCGGCTTCGACGCGCTGGCGACGCCGGTGATACGGGGCGAGCCATACTACCGGAGCTATCTCATCGTTCATAGAGACAGTACTTTCAATGATTTTTCAGACCTCAAGGGCCGCGTGTTCGCGTTCACGGACCCGGAATCGAATACCGGAGCCCTGGTGCCGAAGTATTGGCTGGCGGAGCTCAACGAGACCGCCGGTGGCTTCTTCCGGGAACTCACCTACACCTACAGCCACGACAATTCGATCCTGGCCGTGGCCAGGGGGCTTGTAGACGGCGCGGCCGTCGACGGCCACCTCTGGGAATACTACAACCACCGGAATCCTCTTTACACATCGATGACGCGGGTCATCCGGAAATCGAAGCCGTTCGGCAGTCCGCCGCTGGTGGCCTCGAACTCCCTTCCGGCACACCTGAAAATGAATATTCGCGAGATTGCGCTGACCATGCACCAGGATCCTGAAGGCCGACAAATTCTCGATAACCTCATGATCGACCGGTTCGTCATTCCCGAGGAGGCCTGGTATGCACCCGTCAAGGAGATGGTCCAGCGGGTCGGCCCCGAGGCCGTCGTGACCTATGAAGCCCAAGAGCCTTAAAGCCTCTCTTCTTTTGACAGTGGCGGTACTGGTCGTTGCCAGCGGCCTGATCATTTCCCAGATCGTCGCCCACCGCTACGGCGTGAGCCTGATCGAGGCCGCGATCGCCCGGGCGGAGAACATCGCTCACAGTTTGAGCCTGGCGGCGGCCGACAAAATCCTGCTCAACGACCGCGTCGCCTTGCAGAAACTGCTGGACGACCAGATCGCCAGCACACCGGATGTGGCCTATATTTTCGTCGTCCGCAACAGCCATCTCATCAGCCACACGTTCGCCGCAGGGGTGCCGGTTCAGCTGATCGGCGCCAATAAGGCCCGGAACGCGGAAGACGGCCACCTGGAAAAACTCGTCTCCGAAAATGGGGAGCGTTTTCTTGACATCGCCTGGCCGATCTTTGGCGGAAAAGCCGGCGTCCTCCGCCTCGGACTTTCCGAGGCCCCCTACCGGGCCGAGGTGAATCGGCTCTGGTGGCAGATGAACCTGATCACACTGGCCATCCTGCTCCTGGCCCTGATGACCAGCCTGTGGTTTATCCACCGGCTGACGCGACCCCTGGTGCAATTGGCCGCCGCCGCCGAGAAGGTCGATGAAGTCAGCCTCGATACCGAAATCAAGATCCGCGGACGGGAGGAGGTGAGCAAGGTGGCCGCCTCATTCAACCGGATGCTGGCCCGCCTGCACGACTACACCCAAAAGCTGAAGGACAACCACTGCGAGCTGGAAGCGCAGCACTGCGCGCTCGACCGGGCGCATCGGCGACTCGCCACGGCCTTGTCCATATCGAGGGAGGTGTCGGCTCTGCCGGACCTGGGCAGGGTAACGACCTGTCTCATTCAGGCGCTGGGAAACATCGTCGAATGTCGACACCTGACCCTGATGGTTTTCAGCGGCGGTTGTACCGAGGTGATCCTGGCGGACGGCAAAACCCTGACCAGCATCGTTGCGGATGACGTACGGCTGGTTTTAGACAAAATCACCGGCCTGCTGGCGGTCGCATTCTTTCGCAATGAGGATTTCAAAGAAATGCGGCTACCGGAAGACATACGCAAATCGAATAAGGTGGCGGTGTTTCCCCTGCAGCACAACGGACTGTCCGCCGGGGCCCTGCTCGTCGGCTGTCCGGGGGAGTGCCAATGCGTTGAAAAGGACCTGGAGGTGATCCAACTCATTCTTCAGCAGACCGCCGGTGCCGTTCACCGGGCTTACCAGCAGGAACTGGAAATTCGCAACCTCAGGAGCCGCGTGGAGACCGAATCCGGCTTTGATGAACTGGTGGGTAAGGACCCCAAGATGCAGGTCGTCTACAAGCTGATCGAGGACGTGGCCCCGACCGATGCGACGGTCCTGATTCAGGGCGAGAGCGGCACCGGTAAAGAACTCGTGGCCCGCGCGATTCACCGTATGAGTCACCGCAGCCGTAAATCCTTTGTGGTGATCAACTGCTCGGCTTATCCCAAGACCCTCCTGGAGAGCGAGCTGTTCGGGCACGAAAAGGGGGCTTTCACCGGCGCCCTGCGTCGGAAAAAAGGTCGTTTCGAACAGGCCGACGGCGGAACGGTCTTTCTGGACGAAATCGGCGAAGTCCCCGCATCGGCCCAGATCAAGCTGCTGCGGGTGCTGCAGAGTCAGACCTTCGAACGCCTGGGGGGAGAAGAAACGGTCAAGGTCGATGTCCGCATTCTGGCGGCCACCAACAGGGACCTGCTGCAGGAAGTCAAAAACGGCCGTTTTCGTGAGGATCTCTATTATCGGCTGAAAGTGATCCCGGTGAACCTGCCGCCCCTTCGCGAGCGGGGCAACGACATTCCTCTGCTGGCCCGGTTTTTTGCGGACAAGTTTGCCCAGGAGCAGGGCAAACACATCGAGCAGATCGGCTCGGATGCCATGCGAAAGCTGCTCGATTACGGCTGGCCGGGAACGTCCGCGAGCTGGAAAACAGCATCGAGCATGCCGTGGTTTTATCCAAATATCCTCAGATCACCGGTTCCGACCTGCCGCCGACCGTTACCGAACCTTCCGGCGACGAATCGGACCCACCCCGTCAGACGATCGTCGACAATGAAGCTCAGCTGGTCCGTAACGTTCTGGAACAGTGCAACTGGAACAAAACCATTGCCGCCTCACGACTGGGAATCAGCCGCAGCACGCTGTATGAAAAGCTGAAGAAATTTCGGATCCAAAAGCCCACCCTTCATTAGGTACCGGGCCGTTGAAAGAGTGAGGCTATCCTCACTTCCCCTTGCCGCTGACCGAAGCGGGGAGCGGATACCAGCCGCCGTCCTGAGATGTCACACCTGATTGTCCGAATTCCGGACACCCTAATTAATTATAATCATTAAACATCTCACCTATCGCTTTCAAGTGTTCGATTGCCGTACGATTGAGCCTTTTCAGCGGCCAGCCGCCGGCCCTTATCGACCTCCGCTGAACGTTCATGCCCCGAAAAATCCCGCCGCGCGGTTAGATTTAATATCCCATTTTATTTTAGATGGTTATTTGATCTTTAAGGCCTGCGGCCGCTCGTCCCACCAATATTTCCTTACGATTTTTTAACAGGCGGCATGTGGATTGCAGAATGCATATGCGACTAAACAGACCTTTTTCCCATCACTACCGACATCATCGCTACCGATATCGGATCACCCACTATGCCCAGCCGACGCGAAGTCTATATTTTGAGCACGGATGATGTGGAAACCGAGGAGGTGCGTTCGATCCTATCGGAAGGTCGAGTCGGATCGACGGTTTTCCAGACCGTGGACGAGCTCGAAGCCGGGCTCTGGCGCACCGATTGCCTCGCGGTTATTCTGGATGTAGATTCGGTGGCGCTAAGCAACCGGGTCATTCGTATGCTCAAGGAAAACTTTCCGGCGCTGAGCATCTTTTGCACTTCCCGACGCCGGTTTCACCCGGAATTACAGGACGCCCTTTCGCATCATATCAGCGCCTGTCTGAGCAAGCCGGTGGACCCGGACGAACTGCACTTCTGGCTGAAAGCGATTGACGTCAACGGAATCGACGCCCGGTCCCCGCCCTGAAGCCGTGACGATTGCAGGCGAGGGCGGTTCCAAGGGATGTATTTAGCCCGTAAGAAGCGGCGTCCATTCGAAGATCATCCCTTTTCATTGAAACGGCGATTCGGAGGGAATATGGAAAGCAATAAAACAAAACGGAAGACTCTGATGGAAGGTTTTCTGGCCGACCTTCGCCTGTCGCGAAGATCATTCATCAAGGCGTCGGCCGCCACCGGTGCCGCTGTCGCATCAGGATTCGGGGCGCCCTTGGAGCTCAGGGCCCTGGCCGCTTCAGTTGAAGCCCAAGGCAAGGAGCAGGGACAGTGGCTGCCGGCGACCTGCCAGGGGTGCACCTCCTGGTGCGCAAAACAGGTGTATGTCATCGATGGGAGGGCTATCAAGGTCAGGGGCAACCCCCATTCGAAAGTCAATGTCGGCGCCAGCTGTCCGCGGCCGCACCTGGCCATCCAACAGGTCTACGACCCGGACCGAATCAAGACCCCCATGAAGCGGGCCAACCCCAAAAAAGGCCGCAGTGAAGATCCTCAGTTTGTTCCTATTTCGTGGGACGAGGCGCTCAACACCATTGCCGACAAGATCATGGAACTGCGCAACAACACTGAGACCCACAAGTACATGCTCATGCGCGGCCGTTACACCTACATGCGCGATATCCTCTACGACCGGATGACCAAGATCATCGGTTCCCCCAACAACATCTCCCACAGCGCCATTTGCGCCGAAGCCGAAAAGTTCGGACCTTACTATACCGAGGGTTTGTGGGACTACCGCCAGTACGACGTTGAAAATGCCCGCTACATCCTGATCTGGGGGGCCGATCCGCTGGCTGCCAACCGCCAGGTCTCCTATTACTCGAGTGCCTGGGGCACGGTCATCGATCGCGCCCAGGTCGCGGTGGTTGAACCCAGGCTCTCCGCCACCGGTGCCAAGGCCGATGTCTGGCTGCCCATCAAACCGGGCCATGACGGTGCCCTGGCGGCCGCGATTGCCCACATGATCCTCACCGAGGGTCTCTGGTACCGGGATTTCGTGGGTGACTTCACGGACGGCCAAAATCGTTTCAGAACCGGCCGGGATGTCCTGGAAGAAGACTTTCAGGAAAAATTCACTCACGGTCTTGTCAAATGGTGGAACCTGGAACTCAAGGACAAGACCCCGGAGTGGGCGGCTTCCAAGACCGGACTCCCGGCCGAGCAGATCCGCCAAGTAGCCCTCGACTATGGAAACGCCGCGCCCCATGCCATCTCCTGGGTCGGCGGCGGACCGGTCATGCAGGTCCGCGGCGGCTATGCCAGCATGATCTGTCATGCGCTCAACGGTCTGGTTGGTTCGGTGGACAACGTGGGCGGGCCGCTGGCACCGAACAAGGAATTTACCTCGCACTTTCCGGAACCCGACGATTTCATGGACGATATCGCCAAAGCCGGCAAGAAGCACGAAAAGATCGATCATCGCGGTCGGCTGGAATTTCCATCCCTTAACGGCGGTAAATCCGGCGGCGGGGTCGTGACCAACAATGCCGCCGACGGCATCCTCAATGAAGATCCCAACGAGATCAAGGTGGCCGTAGGCTATATGAACAACTTCAGCTTTTCCTGCGGGCAGCCGGAACGCTGGGAGCGGGCCTTGTCCAAGATACCGTTCGTCGTCCACATCACCACCAATGCGTCGGAGTTTTCCTGGTTCTCGGACATTCTGCTGCCCAACACCCACCATCTGTTCGAAAAGTGGGGGTACATCAAGGTGCACGGCAACGGTCATCGGCATGTATCCCTGATGCAGCCGATCATCAAGCGCGTCGGCGACTATAAAACGGACGAAACCGAGTTTACCTGGCTGATTGCCGAAAAACTGGCCGAACGCGGATTTGACAACCTGTTGCGCCACTACAAGACCTACCGGGACCCGGAAACCGGAAAGGAGCCGGCCAACGATGATGAATTCGCCCTTTATGCCCTGAAAATCGCCACCCAGAATCTGTGGGATCCCGCCAAGTACAAGGGCGGGGATAAATTCAGCGGATGGGCCGAGTTCACCAAGATCGGTGTCTGGAATTCGGATCCTTACCCTTTTCGCAACCGCTGGGGCAAGATGAAGACCAAAACGGGCATGTTCGAGTTCTACAGTGAAACACTGAAGGAAGCGTTGGAAAAGCATGCCGAAAAGCACAACACCACCGTCGATCATGTCATGGAGGTCTGCAATTACCAGGCGCGGGGAGAACAGGCGTTTATCCCCCATTACGAAGAACCTTGGACGGATGGGGATCCTGAGGTTTATCCACTGCTCTTTGTCGATCACAAATCCCGGCTCAATCGCGAAGGCCGCTCGGCCAACTGCTCCTGGTACTATGACTTCAAGGATGTGGACCCCGGCGACGAGTCCTGGGACGATGTGGCCAAGATCAACCCCTTGGACGGAAAAAAATTCGGCATCGCCAACGGCGACCGAATTCGCCTCACATCCCCTACCGGCAGCATCGAATGCACGGCCAAGCTGTGGGAAGGAGCGCAGCCGGGTACTGTGGCCAAGTGCTATGGCCAGGGCCACTGGGCTTACGGCCGGTTGGCGGCCAAAGTGTTCGGAAAAGTTCCCCGGGGCGGCAACAACAACGACCTGATTCCCGCGGTCTATGACCGGTTGAGCGGCAGCACCGTCCGCCACGCCGGAACCCGCGTGAAAATCGAAAAGCTTTAGGAGGACACCCACATGCCCAGATACGCCATGGTCATCGACCTGCAGCGCTGCGTCGGATGCGGTGCCTGCAGCATCGCCTGCAGGAGTGAAAACAACGTACCGGACGGGATCTACTGGTCCAACAAGATCACTGAAACCTCTGGAACCTTTCCCAATGTTCGCTACCACTATATTCCGACGCTCTGCAATCACTGTGAAAACGCCCCCTGTGTCAGGGGCTGTCCCACCCGGGCGATGCACAAACTGGACAACGGCATCACCATGCACGACCCCAAAAAATGCATCGGCTGCAAGTACTGTGAGTTCAACTGCCCTTACGGCGTCATTTATTTCAACTGGCGCAAGCCGCATCCTTTCTGGCGCGACGAAACCGAGTTGATCAAGGGGGGCACCGTATCTCCGGCCGAAATGACCCGCAGGGCCGGCGGCAGGGTCATTCCCTATTACAACCCGGCACGTGAGGAGACGCTTGCCGGCATTCGGCCCAAGGGGGTGGTGGAGAAATGCACCTTCTGCGACCACAGGTTAAAAAGAGGGTTGCTGCCCAATTGCGTCGAGGCCTGCCCGGCGGATGCGCGGGTTTTCGGCGACATAGCGGATCCCAACAGCGAAGTCAGCAAATTGCTGGGCAAATTCCGCCCCTTCCGGTTGCGTGAACAGCTGGGAACCGACCCGCATGTCTTTTACATTCGGGATTTCAACCCCGCCCACTACCAGCCGACCAAAGGAGGTGTGTGATGAAGAAAACCAGAGGAGTTTACTTCACCTGGTTGGGCCTGATCGGCGCGGCCATTGTCGCCGGACTGTTTACCGCCTTCCGGTTGTTGACCGAAGGCCATTATCTCTTCAACGCCAACGACGTGCTGATGTGGTCGCTTCCCCTGGGGGTTTACATCTACCTCGCCCTGACCAGCACCGGACTGACCCTGCTGGCCTCGCTGCCGCTGGTGTTCGGGGTTAAGAAATTCGAGCCCTTGGCCAAACGGCTGGTGTTTCTGGCCATCGCGACGCTGGCCGGTGGGTTTGTCTCCATCGGGCTGGAGTTGGGGGATATCTTTCATATGTTTTACATCATCCTGTCCCCCAATCTGAGTTCCCCCATCTGGTGGATGGGATTCATCTACAGCGTGGAACTCGGAGTGCTGGTGATTAAGTTCTGGCGGCTCCATGTCGGGGACTGGCACAGCCCTTTCAGCAAGATCCTGGGCCAGATTTCATTTATAGCAGCCATTGTCGCCCCTTTGATGATCGGCTCAGTGTTCGGCCTCACGGAATCCCGGGTAACCTATTTCGGGCCGGTCATGTCCATCTACTGCCTGATGATGGCCATCTTGAGCGGCACGGCCCTGTGCCTTTTCTACAATCTCGTTGTCGTTAAAATCAACGGCAACGGGCGGTCCGAAATCATGCAGGCCATCCATGACGATATCACGAGGATCTTCACTTATATCCTGGGCATCGTCATCGTGTTTACCCTCGTCAAGGTGGCCATAGAGTCCGCCACGGTCATTCCGGATTTTTTAAATTATCGTCAATACGCCCAAATATTCGGCGGTATCGGCAAGCTCAACACTGAAGTGCTCCTGGGTTTGCTGCTCCCCTTCGTGTTGATGGTCATCCCGTCGATCCGCACCGGTCATGCCGGCCGGATCCTGGCGTCGGGTCTGGTCCTGGTCGGGACCCTGGCCATGCACATGGAAATTCTGCTGGCGGGCCAGAGCCGTCCTATCGGCCCCAAGGCCGAGCAGTATCCCGAATATATTCATTATTTCCCCAGCCTTTATGAATGGCTGGTGATGTTGTTGGCGGTTGCGGTGGCCCTGCTGCTCTACACCCTTGGTGAACGCTACCTGAAGCTGGAGGCGGTGCCCGAACACTGAGCGCCGCGGCACCCGATCGCATCGCATACCGAAAGCGGCGAGCAGGTGCGGTGAAAAACAGGATGCGCCGACAATCGCATGCTTGATGGAATGGAGAATCGATCACCATGAAAACCGAATCAAAACTGAGAACACTGGAGGCCGCAAGGTCCCGCCTCTACCGCCGGCTGGCCGATGCCTACCGCGGGCCTGTGTCCGACTTACCAATGGTGCTCAAGGAGACGGAATCGGCACTGGCACAGCTGGGTTCCGATGCCTACGAGGCTGCCGCCCGCCTGATGGCGAGCTATCATGGCGCAGCGGACACGCACGCTCTGACGGTCGACCATGCCGCTCTTTTCGCGGGACCCTTCCTGGTTCCCGCCCCGCCGTACGGATCGGTCTACCTGGAGGACAAGCGTCAACTGATGGGAGACTCGACGATCGACGCACAGCAGCATTACCGCAGCCTGGGCCTGGACCTGTCATCGGACTTTAAGGAGGCGCCCGATCACATCTGTGCCGAACTGGAGTTCATGCATGTGCTCGTCGTTCGGGGCATTGCGGCCATTGACGCCGCCGATCACCGGCTGCTGGTGGAAAGTATCAGCCACCAGAGGCTGTTTCTTGAAAGACACCTCGGCGTATGGGTGCCGGCCTTTACCGACAAGGTCATCGAGCACGCCCGAACCGACTATTACCGGCATTTGGCCACGGTGCTGCGGATCTATGTGGCCGAGGATATGGAGGCCCTGCCCGATTTGGCGGACCTTCAGCCGGCACCGGCCGAAGCGGCCGGCTGAGCGTTCAATTTAATGATGCCGCGAAAAGTCTTTCAGTTGTCATGCCGGACTTGATCCGATATCCATAAGGCCTTAGAGTAAAAGACCTTCGGTTCAATCTTTTGATGCGGGCGCAAAGACAGGACTTTTACGGGACGATCACGATCGGCTGGAGAAAAAATCCGTGCAATCCTTTGAAACCTTACTCAACGAATCCGCGGCGGCCCACGGGCACCTGTGCTCGGGGCAGGTGGTGGGGGTGCGCATGGCCATGCTGGGTTGCCGACTGATTGGCTTGGATGAACCGACGCGGCGCGACCAGATCAAGAAGTTGATCGTCTACGTGGAGATGGACCGCTGTACGGCCGATGCCGTGGCGCACGTGACCGGCGTCAAGCTGGGA
>JBFYWB010000068.1:0-35746 GCA_041299015.1 Deltaproteobacteria bacterium
GTCGAACTGCCGCTGGCCGACAAGGACATGGTCTTGGGATCAGGCGAAAACGCCTCGATGTTGATCGAGCTGATCATCCCCCCGCAATCGACGCTGGTAGGGGCGCGGCTGATCGAGAGCCACCTCCAGCGCGACCCGGATATTCACATCCTTGCCATCCAGCGCAGCGGACTCCACTATACCGAAAAAAACGTGCCGGATATTCGCCTGCGCAACGGTGATATCCTGCTCATCTGGTGCACGGAAAGCAAGTTGGGAAAGCTGCGGCTCGAAACCGACCTTATCGTTGTTGAGGATGTGCACCACGAAATTGTCCACAAGCGCAAAGCCCGTATGGCCTTCATAATCTTCAGCGGCCTGGTGACCGCCGCGGCCGCAGGGGTTGCGGACATCATGGTCTGCGCCCTGACCGCCGTTTTGCTGATGATCGCCACCGGCTGCCTCCAGCTGCGCGACGCCTATCGAACCCTTCAGGCCAACGTTCTGCTGTTGATCGTCGGCACCATTGCGCTGGGTAAGGCGATGGAGAAAACCGGGGCCTCGCAATATTATGCCGAAGCCTTTTTGGGGCTTTTCACCGACTCCGAGCCGGTGGTGGTGTTGGCCGGAGTGATTCTGCTCACCAGCATCATCACCCACCTGCTGAGCAACAACGCCACGGCCATTTTGATGCTGCCGATCGCGATCTCATCCGCCGAAACATTGGGGGTCGATCCGAAGGCGTTCATCGTTGCCGTCTGTTTCGGTGCCAGTGCCTGTTTTGCCACCCCGATCGGCTACCAGACCAACCTCCTGGTTTACGGTCCCGGAGGGTACCGTTTCAGCGACTACCTCAAACTCGGTATGCCGCTCAACCTGATCGTCTTGGTTCTGGGGACGCTGTTGATTCCATTTTTCTGGCCGCTGTAGGCGCTGAAAACAGATATCGGTTGGATCCCGTTCGGCTCGTGCGGTCTGTGATCGAGAGCCGAACGGGTGCCGTCATGCGCAAGAAAGGCGTTAACTGAACACTTTTAGGAAGGTCTACGATCGGGAGACGGGTTGGGTTTTCGAGGGACAAGCACTTCTTGGATGGTCGGGCGCACCGACTGTTTGGGTTTGCGCGCGGCTCTTTTTTGCGCGCGAAGTTTTTTCGATTTTGCGCGTTTGATCCTTTTTTTCTGCTGATAGCGGACGACGACAAAGAGGGCCAAATAGTAACCGGCAATGGCCAGCGGTAATCCCAGGATCGCACCGCCGATGACCATGGCCCAGATAATTTCCGGTGTATTCAGGATCAGCCGGTACACAGCCGAGAAGCTTTCGATATCCGACCAGCTGAACCCTTTTTTTATTCCGGCAATGCGCGCACCGACAATGTAGGTGACACTGTATATAAAAGGTGCGGTGGCTGCGTTGGTGAACCAGACCGCGACAGCTGCAGAGATTTTGTTCCATTTGAACAGCGCTGCGAGCGGTACGGCGATGACGGTTTGCACCCCCATGAAGGGCGTCATTCCCACGAAAAGGCCCAGGGCGAATCCCAGGGCAATTTCTCGTGGCTGGCCCCTGATTCTCAGAAAGCGTTCATAGGCCCGAACCAGGGGCTTGAGCAGCCGGTTTTCTTTTGTTGGCGTCTGCGAAGGGGTTGATTTTTTGTTCATTATCGGTTTGCAACCACGGCTTTTACCGGAAATCGGTTGCAGGGAGCTGAGGCCATCCATTTCAGTCCTGTTCGGATGAGCGCTATTTTATAGCAGAACTTAAAAAAAGAATCCACTGAATTGAGAGGCAGGCGGGCGCTCAGCGGGCGCCCGCCGCACTGGGTCAATATATCGCCTCAACAGGGTCTGCCCAAAAGGCGCACCTGCACAATGATGGTCGATATGCGGGAGGGACAAAGCGTCGACTAAAAACCGGCAATGAGTACAAAGGGCCGCGCTGCCGAACGGAAAGACGGTCACCCGGCCGTAATGCCCGCTGCGCTGATGCCCTTCACGTAGTAGTGGGGGTCGTTTAGAAAGCTGAAAAAAATAACGATGAAGGCAATCGAGGCCTCGATCATCAGGGGTTTGTTTCGGTAGAGGCGATCGAGTTGCTGACCGCGCAACTGGCCGGAGGTGTGCCCGAAATAAGTGGAGAAAAGGCCGTCCAGCATCCACTGCGTGTCCGTTTCGGTTACCAGGTCCGTGCGACCGTTATAACAGTATTCCATGGCTTCCGTCAGCAAGGGTCTAAGGGCCGTCGGGTCGCGGTGATGGTAGCCCAGCAGGTGGATCATGGTCCGCTGGGCCTCCAACAGGCTGGCATCCGCCAGTGCCGCAAAAAGAACTTGAGCCGATCGATTGCCTTCGATATCGACCATCTGCCGGATCAGCGATAAAATAACGGCGTTTTTAAACAGCTGGTACAATCGCTTGGAGCCATTTAAAACGGCTGACTGCGGGTGTTCGGCCTTTGGTTGGTAGCCGGAATAGGTGTTGACAAAAAGGATTTGAAAGATGGTCTCGAAGAAATCGACCTCGTCGATCGGGTCCTGAAGATCGATTCGCATGTCCAGCGTGTTGTCGAGGCGATCGGCGAGTTTGACTTCGATCAGGTCCGGTGCTTGGCGCGACTCTTCGAGCAGGCGGCCGATGTAATGGTAGTAGGTTTCGCTATCGAGACGGGTTAAGTAATGAAGTCGCTCAACGAGGGAGGCCTCATTGTCGGAATGCAAATTTTCCAGCAGACCCGACAGTTGCTCTTCCATCTCACGCCAGCGACGTTTTTCGAATTCGAGCGGGTCGATGTCTTCGAGAATATCGTGAAAGAGCGTGCTCAGCAAAGAAACGATATTGATATGCTCGCATGACCGTGAATAGAGTGCCGCGGCTCTGAGGGGGTGCAGAACCGCCATCGGTCCGAGACGGCGGCGTTTTTGGTCGTAAACGTTGAAGAGGTAGCTGAGGGCCTCCATCACGATAAGCCGGTGCTCGCGGTCCGCCTGATCGTCAGGGGCCAGTTTTTTTTCGCCGATGATAAAAAGCAGAATATTATACCGGTTCAATGATGCCGCACTCAAATTGTAATTCAGGACCGAGGAGAGCCTGAGGAATTCTTTGAAGTCGTAAAACTGCATCGGATGCCTTTCTCTTTCCAATTGCGTCGTAATGGACTGCAGCGGTCGGCCGAATTTTACGCTCAAACCGAAAAAGAACGAGCAGGCCCGGCACTAACCGCCCGAAATCGAGTGCAGCCCCGGCGGATGGGGAGCGGTTTTTCGGCACTCAGCGCTACCGCGACCCTCCGAGGTCGCCTTGCCGGTTGGCGCGCTCCGCTGCCGGCAGTGTTTCAGTTTCTCCGGATTCAACCCGGCGCAGCACGGCGCCGGCCTTTTTTTCGGCTTCAACGGCCCGTTTCTCGGCCAGCTCGGCGTTGTGAAGGTCTTCGAGAGCCTTTGCACGCGCCGCCGCCGCGTCTGCCTCCAACCGTTCAATGGTCCCGCGGTTGAGTTGCTGGCGCCGGATCGTCTGGCCGACTTTTTTTTTGAACTCAGCGGTCTTTGCCTCAGCGGCATCGGCGGCGGTCTGGGCCTCTGCCGCTCGTCGGCGGGCGTCCTCGGCCTCGCGCCGCGCGTTGCGTGCGTTTCGCAGGATGGCGTCTTTTTCGTAGCGGTCCTTAAGCGTTTCGCGTTCCTGCCGGGCGGCTTCTATCTCGGACCGGGTTTGCGGAGTGTAGTCGATCACCTCTACGTGACGGGCATTCGACGGCGGAGGGGTCGGGGTGATATGCGCCACCCCTTTAGAATCCGTCCAAAGGTAAAGCTCGTCGGCCAGGGCGGAAGCAGTGAATATAAAAATGACAATCAGCAGAGTGGTGCGCCGCATCGGTCTCATCGGGGGCCTGAAATGATGTCCGTCAACTGCCAACTATGATATTTGAGTTTACTTCTAAACCTATGATGCCGGCCTGCCAATGTCAAATACTCCCTTTATCCGCTGCGGGAAAGCGGGGGCCAAGCTGCCGCACAGCCGATGCCTCTGATTGACGCCGCCACTATGGATATCGGACCGAAAGGCATCAAACGGGTCTAAAGAGGCATAGCCCGCTGTGTTCAGACGTTATTGCGGGGACGTAGTTGGATCAGCAGAACCAGGGTTTTTTCGTCCTCAGCGCGCAGGATGTTCTTTTCGATACGAACCCGATAATGGGGATCGATGCGCCGAAAAAACGGGTCGAGCGTCCGGCGCATCTCTTCGACCAAAATGATGTGTCCTCGAGGGGTGAGACAGGTGGCGAAAAGCGCCAGGAGCCGGTCGATATCCTGATCCCTGTACACGACTTCGGAGCCGACGATGGCGTCAAATGCTCCCGCCGGCTGCGGGGCCTGCCAGTCGAGACGCTGCACGACCAACCGTGTGCAGCCGTTGATATGCGCATTGGCGCGGGCGAATTCGAGTGCGTGGGGGTTGATGTCGGTCAGGGTGACTGCGTGACCGCTGCAGGCCGCAACGATGCCGACCAGGCCGAGTCCGGAACCGATTTCGAGAATCCGTTGGCCCGGAACCACCGGCAGCCGGCTGAGGCGTCTGGCCAACACGACGCTGGCCGGCCAGATCTT
This sequence comes from Deltaproteobacteria bacterium, assembly GCA_041299015.1. Classification (GTDB taxonomy): domain Bacteria; phylum Desulfobacterota; class Desulfobacteria; order Desulfobacterales; family SG8-13; genus JARFQH01. The sequence goes on from JBFYWB010000068.1 coordinate 4,583, forward strand.
GGCCCAGAGGGGAAAGTCGTGCAGGGGGTCTTCTGGATCGATGAACCGGTCGATCGATCTGGGGACCAAAAAGCCATAGCTTCGGCCGTCGATGACGACGTCACGACGCTCGGTGTCATAGTGTCGGTTGAATTGGTCGATTGAGAACATGGTCTTTCCCGTCATCCGGGCGATGGTGAATCACTCCTCACATCTTGCCTGAACGCATGATGGAAATAATCAGCCAGAACCCCAGAACCGTCGCCATGGAATAGCCGATGATCCCCAGCAGCGCGGTGATGGAAACGGTGCGCACACCGAGGAAGTTGACCGTGAATTCGATTACTTTCTGCGAAGAATTCAAAATCAGCGAACCAGCGATCACCGATGCACTGATGATGAGGCCGATCGTCAGACGATTGATGCCCTTTTCAATCTTGTCATCGAACTGCTGAAACCCGTCGTGCCAAACCTCGATCCGGTGTTTGCCGCCGGCGGCCGCGCGCAGAATATCGTGAAGAAACTTGGGCAGCATCCGCATGTAGCCGCTCATGCGGCGGGCCTCCTGGCCGATGGTGCGCATCATTTTTCGGGCTTCATAGCCGCGCTGGAGCAGGTTTTGCGCATAAGGCCGCGTGACCTCGAGAATGCTGGCGTCGCTGCCGAGTATTTTGCCGAGGGCCTCGGTCTGAATAAAGGTTTTCAGCAGCAGCAAGAGATTACGGGGGAGACGGATCCGGTATTTCAACACCAGCTGCATCATCTGGTCGTATACATCTTTGACGGAAATGGTCTGCAGGGAGCGTCCATAAAATGGCTCGCTGATGTCTTTCAGATCGGTGCGGAAGCTGCGCAGGTCCATGTCATCCGGATTGATGAGACCGGCGTCTTCGAATGCCTCCATGATCAGGTCGTAGTCGTGTTCGGCAAATCCGAGAAATATATTGGCAATCTGCAGCATCGCTTCTTCGTCCAGGTAGCCGATGATACCGAAATCGACCAGGCTGACGCGGCCGTCGTACATCACGATTGTGTTTCCGGGATGCGGATCGGCATGAAAGAGGCCGAAGTCCATCAGCTGACGCGAAAACGACCGCAGACCAATCATGGCGATTTCCCTGGGATCGATCCCGTGGGCCTTCATCTCTTCGACCCGGTCCATCTTGATGCCGTCGATATGTTCCATCGTCAGAACCGATCGGGACGTATAGTCCCAGTAGACCGTCGGGATGTAGAGTTCTTCGGCGTCCTTGAAGTTGGCGGCAAAGCGTTCGATGCTCCCCGCTTCGGTGAACATGTCGAGTTCCCGAAAAATATTTCTCTCGAACTCTTTCACCAGGTTCACGGCACCGACGATACGGCCGATTTCAGAAGATTGCTCGATCTTTTCGGCAAAGTAGTACATCAACCCGATGTCTTCCCTGATTTTTTTGTCGATTCCGGGGCGAATGACTTTGACCGCCGCTTTTTCACCGGTTTTCAGCCGGGCCAAATGGACCTGTGCGACCGAGGCGGCGGCTATCGCCACCGGTTCGAATGCGTCGAAAATCTCCGCCAGCGGCCGCTTCAGTTCAGATTCGATCACAGCCTTTATCTCTTTGAAGTCAATCGGCGGGATCCGGTCCTGGAGTTTTTTCAGCTCTTGGATGTACTCCGGCGGGAAGATGTCCGCGCGGGTGCTCATCAGCTGTCCCAGTTTGATGAAACTGGGACCGAGTTCTTCGAGGACCCGCCGCAGACGCTGCGGCGAAGGATAGATGGATTTGCCCACGCTCTTGGTCTTGGGTGTCGTGACGGTGATTTTGCTTCGAAAGACGGTGCGATCCAGCAGGTCGCCGAATCCGTGTTTCGCCAGAATTCTAGCGATCACCGCAAACCGCTTGAGGCCCTGAAATCGGTGTGTGCTTCTGGCGAGATTCATACCGGTTCGGCCTTGTCCGGCTCGACAACGGTTGTTTTGACCCGCACCCATTTTTGAGCGATTTCATTGAGCCTGGCGGCCTCGCCGATGTAGCTTTCGACGTAACCGCACTGAATGCAAACATAGTTGTCGCGGGCGGCCACGGAAGCCAGGCTGATGGGGATGGAATTGCTGGCGAAAGGGCCTTTTTTAAGCGGGATCTCGATCCCGGAATAAACCTGGTCGGATGAACATTTAGGACAGGTGCCAGATTTCAAGATCTTATCCTCTCTCTTTTAGTATTGGGGCCGAAACCGGCTTGCGGTCTTAGATCGTCGCCGCGCCGGATTGTGCCCGGTGCTTTTGATTTCTCAAAGTGTCGCTGCCAGCCGGCAGCCCTGTTCAATGGCCCGCTTGGCATCCAATTCCACCGCCCGTTCGGCGCCGCCGATCAAATGAGCCGCCGCACCGCCGGCCACGAGATCACGATAGAGCGTGTCGACAGGGACCTGCCCGGCACAGATAACCACCGTGTCGACCGGCAGAGTCTGCTGAACGCCCTGGCGGCCGATGGTCAACCCGTTTCGGTCGATCTTTTCGTAAGTCAGTCCGTTGAGCATGATCACGCCGCGCTGCTTCAAGATCGTCCGATGGATCCAGCCGGTGGTTTTCCCGAGGTCCTTGCCTATTTTGGAACCTTTGCGCTGGAGCAGGTAGACCCGACGTTTTGAGGGGCGCGGCAAGGGACCCTCCGGCGCGAGTCCGCCGGGAAGCGGGTATTTTCTATCGATGCCCCACTCCGCGAGAAAGGCGTCGCTTTCGATCGCGGCAGAGGGGCCGCTGTGGGTGAGGAATTCGGCCACATCGAAGCCGATACCGCCGGCACCGATGATGGCCGCCCGCGCTCCCACAGGTTTATCCTTACCGAGCACATCGAGATAGGAGAGCACCATGGGGTGATCGATTCCCGGAATCTCCAACCGACGCGGTGCCACGCCGGTGGCCACCACGATGTGGTCGTAACCGGTTTCCAGCAGCTCCCCGGCCGATATCGAGGCGTCGAGGTGAACCGTCACCCGGGTGAGTTCCAATTGGCGCTTGAAATACCGCAGCGTCTCGAGGAACTCTTCCTTACCGGGGATTCGGACGGCCAAATTCAACTGCCCGCCGACCCGTTCGGATTTTTCGAACAGGATGACCCGGTGTCCGCGCCCGCCGGCCACGGCGGCGAAGGACAAACCGGCTGGCCCGCCGCCCACCACCGCGATACGCTTTTTGCGGTGGGCCGGCCGGTAAATGATCTTGGTTTCATGGCAGGCCCGGGGATTCACCAGGCAGGAGGTCATCTTGCCGAGGAAGATATGATCCAGGCAGGCCTGATTGCAGGCAATGCAGGTATTGATTTCATCCGCACGTCCCGCAGCGGCCTTGTTGACGAATTCGGGGTCTGCCAGAAACGGCCGCGCCATGGAAACCATATCGGCATCGCCGCGGGCCAGCACCGCTTCGACCAACTCGGGCGTGTTGACCCGATTGCCGGTGATCAGGGGGATCGAAACCTCCCGCTTCAACTTAGCCGTCACCCAAGTGAAGGCGGCTCTCGGCACCATGGTGGCGATGGTCGGTATGCGGGCTTCGTGCCAGCCGATGCCGGTATTGATCAGGTTGGCCCCGGCATCCGCGATCGCACCGGCCAGCGCCACCACCTCGTCCCATGAACTTCCCCCCGGCACCAGATCCAGCATCGACAGACGATAGATGATAATAAAGTCCGCGCTCACGATGGTCCGAACTTGCCGGACGATTTCGGTCGCAAAGCGGATGCGGTTTTCGAAAGAGCCTCCCCATCGGTCCGTGCGCTTGTTGGTGGCCGCGGCGATGAATTGATTGATCAGGTAGCCCTCCGATCCCATGATTTCAACCCCGTCGTAGCCGGCTTTTTCAGCCAGTCGGGCGCAGGTGACGAAATCCCGGATCTGCAGTTCGACCTCGGTATCCGATAGGGGGTGAGGCTTGAAAAGGTTGACCGGGGCCTGGATGGCAGAAGGGGCCACCAGCTTCGAGTGGAAGGCATAGCGGCCGGCATGCAGGATCTGCAGGACAATTTTACCGCCGGCCTCATGGACCGCCCGGGTGACGATCCGGTGACCGTGCGTCTCTTCTTCGGAGGTGAGTTTGGCGGCGTTTTGCGCCACACATCCGGCTGCATTGGGAGCGATGCCGCCGGTGACGATCAAACCTGTGCCGCCGGAGGCCCTCTCGGCATAAAAGGCCGCCAGGCGCTCAAAGCCGCCGGGTGCTTCCTCGAGGCCGGTATGCATCGAGCCCATCACGACCCGGTTCTTAAGGGTGATGACCCCAAGCTCAAGAGGGGCCAGCATGTGAGGGTAAGGCAATGGATTCATGGCGGACGCTCCGCAGGGTTCTTGCCGCAAGGTCGTCGCGCGGCAACTTCTGAGTCCACTTAACAATTCCAGAAGTGGGCAGGGATGTCAATGCCGCTGTGGGGCTTTGCAAACCTGATTTTCGATTGTAATATTTATTTTTCCTGGTATTTTTAACCGAGTCGAGGTCGACGGCCGTTCGCAAGACCTGCACGGTCGCAGGCGTCGGCAGCGGATAAAGCGGCAGGGCCGCCGCCGCCCGATCGGATGCAAGCCGTTTTGTCGTTCAGCCTACCGCATGGCGGTTGTCAGGTCGTTTCATTCATGGAAGGAGTCTGAGTATGTCAGAAGAACACATCTATGATCTCGTTATCATCGGCGGCGGGCCGGGAGGGCTGTCGGCCGGAATCTATGCGATGCGGGCGGCCCTTAAGAGCGTCTTGATCGAAAAAGGTCTCCCGGGGGGGCAGGTGGCGATGTCGGCCGAAGTGGAAAACTATCCCAGCTACGAACACATCGGCGGCAGTGAACTGTCCGAAAAATTTGCCCAGCACGCCAAGTCCTATGGACTGGAGATGATCACCCGTGAGGTCAAGGCCCTTTTACCGGGTCTCGATTATCACCGGGTCCAGCTTGACAACGGCGATGTGCTGAAGACCCACGCCGTCATTCTGGCCACCGGCGGCAGCCCCCGCAAACTCAATATTCCGGGAGAAGATGAGTATTACGGCAAAGGGGTGTCCTATTGTGCCGTTTGCGACGGCTTTTTTTTCAGAAACAAGACCGTTGTCGTCATCGGTGGCGGCGACACCGCGGCCGAAGAAGGGCTCTATCTCGCCAAGCTGTGCCGTCAAGTCTACCTCGTGCATCGACGGGATCAACTACGGGCCGGGATGATTCTTCAACAACGGGTCGAAGCCGAATGCAAAATGGATGTCATCTGGAATACGGTCGTCACCGCCATAAAGGCCGATGCGGGGGGGGTTACCGCCGTCGAGCTGAAAGATGTCAACAGCGGGCAAACAAGGGAACTGGCAACCGAAGGGGCTTTCATATTCATCGGCTTCGAGCCGAACAACCAGTTGGTGCCGGCCGGCACCAAAATGAATGCCGACGGTTATGTTGTCACCGACGACAAGTGCGAGACCAACACGCCTGGTATATACGTTGTGGGGGACTTGAGAGAAAAATACGCCCGCCAGATCGTTATTGCGGCCGCAGACGGCGCCACCGCCTCGCTGGCGGCCGCTCACTACGTGGAGGCCAAAAAAGCGGCGGCGGCCGCCGACACCTGCGATCTGCCCGAAGCCTTGCTTCAGGGAGCCTCCTGATGCGAAAGTGAAGCGTTTTATCATCCAATTTGTGGTGATGGCGGGTATGCTGGTCGGACTGCCGCTGCTGGGGGCCTGGCTGGCGGGAAATTCCCCGGCCGAATACCTCGAATTTCCGCCCCGTCCTCGCCCCGTCGAGCAGGCGCCCTTTTCGTGGACGGTTTTCAGTGCTTATGCCGTCTTTATTGCGGCAATCGTCCTGCCGCTCCTGGTTCGGGCGGTTCGATCCGCACGCCGCGAACCGGCAGTGGCGACCGGCGCAACCGGTTTTCCCTGGTGGGGCTGGGCGGGAGTTGCCGCCGGCCTGTCAATGTGGGTGCTGGCGTGGACCCGCTTTGAATGGTTGGCAAGGTTCCAGCCCCACACCTTTGCGCCTCTGTGGCTGTGTTACATCCTGGTCGTCAATGCGCTGAGCCGGCGCCGCACCGGCGGCTGCCTGATGACGTCGCGGCCTTTTTACTTTCTGGCGCTTTTTCCTGCCAGTGCCCTGTTCTGGTGGTTTTTCGAGTATCTCAATCGTTTCGTGCATAACTGGCACTATGCGGGTGCGTATTTCGGTGCCTGGGAATATTTTTGGTACGCGACCCTGCCCTTCGCTACCGTTCTTCCGGCTGTCCTTTCGACCCAAGAGCTGGTCCGGTCCCTGACCTGGTTGCAGGTCGGTTTTCGGCATTTTCTGAAATTTCGCTGTCGCCGGCCGCGTCTGCCGGCCGTCGTTGGGCTGGTGGTGGCAGCGGTGGGCTTGATCGGCATCGGTGTATGGCCCGACACCTTTTTTGCGCTGCTCTGGATAGCCCCACTTCTCGTCATCCTGTCGCTGCAGACCCTCTTTCAGGAGCCGAACCTTCTGACCGAGGTGGCCGGGGGAGACTGGCGGACGGTGATGGCGAGTGCAGTGGCCGCCCTTATCTGCGGTTGGTTCTGGGAAATGTGGAATGCCGGCAGCCTGGCCCACTGGACGTACAGCATCCCGCATGTTCAGCGATTCATGATTTTTGAAATGCCGGCTCTCGGGTATGCCGGGTACTTGCCTTTCGGCCTGGAGTGTGCCGTTATCGGCGAATTTATCGATTGGTCGAGCCGACCGGGACGGAACGGCGACCGCCGCCCTGGAGCCAGGGTGGATTGAAAGGCGGGCAGCGGTGCTTGCTGTACTTATCGAAACCCGGCAGGGCCGATCCTGCCGGGTTTTTATGTGTTAATGGAACGGTTACTTGGACAGCTGATCCCAGAAGGATCGGGCCCCATCCTGGGCCGTTTCTTTTCGATGAGACGCGGTGGGTGTCTTGCCGGTGATGCCGCGCAGGCGCGCAATCCGTTCCTCCAGCGGGGGGTGGGTCGAAAAGAGGTGCATGAGGTTCCGGCCGGACAGCGGGTTGACGATCAGCATGTGAGCCGTTGACGGGCTGGCATTCATGGGCAGGCGACCCGAGGCGGCGCCCAGTTTTTCAAGGGCGTTGGCCAATCCTTCCGGGTCGCCGCTGATGGCGGCACCGGTAGCGTCGGCCTGGTATTCCCGGGACCGCGAAATAGCCATCTGGATGATCATGGCCGCCATTGGGGCGAAAATAGACATGGCGATCAATCCGATAATGCCCGATCCGCCGCTGTTGTCATCGTCGCGTCCGCCACCGAAAATCATGGACCAGCGGGCCATGCTGGCCAGCAGCATGATCGCTCCGGCCAGAGTGGCCGCGATCGAACCGATCAGAATGTCCCGGTTTTTGACGTGCGCCAGTTCGTGGGCCAGGACCCCCATGATTTCCTGCCGGTTCATGAGCCTTACAAGACCGTCGGTGACCGCCACAACGGCGTTCTCGGGGTTGCGGCCGGTGGCAAAAGCATTGGGGGCTTCTGAGGGGACGATAAAGATTTTCGGCATCGGCAGCCCGGCGTTTTGAGCGAGCTGACGGACCATGGCGAATATTTCAGGCGCTTGCTGCGGTGTGGCTTCCCGGGCACGGTACATTTTCAAGACCAGTTTGTCCGAATACCAATAACTGAAAAAATTCATTCCGGCCGCCAACACGAGCGCAATCACCATGCCCTGACGACCACCCAGCAGTTGTCCGATCCACATGATGAAAGCCGTCAAAACGGCCAGCAGCAAAGTTGTTTTTACCTGGTTGCTCATGGTGATGTCATCCTTTCGGTGACAATTGAAACGACTTTCCAACGTCGTTAAGATTCAAACGAGTTCTTAAAATATAATTCGGAAATTTGTCAATTCAATCTTCCGCCCGGCACAGCCCCAAATATCCCGCTGGGCCGCTGATCATCTTCTGACCTTTCCTGCCGGGTTGATCCCTGCGTGGGTTGAAAAGTACCGGTTAGACTCATCTTCTTCGTTGAGTAAGACGACTCAATATGGTACTATCCACCTTGTTTCGGCTTAGAAAGGAAATCTTCGTCTCAGTCAATATTTAGGATCAGGCGGCAACGATCATCCGCCGATTGCTCCACTCCAATTCCGCGACGGCGCGTGCCGAAGAGCGGTTGCTCTATAGTCAGGTGACGCTAACGGATCATTTTTGGTAATGGGGACGAAGATGGAAGCTGCTCAGAAAAAGCCCGCGCTCATCGATCTGGAAACGGCCAGTCCCGTTTTCAGGAATAGAACCACCAGCCCAACCGGAAATGGGAAGAATGAAAAAAGGAAAGAAGTCGCGAGCCCCCAGGTTGTCGACACGGCGACCGAAAGGACGAAAAATAAAAACCAAATCACTCTGGCCAGGGGGGCTCTGGTCAACAAGGTCAATTTCTTCAATTTTTCAAACCGCACGATCCTCTTGAAATTCAAACACACCCGCTTTGACCGAGAATTCACCATAGAGATCAAGCCGCCCCCCTGCCAAGGGGAGCGGCTCGACCTGCCGTGGCCGCAAGACGACCGGCTCATCAGCAAGCTCAAGTCATATGTTTTTGATTCAATCCTGATCACCGACGGTCAAATGTTGATTCGCGCCGAGGCGGAAACCATTTCCATGAATCAAACCGGCATCAGCCTGCGCCTGCCGGAGACCTGCCAACTCATCAGCCACCGGAAGATGCGTCGGTACACCGGTCGCGACGTCGATGTAAAAATGGTCCAAAACGGTTCACTTTTCTGCGGCCGCCTGCTCGACTTCAATGCCGTGACATTACGCGTGGAAGTGGAGGCCGATGCTCACCAGGCCTATGAATGGATCAACCCGGAAAGCTCGGTCAGCCTGATTCTCTCCGGCGGTGCCGATACGTATTACTCGGGCGAGTGTAGCATCATTCGGCACAGTCGCTGCAACTTCAGCAGGCATTATGTGCTGGCGCCGATCAGCCACGAAATTCATCGCTACCGGCAAAAAGAATTTCGCAGCGACCGCCTGGTCATCAACCCGTCACCAGATATTCACTTCACACACCCGTTGACCAAAAAGCAGTTGTCGCTCAAGGTCCTGGACCTGTCGGGTTCCGGTTTTTCGGTCGAAGAGGATGAAATAAACGCCCAACTCTTGAACGGATTGACCATCCCTGAGGTTGAATTGCGGTTTTCCCAAAATGTGTCGGTAAACTGCAAGGCCCAGGTCGTCTACCGCAAAGTCTGCAAGGAAGGTAAAAATGGCGCCTGGATAAAATGCGGAGTGGCGATCCTCGACATGGACATGGAGAACAACGTCAGGCTCCTGTCCCTTTTGCACCAGGCCAACAACCGCTATGCGTACATTTGCAACAAGGTCGACCTGGATGCGCTTTGGGGGTTTTTTTTCGATACCGGTTTTATTTACCCAAATAAATACGAGCACATCGAAGCCAACAAGGAACGCATCAAGAACACCTACGAAAAGCTCTACACCCAGAGTCCGACCATCGCCCGGCACTTTATCTACCAGGAGAAAGGCAACATCTTGGGCCACATGGCCATGATCCGTTTTTATGAAGAGGCCTGGCTGATCCACCATCACGCAGCCAGGAAATCGGCCCTGAACAAAGCCGGTCTGATAGTTTTGAAGCAGATCAGCCACTTCATCAATGATTCGTGCCGTCTCAACGCCATTCACTTGAAATATGTGATCATGTACTACCGGCCGAACAACCGATTTCCCAGTCGGGTTTTCGGTGGTGCCTGCCAGCAGATCGATGACCCGAAGTGTTGTTCGATCGACCCGTTTGCGTATGTGCATCTTCCGCTGCCGTCGGGACCACCCGAAACGATTCCCAGTCCGTGGGAGTTGAATCCGGTGCAGCCGGAAGATCTGGTCGAACTGAAGGACTTTTACGAACACGACTCCGGGGGGCTTATGCTGGAGGCCCTCGACCTGGATCCAGGCCTGATGAACCGAGCGGGGCTAGCAGAGGAATACCGGCGACTCGGGTTCAAAAAAGAAAAACATCTTTACGCGCTGAAAGCCGACGGACAGCTCAAGGCGATTATCATGGTCAATATTTCGGATTTCGGATTCAACCTCTCGAACCTGACCAATTGCATCAAATGCATCGTCGTGGACCAGGAAGGGTTGACTGACGACATTTTCAAGAAGACCATCCACACAGTTTACGAAAATCATCCGCTCGATGAGCTGACGGTTCTGGTCAGTCCGATTTCCTTTGCCACGGCCCTTCAGCTGCCTTTTGAAAAAACGTACAACATGTGGGTCATGAACACCCGGTTTTCGGATCCCTATTTTCGTTACCTGAAGCGTCTCTTAAAGCATGTCCGCTGACGGCTTTGCGGGGTAGACCCGCCGCTCGGCAAGCGAATCAGAACACAGCAACCTTCATACCGGACGGCGGCCCCGGCAGGTGATGACCGGCGTATAGGTAAAACGCCGTGGGGCGGTTAGGAAGGCCTGTTCGAACTCCGCCCTGAATCCCTCGAAACCCCGCTCGTATTCATCGAAAGGATATCCAGAGTTCCGGGCGGCGATTTCCACCTTCTTCGTCCAGTTAAAGGCATCGGCTTCTTTGAGTTGGCCGTAGATCAGGTGGTGCGGCAGCATGTCGACCGCGATGTCGACGAATCCGAGATCATAGAGGTGAGCATAGAGCTTGCGTCCGGCATAAGCGTCGAAACCGGCCCCTTTTTCGAGGGCTCTCATGATGCCTTCCAAGGCGGTTTCGAGACGAGGCGTCAGACCGTAGTGACTCAAACAGTTGTGATCGAGGTCGATCAGGCAAAGAATGCCGCCGGGCTTTACGATTTTGGCGATGTTCTTCACGATCTCGAAACTGTCGGCGCGATAGTATTCCAGGACGAAACGGATCCAGACCAGATCGAATCGGCCGATTGTTTCCATCGGCTGCCGGATGTCCATTTGCTGAAAGCTCAGACCGGCGGCGGTGTATCTGGACCGTGCAAACCGGACGCGCTGGGGGGCGATGTCGACGCCGATGGTTTCGGCACCCGGCTGGGACAGTCGGTTGAGGATAAAGGTCGTCTTTCCCGAACCACAACCCAGATCGGCAACCCGCATGCCGGCAGTGATTCCTGACCAGAGCGCTTGAATTTCAACGAGCCGGGGATCGGTTTTCATGTCCAAACGCAGGGCTTCTTCTTCGCTTTCCATCAGGTAGTCTGCCTGCATTCCTTACCTGCCCCTCCGGTTGGTCACCGAACCGTGCTTTGTTGACTCCGCGTGAATGACACACCGGGCGGTGGTTTGTCAAACGGTTATTCGGCTGCGGGCCCGGCCAAGGGCGCTGGCAAGTTTTCCGCCAACCCTGAAACCGCAGAAAATCGAATTTACTTGACCTGCGCCAAGGTTTGTTCATAGTTGAGGGGGTTGATTTTGTGACGTCAGGCGTTCAAGCGCTTTCATCAAGGGAGTAGACATATGCAAGACCGGAATAGTTTCGAGGACGAGAAAGCAAACGATAGCGAAGACTTTGCCACGCTTCTCGAATCCTACGGCGGGGATATCGACGGGAGCGTGCAGGTGGGGGATAAAATCAACGCTAGAATCATCGCCATCGGCTCGGATACGGTTTTCGTCGAGACCGGAACAAAGATCGACGGCCTGGTCGAGAAGAAGGAACTTCTGGATGACAAGGGCCAACTGCCTTACGGCGTCGGCGACCGGATCGAGCTTTTCATCATTGCCGCAGACGAAGGCGAGATCCGGCTCTCCAGGGCCCTGTCGGGTATCGGTGGTCTGCAGTTGTTGAAGGATGCGTGCCACAGCCACATACCGGTCGAGGGGCGCGTGACCGAAACCTGCAAGGGCGGCTTTCGAATTGACGTCTTGCAGCATGCGGCCTTTTGTCCGATCAGCCAGATGGATGTAAAATTCGTCGATACGCCGGAGAGCTACGTCGGAGAGACGTTGCTTTTTTTTGTCGAGCAATTCGAAGACAAAGGACGCAACATTGTCCTTTCCCGGCGCAAACTCCTGGAACAGGAGCAGCAAAAGGCGCGCGATGTTTTTTTCACGGCGCTCTCAACCGGTGCCGTACTTACCGGTACCGTCACCCGTTTGATGCCTTACGGAGCGTTCGTCGAATTGATTCCAGGCTTAGAGGGCATGGTGCACATCTCGGAATTGAGTTGGTCACGGATCGAGAAACCCGAAGAGGCCGTCAAGCCGGGAGATCGGGTTCAGGTGAAGGTCATCGGCATCGATGGCAAAGAGGGTGCTGTCCGCGAGAAAATCGCGCTTTCCCTCAAGCGGGTGACGGGTGATCCCTGGGCAGACGTCCATGAAGGGTTTCAGCCGGGGGACATCATCAACGGCAAAGTCACCCGGTGCGCACCATTCGGGGCTTTCGTCGAAATCGCTCCGGGAATCGAAGGGCTGGTTCACATCAGTGAAATGAGCTTCGTCAAAAGGGTTCAAAAAACGACCGATTTCGTCACCCCCGGGGAAGCGGTGACCGTCATGGTCAAAACGATCGATCGTGAAAACCGCAGGATTTCCTTGAGCATTCGTGATGCGCAGGGCGATCCGTGGGCCGCGGTGCCGGAGAGATACCCTGTGGGCCGCAGCGTTACGGGGGTTGTCGAAAAGAAGGAAAAATTTGGCTGGTTTATACTTCTCGAGCCGGGCGTTACCGGCCTTTTGCCCATATCGAAGATCGACCAGGCCACCGATCCAAAGGCCTATGACCATCTCAAACCCGGTAGCTCTCTCATGGTCGTTATCGACGCGGTCGATAGCCAGAACCGCAAGGTGACCCTCGCACCGAGCCTCGGCGACGCGGTCGGGGAGTGGCAAAAATACAAGGGTGTTGCTCCCACGGCCATGAGTCCCCTTGGCGAAAAGCTGAAGGCAGCACTGTCCGCAAAACGGAAAAAGTGATCCGCGCTCCCGCGGGTCAACATCAGTTTTCGCAGCAGAGACCCCTTTCACGGACCCCGCCAGGATGGCAACGCTCAACTTGATCCCTTTCGGTCGCATGCTTACTGTAGGACATCACACGCGGTCGCAATGACCGTAACCGCATAAGCTGCTGCATTTGTTGCAACGGAAAAAAGACTGGCGACGGAGGCCGGGAAATCGGTAATTGAATATCCTCGAAGCCGAAAAAATAAGCAAAACCTATACTATCGAAAACCGGACGATAACGGTCCTGGATAACGTATCCCTGGCGGTCAGCGCCGGGGAGTTTCTGGTGGTGGAAGGTCAAAGCGGTAGTGGAAAAACAACCCTGCTCAGCCTTCTGGCGGGGCTGGACAAGCCCTCGAGCGGCAGGATTTTCATTGAGGGCCGAGACATTACAGACGATACGGAAGACGAACTGGCCCCGATCCGCAACCAGTTTTTCGGGTTCGTCTTTCAGGCTTTCCACCTCGTGCCGTCGCTGACGGCCTTAGAAAACGTCATGTTTCCGGCCGAACTCAGGCGCGATCGCACCGCCGGCGAAAGAGCCAGGGCGCTCCTGCAGCAGGCCGGCCTTAACCACCGGCAGACCAATTTTCCGCACCAGCTCTCCGGGGGTGAAATGCAACGCGTGGCCATTTGCCGGGCGCTCATCAACCACCCCAAAGTATTATTTGCCGATGAACCCACCGGAAATCTCGACTCCGAAAGCGGACGGTCGATCTTGAATTTGCTCTTGGGGTTTCACCGGGACGCCAAGACTACCCTGGTCATGGTGACGCACAACCGGGAAATCGCCGCCCTGGCCGACCGCATCATTTTACTCGATGACGGGCGGATCAACGGCGTCAAGCGAGGATACGCGGCCAATGCCGATCCTGAAGTACATTCTGCGTGATATAAACCGCTCGCGGAGCCAGGCGGCGGTGCTCATCGCATGTGTCGCCCTCGCCATCGTCACCCTTGTGGCGGTGAACGGGTTTTCCGAGAGCATCAACGCCGCGCTCTCAAAAGACGCGCGCATGCTGCACGCCGCCGATATCATCGTGCGGTCCAACCAGGAGTTGTCTCCCGAACTGGTCCGCAGAATTGAACAGCTGGAAAGCGCTCAGTCGATTGAAAGTGCCCGCACCTACGAGTTTTACTCCGTCGCCCGGACCGCAGCGGGTGACGGGTCTTTGTTGACGAACATCAAGGCGGTGTCGAAAGGCTATCCGTTCTACGGCCGCTGCGAGCTGGCCTCGGGGCGTTCCCTGACCGAAGTGCTGTTGCCCGGGCGCACCGTCGTCGCACCCGTTCTGCTGGAGCGGATGGGACTGCGGGTGGGGGATCCGCTGGCGATCGGCCTGGCCACTTTAACGATTGCCGATGTCGTTCTCGCGGAACCCGGCCAGCCGATAGATGCGCTCGCGTTCGGACCACGGGTTTTCGTATCGACCGCCGACCTCGACCGCATCGATCTTATCCGGGAAGGAAGTCGTATACGCCACGCGGTATTGATCAAAGTTGCCGATCAAGTGCAGCTGGACCGACTGGCCGAGACCCTGACCGCCGCCGCCGATCCAATTCAGGAACGCGTCGAGACGTATCGGACCGCTCCGTCGGCAGTCAAGCGTTTCTTCGACAACTTTATCTTTTTCCTTAACCTGGTCGGTGTCTTCACGTTATTGCTGGCCGGCATCGGCATCTACACGACGCTGACCGCCTATTTGAAGGAAAAGGAGCAGACCGTCGCCGTCATGAAAGCGGTTGGTGCCTCCAGTCGCTTCATTTTGACCCATTTCATTTTCAGCCTGCTGTTCATCAGTCTTGTCGGGACGGGACTCGGTCTTCTCCTCGGCCTGGGCGCCCAGAACATATTTCGCGCATTCACTTCCGGTCTTGTTCCACTTTTGACCGGTTGGACTCTTTCCGGGGCAGGAATACTGGAGGGGTTTTCTATGGGCATCGTCATGGCAGCCCTGTTCGCATTTCTGCCGGTTTACCGCCTCAAGGACATCAAGCCGGCAGCCATTTTCAGAAAGGACGACGAGCGACCGACGGGCGGGTTGCCTTTTTACTTTACCCTGCTGGTCATCGGTGTCGTGTTTTCCGGCATGACACTATGGCACCTGCAGGCAGGCAGCAGCGGGCTGATCTTCGTCATCTCGGCGTTCGGGGTCATCGTGATGATCTCCGTCTTTACGCATGCCATTCTTCTGGCCTTGCGGCATCTGCCCGTTAAGGCGTTGATCCTGCGCCAGGCATTGAAAGGCCTCTTCAGACCGCGCAATGCCACCCGGCCGATTGTTATCACTCTGACCGCCGCTCTGTCCCTGATTTTCACGATTTACGGAATCGAGGACAACCTCGACCGTGAGTATGTCCAAGCCTATCCGCCCGATGCACCGAACCTTTTTTTCGTGGACATCCAGCCCGATCAGGTGGCGGCCTTCGACAAAGCACTGGGAATCAATACGCGATATTTTCCGATCGTTCGCGCCAGGATTGCTTCGATCAACGGTGAAGACATCGATCGCGGCAAGGAGACGCAACGGCGCCGCGGTGACAATCTCGCCCGCACGTTTAACCTCACCTTTCGTGAGGATCTGCTGGACGACGAAATTATCAAAACCGGCAGCAGCCTCTTCCGATCGGACTGGCGCGAGGACCAGGTGTCGGTTCTGGATACGGTGGTGAAGATGCACGATCTGAAAATCGGAGACCGGATCGTCTTTCTGGTCCAGGGCATCCCTGTGGAGGCCAAAATTTCAAGTATCCGCAGCCGGACCAGGGACTCCCTGAAGCCCTTTTTCTATTTCGTGTTCCAGGAAGACACGCTGAAAAATGCGCCGCAGACGATTTTTACCGCTGTTCGGGTGGATAAGGGTCGGATTGCCGGCCTTCAAAACGAGATCGTCGATCAATTCCCCAACGTCAGTGTCATCGACATGACCGCAACGATCGCAACTTTCGCCGGCATTTCCCGCAAACTGTCCAGCGCCGTCCGGTTTTTTACGGCCTTCGGCATCCTGGCCGGTTTGCTGATCACGGTCAGCTCGGTTTTGGCCACCCGCCTGGCCAGGGCCCGGGAAGCGGTTTATTATCAGGTACTGGGGGCCAAATCGAGCTTCGTCGTCAAGGTGTTCGGATTGGAGAATCTGATCATAGGGAGCCTCAGCGGCATTCTGGCCGCATCGATTTCCCAGGCCGCCACCTGGATCATCATTACAAAAGTGTTTGATATCACCTTTAGACCGAACATCGGGGCCAGTGTGCTGCTAATCGTTGCAGCGACCCTGTTGGTCATCGGCAGTGGTCTGCTGCCCGCTTGGACGGCCTTGCGCCAAAAGCCGGTGGTTTTTCTCAGGCAACAGACTCACGAATGAGGATGCCGCATGAAAAGAGTTCCAGGATTGCGCCATGGGCGTTTCTTTGGCGCAGAGCCGGCGACGCCAGGATTCCAAAGAGTCGTCTTGAGCGAGAAAGATGCGTGAAAATGACCAAGCCCTTCACCGTTGCGGTGATTTGTTTTTGCCTGTTATCGGCGGCATGCGGCCAGGATGAACCGGCGGGCGCGCCGGTGGAAACCCGGTACGCAGGTACGATTGTCGCCATGGGCAACAGCCTGACAGAGGGTCTGGGCCTGCCGGAAGAAAAGGCCTATCCAGCGTTGCTGGAAAAGGTCCTTCGCGACAAAGGATACGACTATCGGGTCGTCAACGCCGGCATCAGCGGGGAGACGAGCAGCGGTGCCCGTTTCAGGGTGGACTGGGTGTTGCGTATGAAACCGGATATCGTCATATTGGAAACCGGTGCGAATGACGGCTTGCGCGGCCTCGATCCCGAGTTGGTCCGGCGCAACATCCGGGAGATGGTCGCCGCATTTAGAGGTGAAGGCGTTGCGGTCGTTCTGGCAGGCATGAAAATGGTTCCGAACCTCGGCCCGGCGTATACCCGGAAATTCGCGGATGTTTACACCGATGTGGGTGCCGATAGCGACGTCATTTTGGTCCCGTTTTTTCTTGATGGCGTTGCCGGAGTCGCCAAGATGAACCAGGCCGACGGGATCCATCCGAACGCCGACGGATACGCGAAAGTGGTGGAGAACGTTCTACCGTACGTATTGGAGGCCATCACCCGTCATCAGCAGCGGTCGAGTTGACCGCGCAACCGCGCAAAGGATCGGGAAAAAGAATCAGGATGACACCATGACACATCAGCCGTATGCCTATGACCTGGATGAGGCGCAGATACGGCGCGAACGCCGCAAGGCCCGTGAAATCAGGGACAGCCAATGGTGGAAGCGACGCCTGGCCAAAGGCGTCTGTTACTATTGCAACCGGAATACACCCCCTGACAGCCTGACGATGGACCACATCGTGCCGGTCGCCCGCGGCGGCCGCAGTACCAAAGGCAACCTGGTCACCGCCTGCAAGGCGTGTAACATCAACAAGAAGCAACTGCTGCCGATGGAGTGGGAAGAATACCTGGCCGGATTCAAAATGCTCAAGCGCTGAAGACCAACGGCACTGTGTTCCGGGCGGCTTTTCTGCTTTACAGCCCTTCAAATCCGTGATAGTCAATGCTTTTTTTGATGACACAACTTACGGATAAAAGGTGATAAGATGAAAAAGAAAGACATTGAGTTTTTCAAAGAGCTTCTCACCGAAAAACTCGATGAGTTGCTCAGCCAAGCCGACAACACCGTTTCGGGGATGACGTCCCCCAAAGAAAATTTTCCGGACCCGACCGACCGGGCCTCTCTAGAGTCCGACCGGAATTTCATGTTGCGCATTCGGGACCGCGAGCACAAGCTCATCAAGAAAATAAAGAAAGCCTTAGAGCGCATCGAGAATGGTACTTTTGGCATTTGTGAATCCTGTGGCGAGGAAATTTCGATCAAACGGCTGAAAGCCAGGCCGGTGACCTCGCAATGCATCGAATGCAAATCCAAAGAAGAGGCTTTGGAGAAAGCCCTTGGATTATAGAGAACAACGGAAAATCGATCTTCATATTCATTCCACGGCATCAGATGGTACCCTCACGCCGGCTCAAATCATCGACCTCGCTCAAGCGCAACACCTCAGTGCCATTGCCATTACCGATCACGACACGATCGACGGCGCAAGGGAAGCACTGCAGATTGGCCTCCCGCCTTGCCTGCACTTTTTAACCGGGATCGAACTCAGTGCAGCGCCGCCCGCCTTCCTTCACCGTTCCGGGAGTTTTCACATCCTGGGCTACGGCCTTCGCCTGGATGACGACGAGTTGAATCATACGCTTCTGGATTTGCAACGCGCCAGGGAGAATCGAAATCCCGCTATCATCGAACGGCTCAGACGGCTCGGCTTTCACATGACCCTGGCCGAAGTCGCCGAGATGGTCGGTGCAGGCCAGATCGGCCGACCCCATATCGCCCGCGCCATGCTGAAAAAAGGGTATGTACACTCTATTGACGAGGCCTTCGACCGTTACCTGGGCAGCGGCAAACCGGCATACGTCGACAAGTATCGAATATCCTGTCGGCGCGCACTCGGCATTATTCGCGGCGCCGGCGGCATTCCGGTTCTGGCCCATCCGTATCTTCTCGGCATCAAGCAGGCCTCTGAATTGGAAAACCTGATCGTTTCGCTCAAAAAAAGCGGGCTCGCGGGAATCGAGGTCTTTTATCCGGAACATCCACCCCAAGCAACGGCGTTTTACAAAGAGCTGGCCGAACGGCATGACCTTTTGATAACCGGCGGCACTGATTTTCACGGCAGCCTGAAACCTGAAATTCAATTGGGTGTTGGTACCGGCGAATTCCAGGTTCCCTTCGCGCTTTATGAGAGGCTGTGCGATTATTTGGCTCGACTGTCCGCCGGCACCTGAAATACGGATCGCGGATCTCATCCAACAGGCTGGTATCATTTGACCGATCTTCCCCCGGGAATCAATATGGAATTCAGTGCGTTTATGAGCAAGTTGGGCTACCACTTCACCGACGAGGCGGTGATTGCAGAGGCGTTTCGCCATAGTTCCTATGTCCACGAACAGGCCGACAACGGTCTGAAAGACAACGAGCGACTCGAATTTCTCGGGGATGCCGTCTTGAACCTGGCCGTGGGATACCTCTTGATGCAGCGTTATCCGGAAATGCAGGAAGGCGATCTTTCCAGGATGAGGGCTAATCTTGTCAATGAATCGCAATTGGCCGAAATTGCGCGAACGATCGATCTCGGGACCCTCATCATGCTCGGCAAGGGCGAGACGTTGAGCAACGGGCGCGACAAAAATTCCATTTTAGCCGATACTTTCGAGGCCGTTGTCGCGGCTGTTTTCCTGGATGGCGGTTTCAATGCCGTACTTCGGATCATCGAAATCCACATAGTCCCTTTACTCGAGGAAAACCACGCCCTCAACGCCATTCAGGACTTTAAGAGCCTTTTGCAGGAACGGGTCCAGATCCACCGGCAACAGATGCCGGTCTATTCGGTGATAGGTGAAAGCGGCCCGGACCACGACAAGACCTTCAGCGTGCGGTTGACGGTACTGGACCTGGTAACCGAAGGCTGCGGCAAGAGCAAAAAACAGGCCGAACAGGATGCCGCCAGAATAGCCTTAGAAATCCTGTCCAAAGCCCGGTCATAAGCATCTTCCACCCGCGACGGAGCTTTGACGGGCAGCGGCCGCGAACCGTTTTGGAAGCAAAAACGGTTTCTGAAAAGCCCGGTTGGCAAAAAGCGATGCACCATTCTTCAAAGCCCTTTGTCGTTCCCGTATTTCTGCCCCATGCCGGGTGCCCGCACCGCTGCGTTTTCTGCAATCAAAACGCGATCACCCACGCCCCATCCGGCCTTCCCTCTGAACCAGAAATCGAATCCGCCATTGTGCGATTTTTAAGCTATACCCGCAAACGGCCTTCGTCGGCACAAATCGCCTTTTTTGGCGGGAATTTTCTGGGGTTGGATCCCGGCGCCGTGGCGGCTTTTTTAAGACTGGCGCACCGGTTCGTGCAGGCCGGGCGCGCCGACGGAATCCGTTTTTCGACCCGACCGGACACGATCGACCGGAAACGCTTGGATGCTCTTTCAGGGTATTCCGTCAGGACCGTCGAGCTCGGCGCCCAGTCAATGGATGACGACGTGTTGACACGATCACAGCGGGGGCACACGGCCGCTCAAACCGCGGCGGCGGTGAAGTTGCTCAAGGCCGATGGGTACGCGGTCGGTCTGCAGATGATGACCGGCTTGCCTGGCGATACCGACGACCGTGCCCAGGCGACCGCGCACCGGCTGGTCGATTTGCAACCTGATTTCGTCAGGATCTACCCGACGGTTGTCTTGAGAAAAAGCCTCCTGGCCGAGTGGTACCGCACCGGGCGCTTTGGGCCGTTGTCCCTGGAAAACTCCGTGGAACTGGTGAAAGCGCTCTATTTGATATTTTACCGACACGACATACCGGTGGTGCGCATGGGGCTTCAGGCCGAGCGCGATCTGACGGCTGGTAACGAGGTTTTGGCAGGACCCTGTCACCCGGCTTTCGGACACATGGTTCATGCGGCACTTTTCCAGGAAATGGCCGAGCGGCTCCTTACTCAACGAAGCCCGCATTCGGCGGCGGTCACCTTGAAGGTCCATCCGCGCAGTATCTCGAAGATGAAGGGGTTGAAACGCGCTAATGTCGATGCCCTGAGCCGCAAATTCAATCTTTGCGATCTGAGCGTCGAACCGGACCCGTCTTTGCCCGAGGACGGCTTGCGAATCAAGGGTGGTGAAACGGTGGTCACCTATCGTCAACTGGCAAAACAGCGACTGTTTTGACACGTGCGCCCATCCCGCAAAGGTTCCGGGGATACCGCTTTTGATGATTCATTTCTCCCCGCCGTCCGCGGCTCCAATCAACCGCAGACGGGAAACGAGACGGCCATGAGTAAAGACGACATGCGGCTGCGGTTGATTCTTTTGGTTTTGTCTCTGCTGGCGTTCTTTTCGGCCGCCGTCGGAGGTTATCTCTATTATTCGGCCATCAATGCCACCGCCCTGTAGGAAGCCGAAAGAGGCGGAACCACGATCGGTTCGAGCAACCGCCATGATTCGGCGGCTTCTCAAATACACGCCGGCGTGCGTCGGCGGATCGAAGACAACGGTGACATTGAGGTTATTGCCGAGGCGGTCGAAGCCCTCACCCTCAGGGTCGCCAGGGGCAGACCCCCTTGGACGCGCTTTCCATGCGCGACCGTAAGAAGTATTCTTACAGCATAATCAGAAAATGACGAGTTGACAGACGACGGCTCTCCATGTAGTCTGCGGTCATAGGATTAGGGTGAATTCCCTGAGGGTTTCCTTGGGTGTCACCAGCAAACCACTTACAAGTTTCAAGGAGGGGTTTAATGAAAAAGGGAACTGTGGTGATGGTCGTTGCACTGTTGGCGGTGGTGGCTTTTGTTTCCACGGGGTTTGCCGCGTCCAAGCCTAACTGGCCAAAATCGGTGACCGTGGGTGCCGCTCCGGTGGGCGGAACTTACTTTGTGTGGGCCGGCGGCTTTACTAGACTGCTCAATGACAAGCTCGGAATTCCCGGCAATGTCGAATCCACCGGCGGGCCGGTGCACAACGTGCAGTTGATCGAAGATCAAAAGCTTGATTTCGGCATGGTTACCAATGGGCCGGCATGGGAAGGCTGGAATGGCGAGGGCTGGGCCAAAGGCAAGAAGTACCAGAACCAGCGGGCGATTTTTCCCATGTATACGACCTATTTTCAGATGTATGCCCTGAAGAAGAGCGGCATTAAAAGCATCCACGATCTCAATGGCAAGAGTGTAGGCGTAGGCCCTATCGGCGGGACGCCGGCTACCTACTGGCCAAAGATTTTCGAAGTGGCGGGGGTCAAACCGGGCCGCATCGTCAACGCCAGTTCGGCCGACCTCAATGCTCAGCTTAAGGACGGTATGCTGGATGCCAACGGCCAGTCTGTGGGCCTGCCCTGGGTGACGATCACTGAGGTGGAAACCACCAATGACGTCAACGTGTTCGGGGCTGAGGGGGCCGACGCCGACAAATTCGTGGCCAAGTACCCCTATTTTGCCAAAGGCATGATGCCCAAGGGCACCTACAAGGCCAACCCCGACAAGGACATCGAGACCCTGACGGTGTGGAACTTCATGGTCGTGCACAAGGACGCTCCGGATGACTTTGTATACGAGGTGCTCAAGGCGACCTTCGACAATGTGGACATCCTCATCGCGACTCACGACTCGGCCAAGGAAACGCTTGTCGAAAACGTTAAATACAGCCCCATCTTGCTGCATCCCGGAGCGGTGAAGTATTACCAGGAAAAGGGCATCAAGCTGCCCGATAACCTGATCGCCAAATAGCGGAGCAACCGCGCATTGCGGTGTGAGCCGATCGGCCGGCACAGATTGCGCGCGGGGCTCGGTGCGCAAGGCCTGTACCGGGTCGCTGATCCAATCAACATGTTGCGGCGGGCACTTTTCAATAACGGGTGGCCCGTTGCAAGGCTTTGCGGCCTTCATGCATAGAGATTCCCATGGCAACAGAATTTACGCCCGTTGACATCAAAGACGTCGAGAAAAAACTCGAGGAAATGCACATCAAGGACCTTGAGATTTCGGGCGGCCGCAATCTCATGAAACCTTTTGCGGTGGCCGTGGCGGTGATCGGGTTCGCGATGAGCCTGTTCCACATCTGGGTGCTGATCTTCCGGCCCATTGATCCCTGGTATTTTCGTACCCTGCACGTCGTTTTCGGCGGGATCCTGCTGTACGCCCTGGTGCCGGGCTGGAGCGGCGCCGGTAAGCAGCAGCCCCACCTGGTCGATTACATTTTCATGGTCATGCTCGTGGCGCCGACGATCTATATCTTCGCTGTCTTTGACGAGTGGATCTACCGCGTGGGCGTGGTGCCTACGGGCTGGGACTTTTTCTTTTCGGTCCTTTTCGTGATCTCCGTCTGGGAGATGGCCCGTCGGGCCACCGGTTGGCCCCTGTCCATCTTGTGTGTGCTTTTCGTTCTTTACGGCCACTTCGGCAATTACCTGCCGGGTCTCTTTTATCACCGCGGCTACGGCTGGGCCCGCATGATGACCTTCCTCTTCAGCCTGGACGGCATCCTGAGCCTGCCCATCCAGGCCTCGGCCCATTACATCTTCCTTTTCGTCATTTTCGGGGCCTTTGTCGAGGCCAGCGGTGCCGGCAAGTTTTTCGTCGATTTTGCCCGCTGCCTGGCCGGCCGCCTGCGCGGCGGTCCGGCTAAGGTATCGATCATCTCCAGCGCTCTGATCGGTACGGCTTCGGGCTCTTCGGTGGCCAACGTGGTGGTGGACGGGGTGTTCAACATCCCCCTGATGAAGGCAACCGGCTTTAAAGGAAGCATAGCGGCGGCCATCGAGGCCATGAACTCTAGCGGCGGTCAAATCGTGCCGCCGGTCATGGGTGCCGGCGCCTTCCTGATGGCCGAGATCCTGCACGTGCCTTATTCTCAGGTCTGCCTGGCGGCCATCATCCCGGCCGCGCTGTATTTTGCATCGGCTTACTGGATGATCGACCTGTACTCGGCCAGCACGGGGTTGCGAGGCTTGACGCGCGATGAGCTGCCGGTGTTCCGCAAGATCATGCTGGAAAAAGGCTACCTTTTGATCCCCCTAATCATCGTGCTGGTGTGTCTGATGGTCCTGATGATGTCGGCCTACCGCGCGGCGATGTACGGCATCATTTCCCTGGTCGTGGCTAGCTGGTTGAGTAAGGAGAGCCGCATGGGGGTCAAGGCCATCGCTCAGACCCTTTCCAAGGGGGCCCGCGGGGCCATGGAGATCATTGCCACCTGTGCAGCGGCCGGCATCATCGTGGGCGTGCTAACACAGACCGGTCTGGGCCAAAAATTCGCTATGATCATCTTCGCCTACTCCAAGGGCAACCTACTGCTGGCCCTGATCTTCACCATGATCATCGCCATAGTGTTGGGCATGGGCATGCCCACCACGGCGGCCTATGCCATCTCGGCCTCGGTCCTGGCCCCGGCCCTGGTCAGGGAGTTCCAGGTCGTTCCCATTGCCGCGCACCTGTTCATTTTTTACTACGCCTGTCTCTCGGCCCTCACCCCGCCCGTGGCTCTGGCCTCCTTTGCCGCGGCGGCCATCGCCGGCGAGCGGCCATGGCCGGTAGGGTTCCAGTCCATGCGCTTTGCCATCGCTGGTTTTATCATTCCCTTCATGTTTATCTACGGCCCAGCCATGGTGCTGAACGGTACGGCCTGGGAAATCGTTCAGGTCATCGTCACCGGATTGCTGGGGACCCTGGCTCTAGCCGCCGCAGCCCAGGGCTGGCTGCTGCTGAGGCTCAACATGGTCCAACGGGCGGTCATGCTCGCAGGGGCCCTGGCGCTGATCAAGCCGGGCTTGGTCACGGACGTGATCGGTTTTGGAATTCTGGCCACCTTCACCATAGTTCAGCTGATTATTCTCAAGAAGCAGCGCGCTGCCCCGGTGACCGTGATTTAAAAATGGAGACGCATTGACATGCAAGACAACCTGGCGTACGGCTTTTCGCTGACGGTCGTGGGCATGGGCGGCACTCTGGTGAGCCTCTGGCTGCTCTCGTTGCTGATGGGTCTGCTGAAACGGTTCTTCCCCTACCGGGATGAGCAAGCCAAAAAGGAGTAGCGCCGATGTGGCCGATCATTAAGACCGGATTAGCCGGCCTGGGCATGGGGCTTTTGGCCCTCACCCTGTCGCAGATCGTGATGATCGCCGTGGGTTGCCTGCTGCTCTACCTGGGCATCAAGAAAGAGTACGAGCCCCTGTTACTGGTGCCAATCGGCTTCGGTGCTCTCATGGTCAACATCCCCTTGGCGGATCTGATGGGCCCCGAGGGACTTTTGCGCCGCTTTTACGATTTCGGCGTGATCACGGAAATCTTCCCCTGCCTGATCTTCGTCGGCATCGGTGCCATGACCGACTTTTCACCATTGCTGGAAAATCCCAAGATCGTGCTGCTGGGGGCCGCCGGCCAGTTCGGCATCTTTTTGGTGCTGATCCTGGCCCTGGTGTTAGGCTTTAACCTGAAGGAAGCGGTTTCCATCGGCATCATCGGCGCCTGCGACGGCCCAACTTCGATTTACGTGACCTCCAAATTCGCCCCGCATATGCTGGGAGCGGTCTCGGTGGCGGCCTATTCCTATATGGCCCTGGTGCCCCTGATTCAGCCGCCCATCATGCGCGTGCTGACCACCGAGCGTGAAAAGCGCATTCCCATGGAATACCCGGAAAAATCGGTCTCGCGCACCCTGCTGATCATCTTTCCCATCATGGTCACCCTGGTCACGGGCATCGTGGCGCCCTTCGGCACGCCTCTGATGGGCATGCTGATGCTGGGCAACCTGCTGCGCGAGTCCGGTGTGGTCAAACGTCTCGTCAAGACTTCGGAAAACGAGCTGGTCAATATCGTGACCCTGCTGCTGGGAATTTCCATCGGGGCCACCATGGAGGCCGCCAAGTTTTTGCGCTGGGAGACCCTGATGGTCTTGGGCTTGGGGCTTATGGCGATCTGCCTGGACACGGTGGCTGGCGTGCTCTTCGGCAAGCTGATGTGCCTGGTGAGCGGTGGCAAAATCAATCCGCTGATCGGCGCCGCGGGCATCTCGGCCTATCCTATGGCGGCCCGTGTGGCGCAGACCGAAGGCCGGCGCTACGACCCCAACAACTGGCTCCTGATGCATGCTATGGGCGCCAATACCGGTGGCCAGATCGGCTCGATCATGGCCGCGGCGATCATGCTCTCCGTGCTGAGAAAACTGGGGATCGGCTGATCCGGCTCCATCCTCCTTGCGCCGCGGTCACGCTGATTCTCTTTTTCCCGATCATAATCATGTCGGTCACTGAAATCGACTTGCCAACCTTCATCGTGGATGCCACCGGCGTTGCCTTGTGGGTGCTGGTCTATTTCATGCAGAAAATCCGCATCCGAAAGGATCCCACTCTGATCCTGCCGATTGACGATCTCTTGAGGCTCAAAAAGGAAAAATCAATGGTAAAGGCAACCGCCTGTTAATAATAACAAATTGCGTCAGCAATTTGTCTACATGTCCATTTTGAAGAACTGCTCCGGTTCGGTGGCCACGCCTGGCTTGGGCGCGAATGCGGTGGGAACCGTTCCCTCTTTGAAACATTCAAATATCGTTTTCTGGGAATCGGTGACCGGCAGCAAGCCGGTTGCGGCATCGATCTGGGTGAACACCACCCCCTCGGGGACTTGAAATATCCGCACCGGCTTGCCGGCCAAAATCCGTTCCATGAACCCGACCCAGATCGGGCTGGCCGCCTGTGATCCGGTTTCAAGCTGGCCTAAAGACGCTTCTTCGTCAAGGCCGACCCACACGCCGGTCGTGTATTCGGGTGTAAAGCCCATGAACCAAGCATCGTAGAGGTCATTGGTGGTGCCGGTTTTACCGGCCACCGGGCGGCTGAGTGCTTTGGCGCGCCAGCCGGTGCCGTCCTGGACGACGCCTTCGAGCAGGCTGGTCATGATGAAGGCCGTACTGGGTTCGATCACCTTTGTTTTGAGAGAGGTGAATCTTTCGAGTTCATTGCCGTTGCGATCGAGCACGCGTGTGACGAAACACGGTTCCACTCGGAAACCCTGGTTGGTGAAGACGGAGTAGGCGCTGACCAGTTCCAACAATGAAACCCCCGAGGATCCCAGAGCCAACGACAGGTCCCGGTTCAAGGTCGAGCTGATGCCCAGTTCGCGAGCGTAATTCATGACATAGTCGATGCCGATGTCCTGGAGTATTTTGATGGTAATGACGTTTCTGGATTTTGCCAGAGCCTCTCTCAACAGGGTGGGACCGTAGAATTTTTCGCCGTAATTCTTCGGTTTCCACTTGAAGTCCTGCTCCTTGTGCTTGAACACGATCGGGGAATCGATGACGACCGTTGCCGGTGTGTAGCCTTTGTCGATTGCAGCGGCATAGATGATCGGCTTGAAGGCCGAACCGGGCTGGCGGCGGGATTGCAGCGCCCGGTTGAACTGGCTGTCCCGGAAGTCGCGCCCGCCGACCATGCTCTTGACTTCGCCGGTTTCAGCCTCGATGCATAAGAGCGCTCCCTGGGCCTTGGGGACCTGCTCCAGCGCCAAGCTCCACAAATCGGAATTTTCACGCCGATCCTTCAAGCGCACCAGAATCACATCACCGCTGCGCAAGGCGTCACCGGGCCGCTTGATCATCATGGCGCGATAAGCGACCTCGGGGTTGGGCTGCCGGGCCCAATCCATGTCGGCGATGTCGATGATCCCCTGTCCGCCCCCGAGGCGCACGGCAACGGTTTTGTCGGCGTCGTTCACCCGAACGACGACCCCCGTTGTCGTCTGCCCGGTCTGCGGAACTGTTTCGGCCCACTGGTGCTGGAGATCCTGCACATAGGCTTCAATGGCTTCCGGCGCAAGATGGTGAAGCGGTCCCCGATACCCCTGGCGTTTGTCCAGAGCCAGCAATCCTTTTTCGAGTTCCTGTTGGGCGATCTTCTGCATGCCGATATTGACGGCGGTATAAATTTGTAAGCCCTCATTATAGAGCGCTGCGGCACCGTATTTCTTTTCGATATACTGGCGCACGTATTCCGTATAGAACGGCACTTCTTCAATGTACCAGTTGCGCCGCGGCCGGATGTCCAGTTTGGCGGTGATGGCCGCGGCGGCCTCGACTTGGGTGATGTAGCCCTCTTCGACCATTCGGTTAAGGACATAAATTTGGCGTTGCTTGGCGCGTTCCGGAAACCTGAAGGGGGAATACCGGCTCGGCGCCTGGGGCAGGCCGGCCAGCATGGCGCACTCGGCCAGACCCATGTCGCGCGCGGTCTTGCCGAAGTAGTTTTCGGCGGCCGCTTCCACACCGTAGGCACCGTGCCCCAAATAGATCTGGTTGAGGTAGAGGTAAAGAATGTCTGCCTTGTTAAAGGTTTTTTCAATCCGGAAGGCCAGGATGGCCTCTTTCATTTTGCGGGTGTAACTTTTTTCCGGAGTCAGCAAAAAAGATTTCGTCACTTGTTGGGTGATGGTGCTGCCGCCCTGGACGATGCTGCCGGCCTCGATATTTTTGATGAAGGCCCGCAGGATGCCAGCAAGATCGATCCCCCCGTGGGTGTAAAAACGGGAGTCTTCGGCGGCTACAAAGGCCTTGATCAGCTTATCGGGCACATCCGACAGCGGTATGACAATGCGTCGCTCCGTGAAAAACTCACCGATCTTGCGGCCGTCGTCGGCATAAACGGTCGAGATGATGGGCGGGTGATAATCTTTGAGGGTGGAAATCTTCGGCAAATCACGGCTGATGTAATAATAGAGACCCGCGGCGACAAGACCGCCCGTTACGGTGCACATCAACACGAACAGCAGGAAGACGCGAAAAATGATCCGGCCGACCCGCCGCTTTTTTCTCTGGTTCGAAGTGGCGCTGGTTTGCTTTGATCTGGTCATAAGGACTCTTGGATGTTCGCGGCGCAACAGTGCGTTCCAAATCGACGCGGCCGCTGTCCGACACGGTGGAAGGGTTTGACCGACAGAGGGTGGCTCTGATTCGGTATCATGAACGTTTACATCTATCAGGTTTTCGCGGATGAATCAAGCCGCCGCCGGACGGGGGATAAATAATTAAATTGACTTTTGTTATGGGTATCGATATCTACTCCAGTTTATCAAAAAAACCAGCGCGCGGCAAAATCTAAACGGGGGCGACGAGTTGCCGGTGCTAGAACTGGTCGACCGTGGATGAATCGATGGTAACGCTCGATTTTGATAAATCAGAGGGCCTGATACCGGCCATTGTCCAGGATGAACGCACCGGTGAGGTGCTCATGCTGGCCTACATGAACCGCGACGCATGGGCAATGACGCTCAAAACCGGCAAGGCGACCTATTACAGTCGCAGCCGCCGAGAACTTTGGGTCAAAGGGGGGACATCCGGTCATCTGCAACTGGTGAAGGAGATTCGCATCGATTGTGACGCCGATGCGGTTTTGCTAAAAGTGGAACAGGTCGGCGGCGCCGCCTGCCACACCGGGTACCGGAGTTGTTTCCACCAGAAAGTTGTCGATGACGCGGGAACGACCGAGATCATCGGCACCCCTGTGTTTGATCCCGAGGAGGTCTACAAGAAATGAAGAACCGGTTGAAACTGGGGATTCCCAAAGGGAGTCTCCAGAGTGCGACGATCGCGCTTTTTAAAAGATCGGGCTGGAAAATAAATGTTAACGGCAGGAGTTACTTTCCTGAAATTAATGACGATTCGATCGAATGCGCCATCTGTCGCGCTCAGGAAATGTCGCGCTATGTTGAAAAAGGTACTCTCGATGCCGGCCTGACAGGCAAAGACTGGATTGCGGAGAACGGCTCCGATGTCCGGGTGGTGGAGGATTTGATTTACTCCAAAGTCAGCAACCGGCCGGCGCGCTGGGTGCTGGCGGTGCCGTATGACTCGGGGATCGAAAAGATCGAGCAACTGGAGGGATGCAAGATCGCCACCGAATTGCTCAAGTTCACCGAGCGCTTCTTCGCCGAACGCCACATCAACGTGACGGTTGAGTTCTCTTGGGGAGCCACCGAGGCCAAGGTCGTTTCCGGGCTTGCCGATGCGATCGTCGAGGTGACCGAAACCGGCAGCACCATCAAGGCCCACGGTCTGCGCATCATCCACGAACTCATGCAGACCAACACTCAGTTGATCGTCAGCCACGCCGCCTGGGCGGATCCCGAAAAGCGGGCCAAGGTCGAACAGATCGCGCTGCTGTTGAAGGGCGCCCTGCTCGGGGAAAAACTGGTGGGCCTCAAGATGAACGTGCCCGAGAAGCAGATCGAACCGGTGGTGGCGCTCCTGCCGAGCTTAAATGCCCCCACGGTGGCGCACCTGTACAATTCGAACTGGTTTTCGGTTGAAATCGTCGTCGATTCCGACGTTGTGCGGGACCTCATCCCGCGACTCCTGAAAGCCGGCGCCGAAGGCATCATAGAATACCCGCTCAACAAGGTCGTCTAGATTCTGTCGGTCTTCGGGATGACGGATTTCGGCGCGGTTCTTATCCCCGGGGAGGATGCCGTGGTTGCCAAACGTACTGAAAAAATTACCTCTTTCATCGTCATGGATGTGCTTGAAAAGGCGCATGAGCTAGAG
Source organism: Deltaproteobacteria bacterium (assembly GCA_041299015.1). GTDB lineage: Bacteria > Desulfobacterota > Desulfobacteria > Desulfobacterales > SG8-13 > JARFQH01. The sequence goes on from JBFYWB010000068.1 coordinate 34,607, forward strand.
CGCGAGGGCGTTGACATCATCCACCTGGAAGTGGGTGAACCGGATTTCGACACGCCGCCCTGTATAAAGGCCGCCGCCTGCAAGGCCCTCGATGATGGACACACACATTACACCCACAGCCTCGGTCTGCCCGAACTCAGGCAAACGATCTGCCGCTATTACCGTGAGCACTACGGCGTGGCGATCAGCGCCGATCAAATCATTGTGACCTCCGGCACCTCACCGGCCATGCTGCTTCTCTTTGCCGCCTTGCTCGACCCGGGCGACCAGGTGATTATTTCCGACCCGCACTACGCCTGCTATCCCAATTTCATCCGTTTTGTGGAAGGGGAACCGGTCTGTATCCCCGTTTTCGAGGAAAATGGGTTTCAGTTCCGCCCCGATGCCATCCGCCAAAAAATAACCGCGCGTACCAAGGCCATTTTCATCAACTCCCCATCCAATCCCACCGGCAACCTCCTGTCGGCCGAGCGCATGCAGGAAATCGCCGCGATGCGGCCCTGGATCGTATCGGATGAAATCTACCACGGCCTGGTTTATGAGGGTCAAGAGCATTCGATTCTGGAATACACCGACAAGGCTTTCGTCTTGAACGGGTTTTCAAAACTCTATGCCATGACCGGGCTCAGACTCGGCTATCTGATTGCTCCCAAGCCATTTGTCCGACCGATTCAAAAGCTCCACCAGAACTTTTTCATATCCGCCAATTCAATGGTTCAGCGGGCGGGCATGGCCGCTTTGACCCAGGCCGGCGCGGACGTGGCCCGGATGAAAGCCGTTTACAACGATCGCCGCAAGTTCATGCTCACGCGCCTGAAAGCCATGGGTTTCGGCATCTCCGTGGAGCCGACCGGGGCTCTCTATATATTCGCCAACGCCAGGCACCTGTCGAACAACTCCTATGAACTGGCCTTCGACATCCTGGCTAAGGCCCACGTCGGCGTGGCGCCCGGTATCGATTTCGGCCAAAACGGTGAAGGCTACTTGCGGTTCTGTTATGCGAATTCCATGGAGAGAATCGCCGAGGGGATGGATCGGCTGGCGGCATATCTAAAGGGGGAAAATCGAGATTAAAAACATCCAACCGGCGCCAAGTCGACTGCTTGCGTGTTGATGCAGCCGGTCTGTGGGCGTCAGGCG
>JBFYWB010000016.1:0-51951 GCA_041299015.1 Deltaproteobacteria bacterium
GCCTTTTCCGACATCCGGGCCACTTTGGCCGGATCGAAACCGCGGAAAATCTTTCGGAAGGCCTCGCGCTTGTGCAATACCGTCCGCCACGAAAGCCCGGCCTGAAACGCGTCGAGCACGATGTATTCGAACCACTTGAGATCCTCGTGAACGGGAACCCCCCATTCCTCATCGTGGTAGCGGCGCATCACTACGTCGTCGCCCGTCCAGCCGCAGCGAGTTCGGTCGTCGGTATTCAGCAGAGGATTTTCTCCCATATTCTTTCTCCCGGTCTTGAAAAAAACGCTGGGAACAAGCGGCAATAGCGGGATTGTTCGAGTCGGTGAGCACAAGAGGCATCTTCTTTGCATTCATCCGGACCGGAAAAATCTCGTCGTTCAGGATACTCCAAGGCAGCAAACGATTGACCTATCCTGCCAAGGATACTTGTGCCGTGGGTATTGCTGATCAGGGCGAGCGATCGGTTGATCACTTAATATGCGTTAACCCCCTATTGATACTGTCAACATCTAATTTCTCCGAATCAAATTCACCGCCGCTCCATTCAAGCATATCATCATGTTCAGGATGATTGACATCCTCTATCGCTTCGAGAAATTCTGAATAACCCCAAATACCGCCGCAATCTTCCGGAGGACAAGCACGTTTACCCTTTAGGCAGATAGGATAGTGTAAACCTTTTTCCATTGGCAAAATTTTTTCAACAATTATTTCATGTTCCCAACTATCTCCAAAATCGTATTCATAGAAAAACTTCTCTTTTTCGTTGAATATCAGTTCCGCTAATTTGACCTTTTTTTCATCTTCCACATCCATGTCCAGGTCTGGGTCTTGAATTCCATACTCAATTCCATGAATCACAAACTGATGAAGGTGAGAATTGGTCCATCCCATGGTTATTTGAAAAATATCGTGGAGCTCGGCAAGAGTTGCATCGCTCTTGACTTGCATCTTGCGCCAGATAGGTGGTTTACTTCTCCGCAATGAAATTTTAAGCTGGTAAACAGTGCCACCTTTTGTGTGCATTTTTTTGGCCCACATGTTTTCCTCCCTCACAGCTTGTTTTGTTGCCATTTCGATATGGTTTTTACCCAACGCGCGGCCGCCGCCGCGTTTCGAGCCGTCTGCTGCAAAGCGCAAGTCTTGCTATCCTAAACGCGGGTTCGCGACCTGAGACCTCGGCGGCCATCGCCACCGAACCGTATTTTCTCTACAACCATTTTTTGTGTTTGAACCAAGCCAGCATCCCAAGGAAAATTGAAATGAAAGCCCCCCACAGGGCCGGATAAGCCCAGCGCCACTTGAGTTCCGGCATGTACTCGAAGTTCATGCCGTAGATGCCGGCGATGAAGGTCAACGGGATGAAAATGGTGGCCATGATGGTGAGCATCTTCATGACTTCGTTCATGCGGTTGCTGATGGTCGAGAGGTAGATATCCAACAGGCCCGCCATGAGGTCACGAAAAGATTCGATGGTGTCGATGACCTGTATCGTGTGATCGTAGACATCGTTGAGAAAAACGTCGACCGATTCGTCGATCAGCGGGGTCTCTTCCTTGATGAGTCGGTTCAGCAGTTCGCGGATCGGCCAGACCTGCTTGCGGAAGAAAATGACGTTTCTCTTCATGGCATAGAGATGCTGCAAGCTTTTCGGCGTGGGGTCGGAAAGGAGTTCGGCTTCCAGGTCTTCGATTTTCTCTCCGAATGATTCCAGGACGAGGAAGTAATGATCGACCACCGCATCGATCAGGGCATAGGCCAGATAATCACTGCCGGCCTTGCGGATGCGCCCTTTGCCTTTTTCTATCCGCTCCCGCACGGGAGCCAGGACATCTCCAGAAGTCTCCTGAAAGGAAATCAGAAAATTCGGCCCCAGGACAATGCTGATCTGCTCGGATTTGACCTGGTCCAGGTCATCCCGGTACGAGAGCATCTTAAAAACAATATAGACATAGTCGTCGAATTCTTCGGCCTTGGGGCGCTGGCCGATGGTGACGATGTCTTCCTGGGTCAGGGGGTGGACGCCGAACTGCCTGCCGACGGATTCGATCAACCCGATATCGTGTAACCCATCGATATTGATCCAGGTAACGGCCGGCGAATCCTTGAGCGGCAAGGCTTCTTCTACGATGTCGATTTCCTTTTTTAGATAGCGCTCCTGGTCGTAAGCGATGAGGGTCATGCGGCTCTTTTCGCTTTTTTTCTCGGGTGCGGGGACAAGGGTACCGGGTGACGTGCCCGGAGCATGCGCGGGTTTTTTGATAAAACGGGTCAGTGTGCGCCGCGTCTGGCCGGCCCTGCGTGATGTCCGGTCGATCGGATTGTTTATTGTCGGGTTTGTCTGCATGTCGATTCATCCTCAGGTCACTGCCTGCATGGGCGGCCATATCAACCAGCGCAGTCTCTGCTTTCGCGGGTTGAGAGGATTTAGGGATAGAAGCTCTACGTCACTAAGTCAATAGTGGATCGATCCCGTTGTTTTTATTGGCAACAGGGTCAAAATGGCTCACTGGCCGATGATCCGATAGCCGATATAGGCGGCATACAGCAGCAGGGCGACCACACCTTCCCAGCGGTCGACCAGCCCCTTACGCCCGCTGAACATGAAACCGAACAGGAGCAGGCCGGTGAAAACGGTCATGCCGAGATCTATGCTGCTCTCGATTTTGAAGGGCAGGGGCGTGATGGTGGCGGTGGTGCCGAGGACAAAAAAGATATTGAAAATATTGGAGCCAACAACATTGCCGACGGCTATCTCGACCATGCCCCTATAAGCGGCCGCGGCCGAGGTGGCCAGCTCCGGTAAAGATGTCCCTACGGCCACAACGGTCAATCCCACCACCGATTGGCTCATTCCGAAGTGATCGGCCGCAACGACCGCCCCGGACACGATCCAACGTCCGCCGAGGCTCAAACCCACCAGACCAAGCACCAATCGGATCGCTGCGCCCGGCAAGCCGCACGTTTTAGCAGGGACTTGTTGCGCCGGCCCCTCGATGCCGTTTGCGGCGGTGAAGGCATAGTAAAGAAAAATCATGAAAAAACACAGCAGCACCAAGCCGTCGCTACGAGAGATGTCGGAGAATTCGCGGTGATCGATGAGCCTGTCGTTGGCCATCAACCCGAGCACGATTGCCGCCAGCAGGCTGAAAGGAATCTCCCGCCACACCGTTCCTCGGGCGACCGAAAGCGGACGGATGACGGCGGCTATTCCCAAGATCAAAAGGGTGTTGGCGATGTTGCTGCCCAGAATATTGCCGATGGCGATATCGGTGTTGCCCCGGATTCCGGCGACAAAATTGACGAAGAGTTCCGGCGCACTGGTGCCGAACGCCACAACCGTCAGGCCGATCGCAAGATCGGAGATGCGCAGCCGATGCGCAACCGAGGCCGCGCCCTCGACGAATATATCCGCGCCCTTGATCAAAAGCGCAAATCCGATGATCATCAGGATGTAAGGCCAGAGAGTCGTCATCGATCTTCTTCGGTAAAAACACACGCACGGCCGCTAGGCCGTGCGTTTCAGTCTGTCGTTCACGATCGTGAAAACGGCCGACGTGTGTCTACCCCTTAATTCGGAGCGCTCATTTTGTCAACCACCAAAGCCGGTCCGGCGATGCCGGGCTTTTCGGCATCAGGCCGCCGTTTAAATTTTCAACTTGCTTTTGTGACAAGCTGCCACTAAGTTTGGGCATCGCAATGTGGCCTGCTCGAATGGAGCAACGCACCAAGACAGGGGAGGTCGAAATGGAACTTGTAAAAATTCGCTTCGGTGAGGAGTCGGATGCCATCGAAGCCACGGTCGAAAGAAACCTGGCGGACCTGTTTCGTTCCGCAAACCTGCTTTTCAGGTGCTCCGACTGCCTGTGGCTCCCCCCCATGGACATGATCGAAACACCGCAGGAAATCGTGATCATTGCCGAAATCGCGGGAGTGCAAAAAGAGGACCTGGAGGTCGAAATCACGCGGCGGGCCGTCAAGGTAAGCGGACGGCGCCGCTCTCCCACCCCGGTCAATTCGGCGACCTATCGCCTGGCGGAAATCAATTATGGCCATTTTGAACGGGTTCTTTACCTGCCGGAAACGGTCGATTCGAACAGTATCAGCGCGTCCTATTCCAAAGGGCTTCTCACCATCCGGCTGGCCAAAAAGCCGTCGCAGGAGCGCTTTCAGGTTCCGATTACCCAAGAGTAGTTTGCAACCGTACTCGGGCGGCTTCGCGAAGCCGCAGCTGGCACAATTCAGAGACACGAAAGATGGAGGTGATTATGCCCGATCCGCAACCTTCCGTTGAAAATGGAGCGGACGCCATACCGGAAACGCTATCCATACTCCCATTGTCGGATGCGATTCTTTTTCCCAAAATGGTTCTGCCGCTGATTGTCCTTGAGGAGACCTCTATTCAATTGATCGATGACGCCATGGCCGGCAATCGAACCGTCGGATTGCTGGCCTCCAAGCAGCAGGGTGAATCACAAGGCTACCCGCGGCCCGAGGACTTGGCGTCCATGGGAACCAGCGCGCTGATTCTCAAGATGGCCAAGACCCGCGACAACAAGGCGCAGCTGTTGGTCCAGGGGCTGAAACGGTTCAAAACCCAGTCCTTCGCGCAGGGAAAACCCTATCTTCAGGCAAAGGTGAGCCACATCGATGAAGCCGAGGAAAAGGACCAGGAGATCGAGGCGATGATGAACAACCTGGTCGGTCTTTTTGCTCGGATCGTCGAACTCGCCCCGGGGCTGCCCCAGGAGATGGTGCAGATGGCCCAATCGATCAAGGATGCCGGCACGTTGGCCGACATGATCGTGTCCACGATCAATTCTTCGATAGAGGAAAAACAGCGGATTCTTGAGACCACGAACATTCGCGAACGTATAAAGGATGCCACCCGCATCACCAACCGCCAGTTGGAGATCATCGAGCTGGGCAACAAGATCCAGCAGCAAGTCAAGGGTGATCTGGATAAACGCCAGCGGGAATTCTATCTGCGCGAGCAGCTCAAGGCGATCAAGGATGAACTCGGGGAAAAGGATGAGGAAACGGTCGAGATCGACGAGTTCCGATCACGAATCGATTCGGCCGGCCTGCCGGAGGAAGCCCTAAAGGAAGCCGAGCGGGAGTTGAAGCGCCTGTCGAAAATGCATCCCTCGTCGGCCGAATACACCGTCTCCACCACGTATCTGGACTGGCTGACGACGCTGCCGTGGAAAAAGAACACGACCGACAATCTGGATATCAAGAAGGCCAGGAAGATCCTGGACGACGAACACTTCGGTCTTGAAAAACCGAAAAAACGGATCATTGAATACCTGGCGGTGCGCAAGCTGAAACCCGACTCCAAGGGCCCGATTCTTTGTTTTGCCGGACCGCCGGGCACCGGCAAGACGTCCCTGGGGCAGTCGATCGCCCACGCCCTGGGGCGCAAGTTCGTCCGAATCTCGCTGGGCGGGGTGCGTGACGAGGCCGAAATCAGGGGGCATCGGCGCACTTACATTGGCGCACTTCCGGGCCGGATCATCCAGGGGATCCGACGGGCGGAGTCGAACAACCCGGTCTTTATGCTGGATGAAATCGACAAGGTCGGCAGCGATTTCCGCGGCGATCCGTCCGCCGCCCTGCTGGAGGTGCTCGACCCGCAGCAGAATTTTTCATTTTCCGACCATTACCTGGACGTGGCTTTCGATCTTTCGAAAGTCATGTTCATCACTACCGCCAACATCCTGGATACCGTGCCGCCCGCGCTCAGAGACCGGATGGAGGTCCTGCAACTGCTCGGATACACCCAAGAAGAAAAACTCAAAATCGCCAATCGGTTTTTAATTCCGCGCCAGCGGTCCGAACACGGGCTCAAGGCGAACCAGATCACCTTCACCCAGGGGGCGGTTCGACACATCATCGAGGGATACACGCGCGAAGCCGGTCTTCGGAACCTGGAACGCGAGATTGCCAATATCTGCCGCGGCTTGGCCAGCCAAATCGCAGCCGCGGATATCGAAAAGGCGACCATCAAGGCCGAAGACGTCGCCGGTTACCTGGGACCGGTCCGGTTTACCCCAGAAACCAAGGCCCGGATCCTTATCCCGGGGGTTGCGACCGGCCTGGCCTGGACCCCGGTGGGCGGGGAGCTGCTCTTTATCGAGGCCACCGCCATGAACGGCCAGAACCGCCTGACACTGACCGGACAACTGGGGGACGTGATGAAGGAATCGGCCCAGGCGGCCCTCACGTTTATCCGTACGCACACCAAACAGCTGGGGATCGATGATAACTTTTTCGAGAAGAAGAATGATGTCCACATTCACATCCCGGCCGGGGCCATTCCCAAGGACGGTCCTTCGGCCGGAGTGACCATGCTGACGGCGCTGGTCTCCTTCTTGAGCGGGCGCAAGGTTAAAAAGGACCTGGCGATGACCGGAGAGATCACTTTGCGGGGTCAAGTGCTGCCGGTGGGCGGTATCAAGGAGAAAATGCTGGCGGCTCACCGGGCCGGCATCAAAACCGTGATCCTGCCCCAGGAGAACCAGAAGGACCTGGAAGAACTGCCCGAAAACGTCCGCCAGCAGATCAGCTTTCACTTCGTGGACAAAATGCTGGACGTGGTCAAGCTCGCGTTGGAGAAAAAATAAACCTTGCGGTTAAGGTTCGCCCCCGGTGGGCGCGCGCTTCAAGTGCAGGCGTCTGAAACGGAAGCACCGCCAGTGGCCGGCCGCGATTCCGAGCGCGGGTCGAGGACGGCAACGACCGGAGAAGAGGTACGCATGGCCATAAACGACACCGGGTATTCCGCTTCCAGTCGTTCCGGCCGACGGCGTCGATATACGGCCACGGTGCCGCCGAAGACACTACCTGATAGTGCGATAAAGATGTACAGCCCGGATGGCCCGAGAAAATTCATCATCATTGCGGCAATCGAGGGACCGAGGCTGGCCCCGACGCCAAAGCTCAAAAGCAGGGCCGAACTGACCGCCACGATGTCATCCGGCGGGAAAAAGTCATGCGTGTGGGCCACGGCCACTGGGTACAGGGTAAACGCCACCCCGCCATACAGGATCGTCAGAATCAGGAGGAGTGGAAATGACGTCTTCAACAAGAGCGTTATCGCGAGACTGATTGCCGCCGCAGCCAATCCTAACCCGGCCATGACGATGTTGCGGTCGAAACGGTCCGAGAGAAGACCGACGGGCCACTGCAGAATCAAACCGCTGAGCACCGTGGCACCCATGAAAAGAGAGATTTCGGGGACCGTTAAGCCGATCCGGTGTCCGAAAAGCGGTCCCAGGGTGTAAAGCGCTCCATTGATCAAACCAGCCGTCAGGCAACCGAACATGCCCATCGGGGCTGTTCGCGATAGGGTTAACAGGTTGAAATTCAGGGTGTCCGGCACCCGGGGCTGAACCGAGTGCGTGGTAGCGACCGGCACCAGGCAAAGGGCCAGCAGGATACCGGTTACCAGAAAAATGTGAGGCCCGTCCACTTTACCGGCGTTCAGTAGAAACTGACCGGTGCCCAATCCGAGAAAACTGACCACCATGTAGACCGAAAATATTCGTCCGCGACTGAAGCGGTCGACGCCCGCGTTCAACCAACTCTCGACCACCATGTAAAAACCAGTGACGGCAATACCGGTCAGAAGTCTCAGGCCGCCCCAACTGACCGGGGAGATAAACAGGCCGTGCGCCATGACCGAAGCGCTGCAGACCGCCGCGAAGGTTGCAAATGCCCTAATATGGCCGACGCGACAAATCACCCGGTAGCACCAAAAGCAGCCGAGAACATTGCCTACGTAATAGAGCGACAAGACCATTCCGGTGACCTGTTCCGAAAAGCCCTCGATGCTCATCCGCAAGCTCAGGAATGTTCCCAACAATCCCATACCGGTCAAGAAGATGAAAACAGCCGTATAGAGAGCGACAAAACCAAAAAGGGTATGGGCCATGCGGCAATAGTATCCTGTTTAACTTTTTTTCAAAAAAGGTACCGCTGAATTCGGCGAGTTGATTTTATTTTCCATCGACGGTGGCGACCGAAAAACCAAAGGCCCGACCGCTTATCCGGGGAGGCCTGTGGCAATAAGCGAAATTGCTTTCCGTCAGGAATCAGACCTTATAGTCTTCTTTGCGAATGCCGTATTTGAGCATTAGTTTGTTGAGTTGGCGGGAAGTAATGCCGGCATCGACGGCGGATTTTTTTACACGGCCCTGATTACGGGTAAAGAGGTTCCTGAGGTAGTGCCGTTCGAAATCCTCAATTGCTTTTTTACGGGCTCCAGCCAGGCCGTTTTGATTGTCCGGAGACGGGCTGTCGATATGGACGTCCTGCTCGAACAGCTCATCGGGAAAGCATCCGGGGGTCAATACCGACGATGTTTCAAGAATATAGGCGCGTTCCATGATATTTTCGAGTTCACGGATGTTGCCAGGCCATTGGTAATTTTTGAGCGAGTACAACACGTGTGGATGGATGGCCGTCATGTTTTTGCCGTAGGACTGATTGAACTTCTTCAAGAACGCGTTGACCAGAAAGGGAATGTCCTCTCTTCTCTCCCTTAGGGGCGGCAGTAGGATCGGAAATACATTGAGTCGGTAATAGAGATCTCTGCGAAAACTGCCCGCTTCACTCATCTGCTTGAGGTCGGCATTCGTTGCTGCAATGATCCGGGTATCGGTTTCGATGGTATCTTCACCCCCCACGCGGTTGAAGGTTCCGTCCTGCAGCACCTGCAAAAGCTTGATCTGTGAGGCGGACGGGATGGTGCCGACTTCGTCCAGGAATATGGTGCCGCCTCTGGCGATTTCGAATTTTCCGAGTTTCTTGCGGTGGGCGCCGGTGAAAGCCCCTTTCTCGTGGCCGAAGAGTTCGCTTTCGAGAAGGGTTTCCGGAATGGCGCCGCAGTGGACACTGATAAACGGGGCCTCGCGCCGGTTGCTGTGCAGGTGGATCAACTTGGCCAGCACGCCTTTTCCGGTGCCGGTTTCGCCGATGAGCAGCACGGTCGCTTTGGTGCGGGCTACCGATTGGATCTTTTTAAAAACCGTCTGCATGGCGGCGCTCTCGGTACGCACCAGGTCGCGCGTTTCCGCTTGCCAGAATTGGTCCCGCAGATAATCGAGTTCCAGATCGCGGATGATGTTCTTGTCGACGGATTCGGCGACCAGACGTACCTCGTCGGGAACCGGGGGATAGGTGATGTAGTCGGTGGCGCCGGCCTTCAGTATGTTAATGGCCTGCCGGATCCGCTCGGTTGGTGCCATGACGACAATCCTAGCTGCGGGGTGATTGCAACTCAATGCCTCGAGGGTGCTGGCGACGCCATTTTGCGGTGGTATCCCCATGATCAGATCGATATCGATATAGACCAAGTCATGATGGCTTTTGCGCAGAAGCCGCAAAGCTTCGCCGACATCCATGGCCCTTTCGATACGATAGTCGGAACCGAGGGCCTGGCGGATGAGATCCAGGTCCTTTTGATTGGCGGTGACAACGAGAACGGTGCGCATGACGTTCTTCCAGGTTTAGGCCCGAGACCATTAACGGTTCGGCACGCGCACAGGGTTTGCGCCCCATGCGGGAGTCAAAAAAAACGAATAGATTTTACAGCAGGCTTTTGATCGGTGCAAGCTCTATCGCCTTCTTTTCAAGCCGTGGCTCTTGCCTGTTCCGGTCAATAAGGGACCATCAGCGGTCGCTGCAGCATCTTTTCATAAAGTGCGATGTACTTGCCGGCCGTTACGGCGTGGTTGAAGCGTTCGGCGCTTTGGCTCATGATGCGCCGGATGTGAGGCTCTCTGACATCGCGAGGCAAACCGTAGAAGCGCATCGCTTCGTCGATGGCCCAGGAGAGTCCTTGGGCATCGAAAAATTTGAACAGAAAGCCGTTGCCGGTGGCAGACTGGATGTCGAGGTGTTCCACGGTATCGTGAATTCCGCCGGTGTCATGCGCGACCGGCAGTGATCCGTAAAGGCATCCGATCATCTGGGGAAGACCGCACGGTTCGAACCGCGACGGCATCAGCACAAAGTCCGCAGCGCCATAGGCCAGCCGGGAGAGGCGTTCGTCAAAGGGACGCACCGCCGCCCGTTTTCGAAAACCGTGGAAGTTAATGATGTTGAAGAAATGAGACTGGTATTCGCCGTTGGCCACAAAAACGATCTGCAGGTTCTGCTGCCAGTAACGCGAGACGACGGGGTAGAGAATGTCGGCCAGCAGCTGGCACCCCTTCTGGTAATTGTCGAGGCGATGGGGCCAGAAGAAAAGGGGTGCATCGGGGTCGCCGATCAGGCCGAGGCGGTTCTGCAGAATCCGTTTGTTTTGTCGTTTGGCGGCGGCATGAGTTCGGGGATCGTATCTGGCGGGCAGCACTTCGTCCGTCGACGGATTGAACGACGGGTCCGGTGAGTTGAGGATCCCCTCCGCGCATCCGGCAGTCCATTTGTTGGCAAACTCCTGACGCAGGGGTGCATCCACGAAGCTGTGCCGGCCTTGAACGATTTCGCTCAGGAAGGTCGGACTGACCGTGTTCACGTAGTGGGCGGCAAAAAGGCCGCTGGCCAAAAGATCGACCCGGTTGTATTCACGGGTTTCCTCGTAACTGGCCGGTACGCGTTCATAGAAGAGGTGATCCCAAAATTCGGCCGCATCGATGCCGCGGTCTTCGATTGTCGCCAGGTTGGACTTGACGGTGTGAATGTTGTGGACCGTAAACAGGCTGGGGATGCCCATGTGCAAGGCCGCGCCCGGGATCAGACCCGTCATCCAGTCGTTGCAGTGAATCAGGTCCGGTGCGACCTCGGGAATGATTTTGTTGATGACCTCGCGTTGAAACGCCAGGGCGATTTTCAGGTTTTCCCACTCTATATCCGAGTACACCTGATCCTGGTAAAAAAATGCGCGGTCTTCGGCCAGGTGGAAGCGGTCCTCGGGAAGCACCTTTTTGATCATCCGCATTTCCTTGTTCAGCAGAATCGAAAACTGATCGTTGAACAGGGTGCGGTAGTCGGGCAGGGCGATGTGAACGTCGGCGCCCTGCTCCAGAAGGGCGCTGACGAGAGCGGCCGACACGTCGGCCAAACCGCCGGCCTTGGCCGAGAGATAATTGGCAATGTTGCCCATACCCGGCTGCAGATACGTCACTTCCGGCGTTACGATGAGGATCGTCGCGTTTTTTGAGTGCGCTGTCATGTCATGCAGTCATTCCTGATGGGTGGCCTGCGGCTACGATTGATCAATCGGAACCGGGGTCAGGTCCAACCATATCATAAAAAGGCCATCGACGTGTCAAAAATAAACAACCGGCGCCACCAATAACCAGACGAAAGCCTCGCCTGATTTGCCTTTGGATCGATGAACGCGGTTGTAAATTAATGTTTCCAAATCGTGTTTCGTGAGCCCAGCCGATCGGAAAACCGTTTCCGGCGGCGGTCTTTCAAAGCAACGCCGAGCCTGGTGGGCATGGATTTACTTTAGGGTCGTCTTTTTGCGGATCGAATAGTAAACCGTCACCGTGCTCTTCTCTCCGGGGGCCAGTTTTAGTTTTACGGGGTTGATGGTCAGACCGACTTCGATGACGCCTGAGTCTGCGAGGTCGGCCACTGGGATCTTTTCCGTGTAAATCGTCGACAGTTTGTCGAGAAACCCGCTGGCGCCGATGACCGTTACGACAGCGGGCTCCAATCGTACCTCTGCCAATATCCGGTCTTTCGACAGCTTGCCGATAAAATCGGCTTGCACGGGTAGCTCTTTTTGCGAGGTCATGTCGAGATCCACATCAATCATCGGCGGTTGAACATCTTTCAAAATAACCCCGGGCGGCAGCGTGATGTCTTCGTTGGTGATGGTGTAAGAATTGCTTCCGGTGGCGGCTTTGCCCAGATCGACCCGCACCCGCAACTGATTGGGATTGACCGTGTCGAGCAGGGAGCGCGAGCCGCTGAGCTGCAGTCTGACGGTATTTGCGGAGGTATTCACGATTTGCAGGACCGAATCGCGGTTTCGGTATTCCACCGGCACTTCAAAACTCGCCAGGGTATCGAACCCGCGCGTAATGCTGAACCAAATTCCCAGGGTAAAAGCCGCCGAGAGAAAAACCGCCAGGCCAAGTTCGATTTTTTCGTTCATCAAATCGGATCGGGACCCGAGGCGCTGGCCGGCGTGATCGCGCAAGTGTTTTTCGAGGGTGCCCCGATCCTGAATGCGGGTGATCCGGCCGTCCTTGGCAATGGCGACCGCGCCGCTTTCCTCGGATACGACGATCACCAGCGCGTCGGAGGCCTCGGCTAGCCCCAACGCGGCACGGTGGCGCGTGCCGTAATTCGACGGCAGGTCTTTGCGCACCGATAGGGGCAGGATACACCCGACTTCCTCGATCCGATCGTCCTGCACGACGGCGGCGCCATCGTGCACCGGGTTGTCCGGCCAAAAGACGCTCATAATCATTTCGTTCGAAATCGTCCCCTGCCAACCGAGACCGTGGTGAACGATTTCTTCAAGGTCATCTCTGCCGGGCACGACGATCAGTGCGCCGATGCGCTTGTGGGCCATTTTGAAGGCACTTTCGGCAAGCGTTTCAATCGGTGTCGTGGTACTTCTCTTCGGGAGTTCCCACAAGATGCCGCGGATGTTCTTCGTCTGAAGGACGCTGCGGATTTCGTTCCTGAAGATTACCACCACGATCAGGGCGGCTGCGGCGGTGATTTCCTGGGAAATCCAGCTCGAAACGATCAGCCCGAGGGATACCGCCAGCTTTTGGGCAAACCAGATGCATGCCAGGCCGAAGAGCACGCGTAGAACGTTCGTACCTCTGAACAGGATGTAAAATCGAAAAAAGACATAGCTGTTCAGCAGGATGTCGAGCGCATCCTGCCAGCGGAGGTTAGCCAGAAAATGGGTCAGGAAGTGCATGGGAATCTAATCGATGACACTGAAACGCAGTGTTCTGAGGATATTGCCTTCCTCGTCGGTCACTTCGACCCGCCAGGGTCCCTTTTCCGAATCGCGAAGTTGAATGGAGCTGTAAGTTGACCATCGCGGCGGCCGCACCGTCAGTTTCACGCTCGCTTTCATTTTGTCCCTGAGATACCAGTTGTGATAGGCGATCGATTTTTCCAAGACAGTGGTGAAGTTGGTATAGCAGTAGACCCGTCTCAGTTCGACGGAAAATGCAACCGCCGCCTGCTCGGGATTGCCGTTTCGGACGTCTTCACAGGCGGTGCTCTCTCCCAGCACGAGGCTCGGCGATTGAGCCGTCACCGAGAGATCGGCGCCGGAAGGTTGCCCGACGGCGGACACAGCCGGCAACAGGAAGGCAATCAGCAATGCGGTCATTCGCAGACAGGCTGGTGTTTTCATTGGGGTGGCCAGCGGTTTTCTATAAAGTGGTTAGAGGTTGAGGCCCGCACTGCAAGGGTGCTTTATACAATACGAAAGCCGATTCCAATCAAGGCGATTCAAACAGGCCCTTATTCCGCCGTCGACGCTTTATGGTTCCCTACCAGTGCGGCTGGTTGCCGATTCGGTGGCCCATGACCTCCAGCGTTTCGCTCACGACAACAAAGGCCCCGGGGTCGGTCTGACGGACGATCTCCTTGAGCCGAGAGAGTTCCCTGAACGTGACGACCGAATAGAGGATGTGAGTTTCCTGCCCCGTAAAGCCTCCTCGGCCCCTGACAATCGTGACCCCGCGTTGGATCTTGTCGATGATTTGGCGATTGATGTCGGCCCAGCGTGTGGAGATGATCATGACGGCCTTGCGTTGGCTCAATCCGGTGACCACCACGTTGAGGACCTGCGAGGTGACGAACATGTAGACCAGAGCGTAAAGTGCCGATTCCAACGAAAAGCGGAAGGCCGCGAAAAATAGGAGGCCTGCGTTGAAGGCCAGAATGGTGGTGCCGAGGCGGATGGAATAGCGTTTGAGCAGCATGATCGACAGGATGTCCAGGCCGCCGGCAGATCCTCTCGAACGCAGGATAATGCCTGAACCGCCTCCGGTGAGGATGCCGGCCAACAAAGCGGCCAGGATTTTGTCCTGGATCTGAAAGACCGGTAAAGGCAGCGTCACTGCCGATGAAAAGGCGACCAGGCCCACCAGGCTGTACCAGAAAAACCGTCGCCCGATCGACAGCCATCCGAGAACATAGAGCGGAATGTTCATTATAAAATAGATGACCCCGATCGGAAGAAACGGGAAAATGTAGTAGACGATGAGGGCCAAACCGGTAATGCCGCCGCTGATGAACTGATTGGGAATCAGGATGCCTTTGATCGCAACGGCGCAGATCACGCTTCCGATGCACATCAGGACAAGATTATGCAAAATATCTTTGAGCATGTTTTTCATTGAAAATAAGATTCGGGTTTAACCGAGGGCAGACCTTACACACGCTGCCGGCTGTGCGTCGGGATACCGTTTGACGGCGCTCCGATCATGGATATCAAATTTCACGAGAAAAAACCATCATCGGTGTACGGGAAACACCCGAAAAGTACATCCTTCGGCGCCGTGTTCCGATAACTCCGTCCCAAAGGAACCGCAAGGAGAATTTCAACCGACCAAGCGTTTCTCGGCGCCATCGAGTGATGCGGGCGGGCGGAACTCGAGGTTCCGGGAGGCATTTTTTGAGAACCGATGATTCACATTTCGTTTTTCATCAACCGGTACGATCTGAAACAACTGGCCGCAGCCCCGAGAGCCGCGTGATTCAAGTGGAGCGGTGATTCTGTCGGATGAAAAAGTTCATTTAATAACAGTGCTAGCTAAAAAAATATCAATATTTTTTATTGTATTCAATATCGGCATGTATTTTGCTTTGACTTATTTCGTCTGATTCGAGCAGAAGGTATGGTACCTCAGGGCAGGCAGATGACGTCATGGTCTATGTGCGCGGCATCATAGTACCGGTGAATTGGGACGAGAACGGCAACGTTGCCGGTTTAGGCATTGAAACCTTCGACGAGGATTTCTACCTTATCGATGCCCTGCGTGAAGTCGGTCGATTGAAACAGCTGATGCGGGAGGAAGTCGAAATCGGCGGTGACATTCATCTGCTCTACGGCAAGAAAATCATCAGCGTCAGAGAAATTCGTGTCTTGAAAGCTTGCAACTGACGGTCCGGCGAAAACGGTGTATTTGGATTACCACATGCCGCTGCAGGATGAGGAGCGACAACAAATTCCAAGCCGGTTTGATACGCCTATGTATTGTTTTCTGAGTCCACGGTAGCTTCTATTGATCGTTTAAGCCGCTCAATGCCAGACGACGAATCCCTGGCCCACGCTTCCCCTCTGTCGCGCGATAGGCCTGCGCTTCCGCCCACATTCCCATCCGATTATCATCGACCGCAGAACAGACTCGGTGTTTTTGATTCCGGCCTTCATTTCAATGATACGAACCCCGGGTTTCGGTTCATGTTTGGTTAGTAAAAAACAGGTCGGCTCAAGCAGCTTATGTTGTGGCACTATTTTTGCTTAGCCCTCTTGACACACGGATCTCCGATTTTATTTTTCCCCCTTATATATATTTATTGATATTCAGCACCTAAGTATCGAACCGCCGGATGGAAGCCGAAAACGGGAATTTTCGTTTGGAGGAGGTTGCAATGAAAAAGGAAGATCTTGCGTACCTGAAAGAGCTGCTTGAAGGTCAGCTCAATCATCTTTTGAACCAGGCAGACCATACGGTTTCAGACTTATTGGAAAAAGACAGCAATGCTCCCGACCTACTGGACCGGGCTGCGCTTGAATCCGAGCGTGATTACACTTTGCGGATCCGGGACCGGGAAAGCCGCCTCATAAAAAAAATTCGCCAATCGCTAAAGGACATCGAAAACGGGACGTACGGCATCTGTCAAATGTGCGGCGAGGATATCGCCGTCAAACGACTCAAAGCTCGGCCGGTTGCCCGCCACTGTATTGTCTGCAAGAGTAAACTGGAGGAGACCGAACGTGCAGCCGGGTTTTAAGGTTTTACGAAAGCGGTTTGGTTGTGCCGCCAGGGAATATGTTCCTGGCAGAACAACCGGCAGCGGGTGAAACGGGAGTTATGAATCCAGAATATTCGACCCATAAAAAAGACACACCGTAAGTTCCCTATGCCCTGACCGCGACAAAGTTTGAGTGCTGGCCATGGTCATGAAAACAGCGTTGCCGATTTTTCTTGATCGACTCCACGGGTTGCTGCCGGGGTATCGGGCAATGAAAAAAACCTGAATTACTACCACGTGGAGAAGAGTGCTTCGAATCCCGATCCGGGCCATGATCCGACGAGACACCAATATGGGAACCGCGGGTTCCACTTATTATCTTAATCCGAATCAACAGTTCCTCCATATACCACTGACCCAAGCGCGCATTTTCCCGCCGTTCGACGTCATGCACCCGGGAAATGCCTGAACTCTACCGGAAATTCTCTATGTATAAAACAGGTCGATTGTATCTTTTAAAAAACAGTGCTATCATCGCCCGTACATTCCTCATCGCCGAAGAGGTCCTAACCCTTGATGATCAAGAACTCCCGGCTGAAGACGAGGACACGCCCGATATTCTTTACAACGCAGACCATCGTGGTCGCCGCGAATGTTGATTTTTTTGAGTGGGTTCTCACGACAGGGTGAGTCCGATCACAGGAAGGCTAAAATGCGCATTTTTGCCAAGAAGATGCCGGAGACCGAGGTGTATCCGGCACCAGTGTATGCCGACGGCGGCAATGATGCGGGGATCTGTGAGAGCCCGGATTTCGAAAAAATCGTTGTCGATTGCATCTGTCCCAAATGCGGGGCCAAACACGCCATGAATTTTCCGTGGACCGGCCGGGGGGTCCCCCGGAAATACTGTCCGCAATGTAAAAAAAGTTTGTAGGGTGCTGGGCGGTGCCGATCGCCTATTGTACGTAAACCTTCGGGAGAGGCGATACTTTTCCCGGGCACTTAACCTATCCAAGAGGAAAGAAAGGAGATGATTGGATGAACAAAGGAGATCTTGTCAACGAAGTGTCACAGGTGCTCACATCGAAAAAAGATGCCCAGGCTGCTGTCGACGGGTTGCTCTCGGCCATCACCAAGGCGCTTAAAAAAGGCGATGATGTCACGCTGGTCGGCTTCGGGACCTTTAAGGTGGCCAAGCGCAAAGCCCGCACGGGCAGAAATCCGCAGACCGGTGCAGAAATCAAAATCAAAGCCACCAAAGTTCCCAAGTTTGTAGCGGGCAAAGCACTCAAGGAAGCCGTCAAGTAGACGGGGTTGCCGGTTCGACGGTCACGGGTTTTCGCCGGAAAATTGTCGACAGGTGAAACCGGCGGTTCGCCGCCGGTTTAAATCCTTGCTACAGACCCCTGTGGTGCGACCGTCCGCAGCGCACCCGCCGCATTGCCTTCATAGGCATAATGTTCTTGTAATATCGAATTGTTACGCTATTAGGGCTCTTATGGCGTATCTGATTCGGGAACTGGTTTCTGCCGGCGGACGATATACTCCCGGATACGGTTGCCATCCATCTCCTTGACCGTGATCAGAAAATTGCCGATCGGGATCTCCTCCCTTTCCTTCGGTATCCGCTCGATCGAGTTGAGCACATATCCGGAAAAGGTATCATAATCTTTCGATTCGAGGATGTTCATGGGTATTTTCTCGTTAACTTCATCGATTTCCGATTTGCCGGGAACGATCCACTCGTCGGCCTTTATTTTTATGATCTGAGGCTGGTCCTTGTCGGTTTCATCGGTGATCTCTCCCACTATTTCCTCTAAAGCATCTTCCAGGGTGATCAGGCCGGAAACGCCGCCGTGTTCGTCGACGACGATCGCCATGTGCTGTTTTCTTTTCTTGAACGCCTGCAACAGTGAATCGAGCTTCTTGTTTTCCGGTACGAAATAGGGCGGTTGCATGATTTTGCAAATGGACGTCTCGCCGTTGGTCGTTACATAGTGGAGGAAGAGATCTTTGATGTTCAGAATACCGATCACGTGATCGATATCCCCTTCGATAACCGGCAGACGGGTGTAGCCGGATTCGACAATTTTTTCCAGATCCAGTTTTTTATCGGCCTCGAGGACGAACATGTCCGCTCGGGGGGTCATGATCTCCGAGGCGTTGGTGTCGTCGAATTCGAAGATGTTGTGGATCAGCTCTTTTTCCTGTTCCTTGATTTCGCCTTCCTCTTCGACGACTTCCACGAACGTCATCAATTCCTCTTCGGTCACGATCGGTTTGTGCTTTGTTTTGCCGATGACCAGCGGAATGAAGTTGAGCATAAGGATGAGCGGGTAAAAGAGGAGCGAAAAACAGTATACCGGTCGAATGGCCAGGCGGGCGATGAGAACATTGTTGTGGGCCGCCAGCGATTTCGGAAAAATTTCACCGAAAACCAGGATCAGTAAGGTCATCACCCCTGTGGTGATGCCGACGGCATGGCTCGACACCAGTTGTATGGTGATGACGGTGGCCAAAGCCGAGGCGCCGATGTTCACCAAGTTGTTGCCGATCAGAATGGTTGACAGAAGACGATGGGGGTTTTCTTTCATTTTTTGGATCAGCATGAAGGTCCGGTCGCCTGTTTTGGCAAGATACCGGGCCCTTGCCTTGCTGATGGAAAACAACGCTGTTTCAGCTGAGGAGAAGAAGCCCGACAGCAGTATCAGGGCTATCAGCAGAAGGTACTGACCTGTCATCTAATAATTTCCTGTTGAGTCTCAAAAAATGGGGCAAGTATAGTCATTTTCGACTTTTTGTCAATAATTTCCGCGTGATTTGTTGCAAGTGGGTCGAGGTCAGCCGACAAGGGGTCTTCTCAGAACGGTGTCCTTTTTCCAGTGCAGGTCATCACGGTGCGGATACTGAATGGTGTAGTGCAGTCCGCGGCTTTCCTTACGATACGCGGCACACCGGATGATCAGTTCGGCAACCGTGGCGATGTTGCGTAGTTCGACCAGATCGGAGATCACCTTGAAGTTCCAGTAGTATTCCTGGATTTCTTTCTGGATGATCTCGATTCGTCGTCGGGCTCTTTCCAGCCGCTTGTCTGAGCGTACGATCCCGACGTAATTCCACATCAGGCGTCTGATTTCATCCCAGTTGTGCGACACCATGATCATCTCGTCGCTGTCGGTGGTGCCGGTTTCGATCCAGCTCGGCGCTTCGGGTTTGGGGCCAAAATCCCGATCCCGTAGTTCTCTGACGGCGGAATCGGCCGCGTTGCGGGCATACACCAAGGCCTCGAGCAGCGAGTTGCTGGCCAGACGGTTGGCACCGTGCAGACCGGTGCAGGCGGTTTCACCGACGGCATAAAGGCGGTGAATATCCGTGTGGCCGTTGACGTCCGTTACCACACCGCCGCACATGTAATGCGCTGCAGGGACCACCGGGATCGGATCGGCAGTCATATCGATTCCGAAATCGAGGCACTTTTCGTACAAGTTCGGAAAGCGATGGCGGATGAAGTCTGCCGGCCGGTGCGATATGTCCAGGAAAACGCAGTCCGCCCCGCTTTTTTTAAGTTCCGTATCGATTGCCCGGGCGACGACGTCCCGACAGGCCAGGTCTTTCTGCGGGTCGTAATTTTCCATGAAAGCGCTACCGGTCCGGTCGATCAGGGTGCCGCCTTCACCGCGGACGGCTTCCGATATGAGGAAATTCTTGGCTTGCGGGTGGAACAGGCAGGTCGGATGGAACTGCACGAATTCAAGGTTGGCAACCGTTGCCCCGGCCCGATACCCCATGGCGATTCCGTCGCCGGTGGCGATGTCGGGGTTGCTGGTGTAGAGATAGACCTTGCCGGCCCCGCCGGCGGCCAGCAGAGTGATCTTGGCCGTGAAGGTGTCGATTTGATGGGTTCGACGATTCAGAACGTAAGCACCGCAGCAGAAGTCTTCGTAGGTGGTGGTGACCATCCCCCGCTTCATACGTGTCGAGCAGGTGATCAGGTCGATGGCGATGTGATCTTCGAAAAGCGTGATGCGCGCGTGATTGCGCGCGCGCTCGACCAGGACCTGTTCGACGGCCTGGCCGGTCATGTCCTGGGCATGCACGATTCGTTTGCGGCTATGGCCGCCCTCTTGACCGAGGTCGAAGGCCTCTGCATCCGGGGGGGCGTCCAGGGCTGCTTTAAGGTTGAAATTGACCCCCAGGGCCATCAAGTTCCGGATGCGTTCCGGTCCCTGACGGATGACCATTTCAACCACCTCGGCATTGCAGAGCCCGTCTCCGGCCGCGAGGGTGTCGCGAATGTGCAGGTCAAATGAATCCAGTGGGCTGAAAACAGAAGCAATCCCGCCCTGGGCCAGATTGGTGTTGCTGTCCATCACGGCTTTTTTGGTGACCAATGCCACACTGCCCTGTTCGGCGACTTTGAGCGCAAAGGAGAGGCCGGCGATGCCGCTGCCGATGATCAGAAAATCCGTTTCAACTGTCATGCTGTCATGTATATTTTTGCCGCTTATCGAGCACTGTTGCGAGAATGTCGGCACGGTAAGCAAAGGCCGTTCCGGCAGAGTGGGATGGCCCCGGTGCCGATCAGCCGTTCGAGGCGGCCAATTCCCGGCACCAGCGCATTCTTTTCATTTCCAGACGGGGTTTGACGAAACCGGCGGCAAATTGTATGATCTATTCTCCGTATCAAGGATTGATCTGTCAAGACTTTCTTGAAACCAACTGAATTCATGTCGATTTCAGAAAGGGTTCAACCGGTTCAAAATTGCGTTCCGCGGCGGGAATAATTACTGCACGTTTCAAAAAAAAATTATAAAAATCTATGATTGCATACGATCTCCAATGCGTCAACGGGCATATATTTGAGGGATGGTTCGAAGACGAGCCCACTTTTAAGGATCAGGATAATAAGGGCCTTATCGCCTGTCCGATGTGCGATGTCACGGTCGTCACGCGAATCCCGTCGACCTTTGCGATTAAATCATCCGTCCGACCATCGCCGTCTTCCGGCCATACAGCGGCTCAAATGGAGCAACTCGGCCGTAAAATAAACGAGTTCGTCGAAAAAAATTTTGACAACGTCGGGTGTGATTTTGCCAGAGAAGCCTTGAAAATGCACTATGGTGTTACTGAGCAGCGCAACATCCGCGGGACCAGCTCCCCGGAGGAAGAAAAGACGCTGAAGGCAGAGGGGATCGAGTTCATAAAGATTCCTCTCCCAACCAATCCGGAATCGGACGCCTGATCAGGCGTTGATTGTTGCAGCGCCTCCATTCACGTGCACGGCCGGTGACGTGAGATCACGATCGGTCGTCATAAAAGGGAATGAAGAGGTGATAAATTCCGTCTTTCAGTTCAGCTTTGACCGGCAGGCCGCCTTTGCGAAACACTTTCATCATTCCCAGGTTCGAAAAAAGTACGTCGGCGGTGAACCCCTGCACCCCTCTCTCCCTTGCCAGGCGAACAAGCATCCGATACATGTAAGTAGCGATTCCTTGTCCCTGGTAGGCTTCGTCGACGACGAAGACCACTTCGGCAAAAGGCTGCAATCTCTCGATGATATAGCGCGCCTCAGCGATTACTCTTGATTGATCGCCGTCTTCGACCAGCCCGACAATCGACATCGTATTGCTCCAATCGACGTTGGCATATTGCTGCATCTTGGCGTGGGGCATTGCCTTGACGTGGCCGAAATAGCGATAGTACACCGTTTCATCCGAAAACCGGTAAAACAGTTGACGCATCTGTTCTTCGTC
The DNA here is from genome assembly GCA_041299015.1 of Deltaproteobacteria bacterium. Taxonomy (GTDB): domain Bacteria; phylum Desulfobacterota; class Desulfobacteria; order Desulfobacterales; family SG8-13; genus JARFQH01. The sequence continues at coordinate 21,672 of JBFYWB010000016.1, forward strand.
CGACGGTTTGATCGGTCGAAAACGGATCGCTGTGCCGTCCCTTAATCGGCTGATTTCTTCAACCGCAGCCGGGTAGAGATGGGCGCTGGCGGCGAGAAATATTTGATCCGGATAAATGATATGGGCGGCCTTGGCCTGTTCAACGAGCAGCGGCCGATCGGCTGGATGCGCGATGTCAATCAAGGCCTGAGCCCGTTCGCGCAGAGTGAAGCCCTTCAACCGAGCAATTCCGTATTCCGTGACCACCACGTCCACAGATTCTCTCGAGGTAAACTGGTTGGGGAACTCCTTGACGGATATCAAGATGTTGGCGATGCCTTTTCTGTTGCGGCTTGGCAGGGCGAAGATCGTCCGCCCTCCCGGGGAAATTTCCGCACCGCTCACAAGGTCGGCCACTTCGGCCGGCCCTGTCGCCACGGTACCCTTGCCGATCTGTAACGCAATGTGTCCCAACAAATCGACCTTGCGGGCCGCCACGACGGCGGTGAATTGCGCGTTGCGGCCGATTTGACTCGGGTTGAACACCTTGTCGATGGCTTGAAACTCGACCAGGGGGTTTTGATCCAGCCAGGTAAACAGCTCCGGTGTTCCGATGGCATAGGACGCCAGGGATTTGCCCCGGTAAGTCCCCTTGGACCGATTGGTAACGGCACCGGCTTTCACAAGGTCCATCAGGGCGTCGGTGAAGACGGGAGAATGCACGCCTAGGTGCTTTTTATCGACCAGGTGACGGCCCAGGGCTTCAAACAGCTGCCCGACGGAAAAGGCGATGCAGCTGCGGTCTTCGATCAGTTCGGCTATCCGATCGGCAATTTGGTCGTAAACGGTGCTCACCGGCCAGCGATCGAAATAAATGGGGGCATCCCGCGCCTCCACCAGGTAGGTGAATTCTGAGACCGACACAAAAGTATCGCCGAAGGTGCGCGGAACCTGTCGGTTGATTTCTCCGACGACAAGCGTGGCCTTTTCCATCGCTTGCCGGGCCGCATCCACCGCGACCCCCAGGCTGCAATTGCCGTGTTTGTCCGGTGGGGTTATCTGCAAAAACGCGGCATGCACCGGGAAATGACTGGATTCGATGAGGTCCGGGATCCAGGCGAAACGGCTTGGAATCAGATCGACACGGCCCTCCATGATGGCATCCTGGGAGACCCAGCCGGAGAAAAAGGTCTTGAGACGAAACTGCTGGGTCCGGAGGTTGCCCATGGAAATGGCGTCGCCGAAGCTGATCAACTGGATAAGCTCCAGGTCATTGAGATTGCCGGCAGTGCTGTTCATCAGGGTCCTGACCAGGGTGCGGGGCTCAGCCACACCGGTCCCGATGAAGATGGTCATCCCGGGTTTGATTTTCTGAATCACCTGCTCCGGGCTGATGATTTTGCCATTCCATTGTTCGGCTGACGATTCGTTCATTCATGCCACCTTCAGTCACCGGTTTCCTCGATGCGAATGTGCACCCGACCCTCAAGGAACCCATAGAGGTGGTCGGCGGACCCTCCATACCTTAATAGGATCGTACGGGCCGCGCCGGTTGGCGTGAAGATGAAGAACGCCTTCGAGAAGGTTGCGAGAAGGAGGTCAGTGGGTGCTTCTGTCCGGTCCAGAAGAGAACAGCCGTTCGGCGTGTCGACCCGAGTGATGGTTTTTCGGCGCAGATTTTAAAAATGCGTGTGCTTCAAGCCGCCGCGGAGGCAATAAAGGCACATGCCCCGCCCCTCGGCGGTATTGATTACGACTCATTAGCGTAATTCTAATACGCACAATTGAACCGGTCAATGGATCAGCCTGTCGGTCAGTCCGGTGAGCCGCTGTCGGGGGCGGTCGTTTTGCAAGGCGATGTCGAGCGCCTTGCGGGTACCGATTAAAACGACCAGGTGCTTGCCGCGGGTGATGGCCGTGTAAAGCAGGTTGCGCTGGAGCATGACAAAATGCTGGGTCACGACCGGCATGATCACCGCCGGATATTCGGCCCCTTGGGACTTGTGGACCGTGACGGCATAGGCCGGCCCGATTTCTTCGAGTTCAGCGAAGTCGTATTCCACGATACGGCCGTCATAGTCGACGCTCGCAATTTCTTTATGCTGATCGATGTCGCGCAGGAGACCGCTGTCCCCGTTGTAGACTTCTTTACGGTAGTCGTTTTTCAGGTGCATGACTTTGTCGCCCGGTTTGAAAGACCGGCCTCCGATCCATATGCCCTTCGGATCGGGATTCAGGTTTTCCTGCAGCACGCGGTTGAGGTTGATCGTGCCCACAACGCCCTTGTGCATGGGTGTGAGCACCTGAATAGCGTTTATGGGATCGAGTGCAAAATGTCTCGGAACCTCATGACGGCAAAGCTCGACGATACTTTTAAGGACAGCCTCCGGGCGTTCTTGTTCGAAAAAGTAGAAGTCCGTGGTCCGGCCCGAAAAATCAGAGGGTGCGGTCAGCGGTTGAACGCCGCGGCGGACACGATGGGCATTCAGAATGATGGCACTTTCGCGGCCTTGGCGGAAGATTTCGGTCAGCTCGAAGGTCCGGATGGCTTGTGACCGGATCAGATCGGTCAGAACATTGCCCGGTCCGACGGAAGGCAGTTGAAAGACATCCCCGACCAGAATCAGGCGCGACGACACGTGAACGGCCTGAAGCAGTTGGGCCATCAGCAAGGTGTCGACCATGGATGCCTCGTCAATGATAACGACATCGGCCTGGAGAGGGTTGTCCGGGTTATGCTCGAACCCGTCTTCGAGGGGGTTGTATCCCAGGAGCCGGTGAATCGTGCACGCCTGGTGGCCGGTGACTTCCGCGAGCCTCCGGGCAGCCCTGCCTGTGGGCGCGGCCAGAACGATCTGTTTTCCGAGAGATGCGAAGACAGCGGTGATAGAGCGGATCAGGGTGGTTTTACCCGTGCCGGGCCCGCCGGTGACGATGGCGACCCGGAAGGCAAAAATATTGGCGATAACAGCGGTCTGCCCCGGAGAGAGTGCGATGGCCAACCGTGCGAGAACTTGCGCGGCGATGCGATCGCGGTCCATTTCGGGCGGGCGGACCGGAAATGAGAGCAGGGCCTTGATGCGCGCGGCGATGGTGTTCTCGGCGCGGTGGAGTGCCGTGAGATAAACGGCCGGCGCCAGTGGATCGTTTTGGCGGTCTTCCATGACCACTTCGTTTGATTCCGCCAGGTTGCGGCAGGCGGTGGTGACCGCATCTGCGTCAATTTTTAACAAATGGGCGCAACGCTCCACGAGGTCGGTCGCCGGAACGAACGTGTTGCCGTCATCGAGGCTTTCGTTCAGCAAGTGCAGGATGCAAGCCTGTATGCGCCGGGGGTCGTCGAACGGCACCCCGGAATGCTGCATGACGGCGTCCGCAACAGTGAAGCCGATTCGAGGAAAGTCGCGGGTCAGGCGCAGCGGCTCGTTTTGCAAAACCGAAATTGATTCGGCGCCGTAGGCTGAAAAAATTCGGGAGGCATAGAGCGTGTTGAGGTCGTTTTCCTGAAGGAACCGGACCAGGCTGCGGAAGGCATGTTCGGACCTCCAGACTTCGGCGATCCGCTGTGCGGTTTGGCTGCCGATACCTTTCACCTCAGCCAGACGGGCGGGCGCGTTTTCGATCACCGCCAGGGTTTCCTCCCGGAAATGATTGACCAAACGAGCGATGGTGCGGGGACCGACCCCCTTGACGACTCCGGAGGCCAGGTAATGACGGATGCCGTCGATGGTTGCCGGCAGCACGATTTCGGCAGTAATGATCCGCAGTTGCTGACCGTAGCGGGCATGGGTTTCCCAGGTGCCGGTGATGCGCAGCGCGGACCCTGCAAGGGGGCGGGGCAGAAGGCCGAGCACCGTGACCAGGTTATCGGCGCCGGTGACCTGCAGGCGCACGATGGCGAACTGGTTTTGCGGGTTGTAAAAGGTAACTTTTTCGATGTGCCCCTCCAGTGTGACCGATTGGGGAGCACTGCGACAGGTCAGGGAATCGTCCACAGTTTCGAAATACCTATTCGCAAAATAGTGACGATAACGGTTTCAGGAAATCCGGTTGAGAATCCAATTCGCTGCATCGAGAAGATCTTCTGCCACGCAAGCAACCGGGACACCACTGCGTTCGAGCGTCGCGGCGGCGCTGAGGCCGTTGCCGGTTTTGACCAGCAGCGCCTGCTTGCAGCCGGCAGTGCGGGCGCATTCGATATCCTTGACGCTGTCGCCGATCATGATGGCCCGGGACGGGTTGATTCCATGTTTGCTGCACGCTTGGCACAGCAGACCCGGAAGCGGTTTGCGACACAGGCAGCCTTCTTCCGGCCGGTGCGGGCAGAAGAAGATGTCCGTCACGCAACCGCCCGCCGCCGCGACTTCGGCCTGCAGCCTGCGGTGGATGTCCAGCAGGGTCTCCAGGCTCAGCAGGCCGCGGTTGACCGCCGATTGGTTGGACAGAACGATGAGCATAAATCCGGCCGCACTGAGGCGCCGCAGGGCCGTTAGACTTCCCGGAAGAAATTCGAATTCCGCCCAGCTCTTGATGTAAGCCGGTGAGTCACGGTTAATGACCCCGTCGCGGTCGAGAAAGACGACCTTATCACCCGAACCTGGGGGGTTCAATGGCTGAACGGTTTCCAACCGCATCGGCTGCGGCCTGATTTGAGGCACCGGTATTCTGTCCTGGGGCCTGCGAGCTCGCCCGAGATCCCGCGGGCAGTTGCAGGGGTTATTCAGCTACCACGAACACGGGGTATCCATCTCGGAGCAGAATTTCTTCTCCCTGGCGGGCTTCTTCCAGGCTGGCGAAATCGCCGACACGGACGCGGTAATAGAGACCGTCACCGGCATCGAAGGCGCTGATACGGGCGTTTTTATAAGCCTGGCCCAATTTCAGCCTGAGCCTCTCTGCGTTGCCGCGGTCGCGGAAGGCACCGACTTGGAATGTGAACTTACCCGAATTGTAGTCGACGGGTGCAAAGGTATGCTTTGCGGTCACCGATTCGCCGGCATTGGCGACGGCGCCGAGGGCGACGACTTGGACCGGGGCCGTGCCGGGACCCACGAGACCGATCTGCTGAGCAGCCCCGTAGGACAGGTCGATGACCCGGTTGCGCACGAAGGGACCGCGGTCGTTGACGCGAACCCGGATTTCCCGGCCGTTGTCCAGATTGCGGACCTTGACAACGGTATTGAACGGCAGGGTCTTGTGGGCGGCCGAAATGTCATACATGTTGTAGGTCTCGCCGTTAGCGGTTTTGCGGCCGTGAAAAGGCTTTCCGTACCATGAGGCCAAACCGGACTCGCGGAAGCCTTCGGCATCGGCACGCGGATAATACCAGATTCCATCGATTTGGTAGGGTTTGGACTGTTTGGGTTGCTGCGGAGCGGTGCCTGCGCGCGGGCGCGGCCCGTCGCTCGCGCAGCCACTTAGCAAAAACAGGATGGCGACAAAGCACACTCCGGCACCGAAGAGGCGGGATATGGTTTGCGGCTGTAAAAATTCGCTTTGATGCATGCGTCGGTTTCGAATTAAATCGGTATCGCAAACAAAAGGGTCAAGGCCTGGTGCACAGGCGGCCCGATTCGAAAGGTCATGCAGATAGATACCCGATTTTATAAATTTTATCAACCGCTTTTCTGTATCGGCGGCCGTGTGGGGGTAACCTGTCGACCAGGCGCGCGGGCCGATCAGGTTGTTACGCGGTGGCGAGGTAATCGTGTGAATGTCGGTGGCTACCGGGCAGGGGTTAAAGCGTTTTACCTTATTCAATCGGTATCGTATGGGTTTTGTCCCGCATCAATTTTACCAGGCGAATCTGCAGAAAGCCGCTATTATATGAGGATGAAACCACCTCGGTATCGATGGGAACCGGTAGGTAGAGGATCCGCTCGAAGCGTCCGTACTGTATCTCGGCCAGCCGGTAAGTGGCCTTTTCCGTCCGCGGCATCGGATTGCGGCGGCCTTGGATCCGGATGGCCCGGCTGTTGATCTCGACATCGAGTTTGTCCTTTTCGACACCGGCCACCTCGGCCAGCACGATGATCTCTTCAGGCGTTTCATAGATGTCCATCTGGGGCGTCCAGTTGCACTCCGAGGATGCGAACATCGGCTTCACCGGCCGAAACATGTCCTCGAAGCTCCGCTCTATGTGGGATGCAATCTGGTCAAAATCATTTCCGAATCGGATTTTGATGTAGTCCACTTTTCCTCAACTCCTTCTTAAGTGGTACCCTCGCTCCCGGTGCACAATAACATTTACGTAGAAAAGCTAACACTGAAAGTCTGATTTGTAAAGGGACACGCCGCCGTGTACGCCGACTGTGCCGCAGTAGCGGCGGGGAGCCGGAAAGCCGCGGTTGACGGGTTTCTGCGGACGGGCCTGCGGTGGCTGTCACCGCTTGACTGGCGACCAGCCATGCTTACCGTTTCATAGGTAAAACTAAACACTCAAAAAAGGAGAAAAGAACAATGGCGCTTGTCAAATGGGACCCGTTCAGAGAAGCGACCACCCTGCAGGAACGCATCAACAGGCTTTTCGAAGACGCCTTCCCGCGGGCCAGGGACCGCGAGGAAGACTTGAACCTGGGCACCTGGCGGCCGGCGGTGGACATCTATGAAGGGGAGACCGGCGTGGTCCTTAAGGCCGAGCTGCCGGGAGTCAAAAAAGAGGATGTGTCGGTCGAGGTCAAGGACAACGTCCTGACCATCAAGGGCGAACGCAAGGTTGATTCCGAGGTAAAGGAAAAAAATTATTACCGCAGAGAAAGAACCCATGGATCTTTCAGCCGCTCCTTCAACCTGCAGTATGCGGTCAACCCCGACAAGATCAAGGCCCGGTTCAAGGACGGGGTCCTCGAAATCGAGGTGCCCAAACCAGAGGAAGAAAAAACCAAGCAGATCAATGTGAACATCGACTGACCAAGCCGCACGGGAATCTTGGCTGCACAAACGGCTTTCCTGCCCTCACGAGCGCCCGGCGACCGCGTCCGGGCTCGCCTGATCCTTTGATTTTTTTTGAATTGCGGTTTGCGATTTAGCCGAAAATGACATAGGCAATAAGTGCACGGCGGTTCGGCGACCGGTTTGCCACCAGACGTCGGTCGGTGGCGGCCCCATATCGTGCCGTGAACTTGGCCGGTGGATATTCATGTCGATTCGGCGGCGTCATCAACCGGCGCGCATGTAAAACCCTTAGACCCCATCGCTTAGACCCTAAATGGCGGATTACCGGCCAGAGCAGATCGGCAATCTATGACCTCCAGACGACCCCTGTCGGCCATCCGCATCCAGTATTTCCTCTACTTTGGCGTGCTCGGTATTTATTTGCCCTACTTCAACCTGTACTGTTATCACCTCGGTTTCAACGGAGTTCAAATCGGAGCCCTGTCGGCCGTCAGATCGGTGGTTATGGTCTTTTTCTCACTGGTTTGGGGTCTTCTCGCCGATCGATTTCACCGCCGCCGGGGTATTTTTATTTTTTGCAGTGTCGGCAGTGCCCTGCTTTGGGCTTCTTTTCTTTTTACCGTCGATTTCTGGCCGATGCTGATGATCACCGCTTTTTACATCGCCTTTTACGCTCCGATCATCTCTTTTCTGGAAGCCTTTACCATGGACCAGCTGGAAGACCGGAAGGCGGCCTACGGGAGGATCAGGGTATGGGGCTCGATCAGTTTCATCATGGTGGTCATCGTTCTGGGACGGATCATCGATCTTTTTCCGATCCGGTTGACCGTGGTGCTGATACTGGCCGGTTCGCTGGTTCAGGCTGCCGGAGCCTTGCGGATGCCCGCTGCTCCATCCGATCGGCAGCCTTTTGCGATAGCGTCCTTCGGCAGCCTGCTGAATCGGCAGGCGATCGTTTTTCTGGCCAGCGGGTTCCTCATGCTGGTGGGCCACGGCGCCTACTACGGTTTTTTTTCGATTCATCTTGAAAACCTCGGCTATTCACGCACCTTCATCGGAGTTGCCTGGGCCGTGGCGTCACTGGCGGAAATCCTGGTGATGGTCAAATCCGAGGCCCTATTCAAACGGTATTCCCTGGAAAAAGTGCTGATTTTCTCTTTTGCCGTGGCCGCCGTCCGCTGGAGCGTCCTCTATTTCGCGCGTTCGCCGGCATTGATCCTCTCGGTTCAAACCCTGCATGCCGTCACCTACGGAACCTTTCACATGGCCAGCATCATCTGGATCGACCGCTTGGCTCCGGTGCAGGCCAAAACTGTCGGCCAATCCGTCAACAACGCCGTGCAGTATGGTCTGGGACTGATGGCCGGGTTTTTCCTCAATGGTTTCCTGTACGAGCGGATCGGATCGGCGGCCCTTTTCCTGATGAGCGCCGGGATAGCGCTTGCCGGCGGCGCGCTGTTCTGGGGCGGCACCCGGGTTGCCGGCGGCAGCCTGAGGAACGGGGATATACCTTAAAAAAACCGCTTAAGGTCATTTTCAGGTTTTTTCTTTTCCAGGGCGCGATACGACCGGTTCTTGCGCCGTTGCCGGGCAGATTTCCTACCGGCAGGCGTTTCCGAGGTGATGCGACGGGCGGCCATCGCGGGCAGTCGTCCGCCGCATTATGGGAAAAGAAGGTGTCTGACCCAGTTCAGCAGACTGTTTCGGCTCAGAGCGACCCGGTCGAGACGGTCGATCCGCTCGAACAAGTCCTGCGGATCGGCGAACCAGTGGGCTCGGGTGGTCATCGGTCGCCGGGGGTCGAGTTCTTTGACGACCCGGGCCGGATTACCGGCCGCTACCGAGTTGGATGGAATATCATCGACAACCACCGCCCCGGCCCCGATGACGCTGTTTTCCCCAATCCTGACGCCCTTGCAGACAATGGCGCTGTCTCCGATCCAGGCATTGGGGCCGATCCGCACCGTTTCCGATCGGCCCATGGCCAAGCGGTCATATAGACCGTGCCAGTCGCAGTCGGTGATGTAAACCCGTCCGGCAATCATGCAGTTGTCTTCGATTACGATCCGTTTGGCCGAACCGATGCGGACCCCCGGGCAGATCAGGCAGTAATCGCCGATAGAAATGCTGCCGCTACCGGGTGTTTCCGGCCAGACCGCCAGCCTGATCTTGCTGTCCGGAGCGGCGATCATGGTGGCGTAATGGCCTATTTTTACCGGGTTGCCGAAGATTTCGACATGCCAGGGTTTGATGAAATGAGGCCTTCGCCCGAGAGATGTCAGCTGAGGACGCACAAACCGACGCGTGTAGAACTCCTGGAATTTCAGGTAGCCCTTCTTGACAAAATAAGGTCGGTGGTCGCGGATCATGTTTTGCTTCCGTTTATCGTCCGGGCGCGGCCAGCGCCTCCTTGCCCCGGAAGACGTGCGCAAAAAGCCGGCTGGCGGGAGTCAGGTCGTAGAGAGCGTCGGCCGCCATCAAAACCACGGCGCTGGTCCAGGTGAGTCTATCCTCCGGCCATACGGTCATGTCCGGGAAGGTGAAGCCGGCCCAATACGATCCGTCATCGTAATGCTTGTCGGCGATCCAGCTAAACACGATGTGGGCCAGCGGACGACGTCCGGCCGCCGAGAGCGCCAGGGAAAGTTCGGCGGTTTCGGCGATCGTAACCCATGGCCGGTCGGATACGCAGCGGACACCTTGGCCTTCGATGACGAATTTTTTCCAAAGGTGATCGATCCGCTTATGGCCCTTCCGCCCGTCGAATACGCCGCACAGGACCGGATAATACCAGTCCATGGCATAACGTGCTTTGGTCATGTTAAACCGCTGGGGCTTCTCGGAAATCGCGTGCGCCAACCGGGCGAACCCTTTTTCCCAGCCATCCTGCCGATGGCCGAGCCGTCGCGCGATCGCCAGGGCGCAGCGGATGCTCATGCAGATTGAACTTGAACCGGTCAACAGCGCCATGCGGTCAACGACCCCCTCCGGGCTGATGGCCCAGTAGATTTCGCCGTGGGGGGACTGCAGGCCAAGAGCGAAATCGATTGCTGAACGGACGCCAGGCCAGGCCCGTTCGAGAAATGACCGGTCGCCGGTGATGAGGTAGTGGTGATAAACGCCGACGGCGATGTAGGCCGACAAGTTGGCATCCCGGGTGAGGTCCTCCGGCACGCCGTTGCGGTAGGACGCGTACCAGCTGCCGTCCGGGTTCTGGCAGCGCATCAGCCATCGGTAGGTCCGTTCGGCGGCGGCCGGATAACCACCGATGCTCAATCCCATGGCGGCTTCCACCATGTCCCAGGGGTCGCTCTTGTGTCCGGCACACCACGGGATTTCACCGTCCCTTTTTTGGACGGCGGCGATGCTGGCGGCGATGGCTCCGACATCCAGGCTGTGTTCCTGTTTCTCGAAGTAAACTTCGGGGGGATTCGTCATCGGTTGCCCCATTTTTTCAGTTTGTGCATTAAATGGACGCATTATGATGAAATCATCTGTTTGGCTGGTCGGAGAATTGTTTCTCTGAGTGCCGAGAAGACGCACACCGTTAACGCAACGCGGACGAAAATCACGCTGACAAGGCGGGAAAGTTTTGCAGCTTGACTTTCAGCGCCCACTTGATTAGAGAATGGCATAGGTGCCGTTTTATGAGCGCCGCCAAGGTTGCGCGGTTTCGAAACAGCGCTGCATTGGAGACCGACAGCGTCCTGAATTGCCGTCAATACGATCATGTGATTCAAAGAACGGCAGTCACATAAACACGATCGAAAAGCGAAAGGAGGACAAGATGACCGACAGTGTCTACAAATTAATCGAATTGGTTGGCAGCAGCCCAAATTCCTGGGAAGAAGCCGCTAAAAACGCGGTGGAAACCGCCTCGAAAAGTCTTCGGGATCTGCGGGTCGCCGAAATCGTCCAAATGGACATGAAGGTGGAAAACGGCAAAGTGTCCGCTTATAGAGCCCGGGTCAAGCTTTCATTCAAATACGCCAGCGATTAGGCGACCATGCGGACAATATACTCCTCGCCGACGATTCCGGTCGTCGGCGAGGATTTTTTTATTTGAGGGCCGTAGCCATCAATTCCGCTACGAGCTTGGAGAAACGGGCCGGATTCTCGGGTTTGCCGCCCTCGCCGATCACGGCCATGTCGAGCAGAAGTTCGCTGTAATCGGTCAACGCCGGCTGGTCGCGGTCCTTCTCGTATAATTTCCTGAAGTAGTCCAGAGCCGGGTGATCCGGGTTCAATTCAAGCACCCGTTTGGCCTGTGGCATCTGGCGGCCTGCAGCCTTGAGGATTTTCTCCATGTAGGCACTCGGATCGTGGCTGTCGCCGGAAAGACATGCCAGCGAATCCTTGAGACGGGTGGAGGGCTTGACGTCCTTGACCTTGTCCTGCAGTTTCGATTTGATAAAGCCGAAAAGCGGTGCGTAGGCATTGCGCTTCTCCGTATCGACCTGCGGCAGATCGATATCGCCTTTCTCCGCACTTTTGAGCGGCTTGCCGTCGTACTCATCAAGGGCCTGCACCACCCATTCGTCCACGGGATCGCTCATCAGCAGCACTTCGTACCCCTTTTCCTTCAGCCTTTCGAGCAAGGGGCTGTCGATCAGGGCCGTCAGGTCGTCTCCGGTCAGGTAATAGATATCTTTTTGATCCGGTGGCATCCGGCCGACATAATCCGTGAAGGATGTCAATTCGTTCTCGGACCGGGTGCTCCGGTAGCGGGCGAGATCGGCGATTTTTTTACGGTTCTCCAAATCCGTGTAGATGCCTGATTTGAGAACCTGTCCGAACTGACTCCAGAATGTCGCATAGGTCTCGGGGGCCATGTTTTCGAGATGTTCGAAAATCTTTTTGACCAGGTTTCGGCGGATGTTTCTCACCAGGCGGTCCTGCTGTAAAATCTCACGGCTGATGTTGAGATTCAGATCCGGGGCATCCACCACGCCGCGAATGAAACGGAAATACTCCGGTACCAGGTCGCGGCAGTTCTCCATGATGAAAACGCGTTTGCAGTAAAGGTGAATGCCGTGCTTCATGTCCGGGTTGAACAGATCGAAGGGCGCCTGGCTCGGAATGTACAGCAAGGCACTGTATTCGGTTGTGCCCTCGAATTTCAGATGCAGGTGGGTCAACGGGGCATTCCAATCGTGGCTGATATGCTTGTAGAATTCCTCGTACTCGTCCGCACCGACCGCTTGCTTGTCTTTGGCCCAGATGGCCTTCATGGAATTGAGGGTTTCCTCGCGCACCACCTTACGATTGGTCTTGCCGATCGGTTTGCCGGCTTCGTCCTTGATCTGCTCGTTTTCCGGTATCGGTTCCTCCCGCTCCACGTCCATCACGATCGGATAGTTTACAAAATCGGAGTGACGCTTGATGATCTGACGGATGGTCCATTCGTCGGTGAAATCGGGTTCGTCTTTCTCCCTTTTTTTCAGGTCAAGGATAACTGTCGTTCCGCGGGCGTCCGCGGCGACTTCCTCTATGCTGTAGGTGCCGTCGCCGGTAGATGACCAGTGAACGGCGGATTCCGATCCGGCCGCCCTCGAGATCAGGGTCACTTTCTCCGCCACGATGAAGGCGCTGTAGAACCCGACGCCAAACTGGCCGATCAGTTCCGGGGATATTGCGCTTTGGTCATCGAGGTGGGTCATGGCCTCCATGAAATCCGCGGTCCCGCTTTTGGCTATCGTGCCGATGTTCTCCATGACCTCCTCGTGGGTCATGCCGATGCCGTTGTCGGATACCGTCAGCGTGTTCTTGATGCCGTCGGCCGCAATCTTAATCTTGAATTCGGTGTCGTCACCGAGGATATTGGGTTCCAGCTGGGCTTTGAACCGCAACCGGTCGATTGCGTCAGAGGCGTTCGAAATCAATTCCCGTAAAAAGATTTCCTTGTTGGAATAAAGGGAATTGACGATAAGGTTGAGCAACTGCTGCACTTCGGTTTTGAACTGATGAGTTTCTTTTTTTCCGTCCATTTTTTTTCCTCTGTTTTTCGTCACTCAGTCGTGTCTGGGTCAGGTAAGCCGGAAGACGCTCAAGAATTTCCGGGTACAAGATGGGCTCTAAAAAACAATTGTCAACCCGTCCGAACTTGTTGAAATCAATACAGAAGAACAGAAAAAAGCCCTAAGTGCGACGGGGCGGGTATTGAAAATTCCGCCGATCGAATTTAAAATATGGTCATTTGCTACCATGCGCCGCAACGCCAACGGGCGACGTATCGATGGTTCAGCGCCCAAAAAAACACCGAAAAGGGCTTTAAATGATCGACATCGAAGACAGTGTCACCATCCGTCAACCGGTTGATAGGGTTTTTGCGTATACAACGAATCTGGAAAACAACGTGTGTTGGCAAACCAACGTCATCCTGACCGAACAGACTTCCGCGGGACCCTTCGGACCAGGCGCAACCTATCGGGTGGTGAACCACTTCATGGGGCAGCATTTTGATTCCGAGGGAATCGTTGCGGAGTATCTTCCCAACCGGATCTGCACCTATCGCTTCACCGCGGGACCGGTAGCCGGAGAGAGCCGGTTCATCTTCGAAGCGGTCAACGGCGGTACACGTTTTGTCACCCGCAGCAGCATCGAACTGAAAAACCTGAAAATGCTTGGATTTGTGGTCAAGCGCAAGGCCCGCCACCAAGTCAGGAACGATCTGCAAAAATTAAAGAAAATCTTGGAGAAGGGTGTGAATGGTTTAACAAGCGACGGTACCTGTGCCGGTGAGACGGCGGGATGAACCCGCCGCCATCAACCAACAGCCTCTGTAAAAGGTGACCGCCTTCAGTCCTCTTCCCAGCTGATACACTCGGAAGGACAGGATGCGATCGCTTCCTCGATGCAATCCTCCGGGCCGCCTTCGGGCATGATAACCTCGGCCTTTTCTTCATCTGCGTTAAAGGCAAAAACCTCCCCACAGAGTTCCACGCAACTTTCACATCCCACGCATTCATCTTTGTCGATGACGACTCGTTTTCCCATGGTTGGCCTCCTTCAGGCGCTGATTTAAAGTATAGATACCGGTCAAGCCGCTGGTACTCGAGAGATCGCAGATCTTACTGAAGCGGTCAGCGGCTCACCACCTGCCCCCCTACAATAAGTTTGCCCGCGGCAAAGACAAGGGGGTAGCGAACTGCCGGTGCACTGCACGATAGCAATGCCGTTTAACGTCGACCCGTTAGGGTGATGATGGTTTCGCCATGATCTTAGGCGGTGCAAGGCCCCCGATTTTCGCCACTCATGCCAAACCCTCGAACCGGGAAATGATTTCCCAAGCCTGCTCGGCGGTTTCGACATAGGTAAAAATATCGACATCTTCAGGGCTGATGTTGCCTTCCTCGACCAGGGCATCAAAATTGATGATTTTTTCCCAGAAAGAGCGGCCGAACAGGAGTACCGGAATCGGTTTGATCTTGCCCGTTTGGATCAGCGTCAGGGTTTCAAACAGCTCATCCAAGGTGCCGTAACCGCCCGGGAAGACCACCAGGCTCCGGGCCCTCAGAAGGAAATGCATCTTGCGGATGGCGAAGTAATGGAACTGGAAACTCAGCTCCGGCGTGACGTAGGCGTTCGGCGCCTGTTCGAAAGGCAGGACGATGTTCAGACCGATACTCAGGCAGCCGGATTCGTGGGCGCCACGATTGGCGGCTTCCATGATCCCCCCGCCGCCGCCGGTGACGACGACCAGGCGGTTGCGGGGCGAATGGAGGGAAATCAGTGCCGACAGCCGGCGGGCCTCTTCAGTGTAGCGGCTCCTTTCCAGATCACGCTGCGCCCGGCGCAGCGCCTGCTGCATTTCGGGATCGTTTTCACGGCCTCTCATGCGGGCGTTGACGGAAGCCAGCTCGGCCTCGGCAGTCTCCGAATTCGGAATTCGCGCGCTGCCGAAGATCACGACCGTCGACGCGATGCCCATTTCGTGTTGAACCAGCTCGGCCTTGAGCAGTTCGAGCTGCAGACGCACCGGCCGCAGTTCGTCGCGCAGCATGAGCTTGTCATCGAGGAAAGCCAGGCGATAGGATGCGGACCGGCATTGGGGCGAGTCGACATGCAGTTTAGCGGCATGGGCGTCTTCCATCGCGGTCGGGAACACACGCTGATAAATGGGTTTATATGGCATGAGGCCTCCGTATCGGATCTTTACCAGCGCAGCAACAGCGCACCGGCCGTCAGTCCGGCGCCGAAAGCGTCGAGCAGAACCGTTTGGCCTTCCCGGATGCGGCCGTCCCGCACGGCCTCGTCCAGCGCCGACGGGATGGTGGCGGCCGAGGTATTGCCGTAGCGGTCCAGATTGATCAATACGCGTTCCATCGGGAAGGCGAGACGGTTGGCCACCGCTTCGATGATCCTCAGATTGGCCTGATGGGGGACGAACCAATCGAGGCGCATGATCGGCAGGCGCCGTTTTTCAAGGGTGCGCAGGGCGCACTCGGTCAGGGTCCGCACCGCCACCTTAAAAATCTCACGGCCGTTCATACGCATTTTATGGAGATTCTGAGCATAGCGTTCAGGGGTAACCTCGAGGTTGGAACCGCCGGCCGGAACATAGAAAAGCGCGCTCAGGCTGCCGTTGGAGGTGAGGTGGCTTGACAGGATCCGCTGCCGGCTCCGGGCCGGAACCCGCTCGACGATGACGGCGCCGGCCGCATCTCCGAAAAGGATGCAGGAAGAGCGATCCGACCAGTTGGTGATCTGGGACAAAACTTCGCCGCCGACCACGAGAACCGTTTGGGCTTGCCCGGTCAAGATGAACTGTTGGGCCGTCACGAGGCCGTAGATGAACCCGGAGCAGGCGGCATTGATATCCATTGACCAGGCATTGTGGGCCCCCAATTTTTTTTGGAGCCAGCAGGCCGTGGAGGGGAGCAGCGTGTCCGGCGAGCAGGTGGCATAGATGATCTGGTCGATATCCTCGGCTTTGCGGCCGGCCATTTTGAGCGCTTTGCGGGCCGCTCGGGTGCCGAGGGAAGAGTTGGTTTCGGCCTCGTTTTCGACGTTTGCGATGCGGCGCTCCCGGATTCCGGTCCTCTCCAGGATCCACTGGTCGCTGGTATCGATGTCGTGGCGGGCGAGCATCCGGATAAGTTCGGCATTGGTCAGGTGTTTTTCCGGAAACGCGGATCCGATTCCGATAATTCTGGCGGCATGTCCCATGGTCTATCGTTTCACTCCTGAAAGCGGCTGGGTACTGCGAGCTGAAATAGCAAGGACTCGACCTTAGCAATGTTTGGGCTTCGAAGCAACCAGGAGGATTGGATAGTGAAGCCGATGCATTCAGGCCGACACAGGCGTTCAGGGCTGCGATGATCCCGATTGCCTAATCGGCCTCGATCTGTTACCGTAGCAAATCGGGCATGGCCTTAACCCGAACGGTATTGCCGCAGGATAACCGATGACCAACCGCAACACCGGGGCGGGGACACGCAACCGTATCGGACCCGAAAGAACGGATTTTCCCAACCGGTTGAGGCTGCGGGAGTGACTTTGAGCGACCTCTCACACAAGTGATTCAAACGATCGAGGTCCTGATTGCGGACAAGAGCCGTTTGCAGGACTGATTCTAAAGGAGCGGCGACGAAAATGACGGAAGAAAGAACCCAAACGATCGACTTTACGGTCGACCGGCAGAATCTCTATTTGGAAGAAACCTTTACCGACCTCAGGGTGGCCAGTATTCGGCGGCTCACGCCGGTGACCAGCGACGGCGCGGTCGACAAAACCCGCAAGACCATCTTCGTGGGCGAGACCCACCTCATGACTGCCGCCGGTCCTTTGCCGGTGCAGACCCTGATTCCGGCCAAGCAACTGCAGCAGGCAATCAAACGATTCCCGGAGGCCATGCAGGCAGCGGTTGAGAAACTGGCCGAAGAGGCGCACAAGATGCGTCAAAAAGAGCAATCCCAGATCATCACACCCACCGGCAAAGAACAATCACGCATTATCATTCCCGGTCGCTAACACCGCTGTAGTGATCCGCCGGCCGGTCACTTCGCAGGCTGCCTGAGATGGACTCTCAATGCCCGCCATCCAGCGGGGCCATGACCCGGTTTTTTGTTCCGCTGGCGCTTCAATCGGCTTCCCAGGGATTCACTTATCCCCTGGTGGCCATTGTGGCTTCACGCGGTCCGGGCGGGCCCCTCAACCTGGCCGGCCTGGCCCAGTCCAACGCCATCATGTTTATGCTGGGGACCTTGGGGTTCGGTCTCATCACCACGGGGATGGTTTTCGTGCACAGCCGTGAAAGCTTCCGGGCTTTTCAGATGGTGGTTTTCCAGATCGCTCTGTTTGTCATTGCAGTTCAGACCCTGCTCTGCTTGCCGTATACCGCCCATCTGCTTTTCGGCAAAATCATCGGGTTGCCGCCAAGCATAGAGGCGCCTGCAACGATCACCCTTCTCATCAGCATCCCGCTGCAGCTGCTCTTTTTCTTGCGGATCGCCTATCAGGTCGTGATGTATAACGCGCGCGCAACCGGTCGGGCCAGCCTGGCGACTCTGGTGCGTATTCTGCTGACCGCGCTGCTGTCGCTGCAGTTTTGCCTGGCGGGTTTGGTCGGCCCCGTCTGGGCGATTGCCTGCCTGACGCTTCCGGTGGCTCTCGAAGTCTTGGTGTCACGGTTTCTGGCAGCACCCTTCATGAAGCGCCTCGAAACGACCGGAACCAAACCGCCCGGTAAGATGGAGATATTTCTATTCAACCTGCCGCTGTCTTTCAGCGGCTACCTGCTCTCACTGGCGGCCATTGTCCTGGGGGCCTTCGTAGCGCGTGCGGCCGATCCGGAGAGAATGCTGCCGGTCTATTACCTGGCGCTCGGACTGGCAACACCGGTTGCTTACGGTGCCACCCGCCTGCAGGAGGTCGTCCTGGCTTTCGCGCCACCGGGATACGTGGACCGACGGACGCTGCGGTTTTCACTGGCCGTCGGCTGCATTCTCGGATTGCTGCCGCTGGCGTTCATTTTGCCGGGATTGGTGGAACTCTACTATGTTCGGCTCCAGAATCTTGCTGCCACAGACGTCACCCTGATCCGGGTGACGGCCGTTGCGCTGGTTTTTTATCCACTCTGCGTGGCGGTTCGGTCACAGGGTGAAGGACTGGCCGCTCTATCTCGACGGCCGCTGGTGGTCATCGCCGGACAGGCCGGCTTCATGGGCATCGTGTTTTCGGCCGCCGCCGTCTGCCTGTTCGTCGGCATTCCCGGTAACTTGATCGGTCCGGTGGGGCTTTGTCTCGGGAACCTCGCCTCCACCGGCACGCTGAGACTCTTGCTGCGGTGGGCCAGCCGTCCGGACCTGCCGGTGCCGCAGACCACGACAGCCCAAAGCCAGATACGGTAATATCGGTGGTTGTCCTGTTTCTTTAGGCCGTTCGGCGGCAATTTATCGTTTGCCATCCGCCGGTGGTCCGACCGCCAGCACAGGGCAAGAGACCCGCCGAATCACACGGTCGGTGGTTGAGCCCAGCAAGAGCGTTTCGACGAGCCCGCGGCCCCGGATGCCCAGAATGATCAGATCGAAGGCGTGCAAAGCAGCATATTTGACCAATTCCTCGTAGGGCTTGCCGGCCAGACAGCTGGTTTTGACGTCGCACCAGTTGCGGGCTTCGGCCGGCACCAGCGATTCGAGCCTTCCGGTCAGAAGAGCGTTCAGGTCGGATTGCACCGCGGCCGTCATGGGGTCGGGCATGAGCGCGTCGGAGTAGGCAAAAGGCTCCACCACATGTACCAGGTGCAGTTCCGCCTGAAAGTCCTGGGCCAGGCTGAAACCGTAGGTCACCGCATTGGCCGAATCCCACGAAAAATCAGTCCCGACCAGGATTTTTTTCAATCGGAAGGTTTCGACACTCTCCGGTGTGATCTTTTTCAGCGCTAGCTCGTTGCCCGTGTTCTCAGGCGCCGTCACGATCAGCAACGGGCAGCGGATGGTTCGGAGCAGTTGTTCGGTAACCGAACCGAGCAAAAGCCGTTTCAGGCCCGAACGGCCGTGACTGGCGGAAACCACCAGATCGGCCTGTGTCATGCCCACCAGACCGGAAACGGTATGGACGATGGCGCCCATTTCGACATGGGGCTTCCATTTCACCGGAAGCGGCTGCATGAGGGTGTCCATCTGGCGCAATGCGTCTTCTTCGAGCGACTGCACGTAATCGGGGGGATAGGCGAAGGCTTCGCCGTGAACCGAGACGATCGGCAGGTCGATCACGTGGCACAGGTGAACCGTGGCCTCGAATACCCGGGCCAGGGCTGCGCCGTAATACACAGCCGCATTGGAGAAATCCGACAGATCGGTCGTGCACAGCAGGTTTTTAAAGACCAGTTTCATGTGAGCCTCCTCTCGCTTGTATCCAATGGTTGCAGGCACCTCGACGGGGATTGGTTTTCAGTTGCCGGAGCCAGGGGGAGGCGCGTTAGGGGCGGGGGCAACGGTGGATCGCAGATACAGTCGTCCCCCCGCTCAATAGGGAAACGGCGAGACGCGAGACTCAACCAAGAGTCCGCAAACGAGAGTCGTCGGGTGCGCATCCTCAGTCCTCTGTTCCACTGGCGCAACCAACGCCAGCGAAACGGCATATCTGATACGGTAACTCCTACCACAGCCCTGAAGGCGCTGTCAAAGGTTCATGGATGCAATAATCACCCGGAGGCGGCATCTCTTTCGTGCTTTCGCCCGCGGTCGGAATGTGTTTGACTAAGAGGGTCGAAACGGTTATCAAAACCGATGTCAACACAATCACTTCGCAACCAAATTAAAAAACAGGAGAAGAGTTTTTATGAAATCGTTAAAAACCGGCCAGGAGCTCGCGGATGTCATCCGGAAAGCCATTTCAGATTGTGAAATCACCACCTCTGAATATGAGGATATTCTGTCGATGGCCAACGCAGATCTAAAAATTGATGCGACCGAACAAAAATTGTTGGCCCAACTTCAAGGTATGATCGCAAACGGCGCGATTAAAAGGGTCCCCGATTGAGAACCGGGTGTAAGCCAGTTTAGTTCGTCTGTGACTTCAGCATATCCACGAAGCTAATTTGGCGGTAACCGCTGGGAACGGAGAAAACGGCCTCGGGGATGTCTTTTTTTTCCATTTTGACGACATCCACAACGGTCTCCGGGCTGCCGTCGGTGTAGACGATGCTCTTGACTTCGACGCCGCGTTCCATCAATTGGAGGTATTCGGGAGAGTTTTCCGGTATGAACTCTGTTCCCATCGGATTCCCGCAGGAGCTGAACTTTCGCAGCAGCGGCTTCAGCGGTTTGAATTCAGCCAGCAGGTCGCTGTCGCTGGCCAGCCATATGTATTCGTAAAGCTCATTGTCCACCGTTATTGTATATTTGGTCGTTTTCAGTCCCGCCACTGTGCCACCGTCGCCGGCCGCTGCCACACCGACCGCATGGCGGGACTCTGCGGCGTCCTTCTTCATCATCTGTTCCAGCGTCTGCCGCTGTTCTTCAGGCAGGTTTTTGAGCGCCTGCTCGACCACGGCGGTCGCCGCGGCGCAGTATTCTTCCACCGTGCCCGTGGCGTAGGTTTTCGCGCGCTCGTCCCAAAAAATCAACTTGCTGCCGGGACCGTCCAAAACCCACGCAATGCTGTCCGAGGAGCTCCTCAGGCGCCCTTTGGAGATGAGTGTCTGATCGCCTTCCTTTTCCTGCATGATCCAGCCGGCCTCGAGGCCAACCGCAAAACCCAGCAAGAGCCCTGTCGCCATGAAAATTCGTAAGATAATCAAATGGGTCATATCGTTTCCCCCTATCAGGAGAGGCAACATCTCCATCCATTCGCCGACCCCATTTTCTGGCGGTCTCGGGGATGTGGTTCAGCTGCTGCCCGGTGTCAGACGGAATTGCCGGCGGTAGCCGGAGGTGCGGTTCTCGATCTCCACTTGAACGATCCCCTGGATGTCGTAATCGTATGTTTCTACAACTTCCTGTGAAGACAGCCCCGGGCAGACCGTGATTGGAAGGCCCTTAAGATTTTTGTGGTCGGCCAGATCAGGGTCGTAGGGAAAATAGATATCCCGCCAAACGGTGATGTCGCCTTCGGGTTCGCCGGATGAGCCCAGCGCGCTGCACTCTAGGAAGCGCAGACGGCCGATGTTGTGAAGCGGTCGGTACTGTCGGACGACCGTTAGCCTTCCGGTTTCCGGGTCCACCGGACGTTTTTTGAAAAAAACCGTGTCGAAGACCTTATCCCGCTCCCGCTCCCGCCAGATGCCGAAATAGCGTGAAACCGATTCACGAACGGGGATGCGGTCTTTCGGGTCGGCCATGATGGCTAGGCCGATGGCCGGCGCGGCATGAGGGAAAGGAGAATTTTTCACCTTGGTGCCGAAGAGCTCCCGCAAATGACGCGCCACCGGCGGGAAGGCGACCGAGCCGCCCACCAGGTAAACGGCGGCCAGGCCAGGACCCGCCAGGGGACCGATCTCGGTTTGCGCCAGCTTTTCCAACAGGGTCTCGACGGTGGACAGACTGCGCCGAATGAGCGGTAAGCAGCGTTCATAGATCCGGTCTGTTTCGAGCACAACCGTATCCGCGCCGGGCAAAACGGCCTCGACATCCACAGCCATCTTGCGGGTGTTGGGTTTCAGTCCCTCCTTGCGTTCACGGCATTCCTCGAGCAGCCGAACGGTATCACTCGGCGTGAGGTCGTTTCTGGCGACACCGACGGACTCGAGCACCATGTCGAGGATGACCTCGTCGAAATCGTCTCCGCCGAGCTGCGGGATACCCTCGTAAGCGATGACGTCATGGCCTTTTTCGGCAATGGCGATCACCGCGGTATCGAAAGTCCCCCCGCCCAGATCGTAGACCACGACATGGCGTTTGGGACTTTTCGGGCCGAGGTTTGCGAGGTAGCGGTGCAGAAACTCTACGGCTGAAGCCGACGGTTCGTTCATGGCCCCCAAGACAGTGAATCCGGCTTGGCGGAAAGCCTCAAGGGTGATGAAGCGCTGGTTGCTGTTGGCATTGGCCGGAACGGCGACCATCACTTCGAGAGGGGTTTTAGGGTCGATGTTCAGGTTGCCGTGCTTGATGACCATCCGCCGGACATGCGTCAGAAAATGGGTCAGCAGCTCGAGCATCGAAAACGATACCCCCTGGCCAAGATCCACCGGGTCTTCGGGACGCAGACGCGCGGCGTACCGCTTGAGAGACCGCAGGAACGTGACGTCCGGTCGGTTGATCAGGGCCGCCGCCTCCCAGCCGAATCGGGGACGTCCCTGTTCGACCGCAATGAAGGAAGGGATGTACTCTTTGGCAGCGCCCCTCCAGGAAAAGGTGCAGACCGGGTAGTTGCCTTTTTCACGGGCGGCGACCACCGTCCGTGTGGTTCCGAAATCGATTCCAAAACGTATCGATGGGGATTTCATCGCTCTATCGCTCCCTTATCGTCGCCGGACACTTCTCGCGCAGACACGCTGGTCGTTCTCTAACTCCGAACAGGTGCGCATCGATCAGTCATCCGGGCTGATATTCCTTGATTCAGGTTGAAGGCCGCCTGTCTCCGGCCCATAACTGGCCCGGCTTCACGATGTCAGCCGCCATCGGGCCGGCGGCGTGGCGGTTCTGCGGTGCCGCCGGGGCGACGAACACGACGGCGTCTCCACTTATTTCGCTGATCTCATCGAAGATGCGAAAAATGCGGCCGCGTCGGATCGCAAACCGATTCGTGTTTTTC
The DNA here is from genome assembly GCA_041299015.1 of Deltaproteobacteria bacterium. Taxonomy (GTDB): domain Bacteria; phylum Desulfobacterota; class Desulfobacteria; order Desulfobacterales; family SG8-13; genus JARFQH01. Next base: position 44,241 of record JBFYWB010000016.1, read on the forward strand.
ATGAAGCCTGGATGGTTGCAGACTATAGCCCAGCTGGGTCATAGGTTGCAACGAATATGTCACAAAGTCAATATTCCGAGTTTGACCGTTACCGCCGATTGCGGGAAAACGAGCGCTGGTTTGCTTTAGGGTCTACTCGATCCAAAACGCTGGCCGCCTCATCAGGGTTGAGGCGCGGCTGCCGAGGCAACCCCTATTTATCGTTTGATTTATGGTCATGAGAAATGTACCATTCCTCCGACCGCCGTCGCAACGATCCTGGTACACACCCCCCGGCGGCTGTCCACCGAGCTTTCCGTCCGCGGATCGGCCTTTGATTGATTGACCCCTTATCGATGAGAAGAGAGGACCATTTGGCAACCCACGAACTCGCCGGCAAACCGGCACCACAGTCCCTATTGGTAAACGTCCCCAGGCTGGTCAGCGCTTATTATACGCATCGTCCGGATGCGGGAAATCCGCAGCAACAGGTGGCTTTCGGAACCTCGGGGCACCGGGGCTCGGCATTGAAGAACAGCTTCAATGAGGACCATGTCCTGGCTACGGCCCAGGCGATCTGCGACCACCGCAAGGCCAACCGCATCACGGGACCTCTTTTTATGGGGATGGACACCCATGCGTTGTCGGAGGCGAGCTTCGCCTCGGCCCTGGAGGTGCTGGCCGCCAACGGTGTCGAGACCTTTATCCAGGAAGGCCGCGGTTACACGCCCACCCCCGTCATCTCCCATGCCATCTTGACCTGGAACCGCGCGCACGGCGACGCCCGCGCCGACGGGATCGTGATCACCCCCTCACACAACCCCCCGGAAGACGGCGGATTCAAGTACAATCCGCCCCACGGCGGGCCGGCGGACACGTCCGTCACCAACTGGATCCAGAAACGGGCCAATGCCTTCCTGGCCGAGGAGAACCGAAGCGTGAAGCGGGTTCGCTATGAAAAAGCCCTGCGGGCCGGCACCACCCGGCGCTATGACTACGTCCGGCCTTACGTCGCCGACCTGGAAAACATCATCGAGACGGGGGTCATTCGGTCGGCCGGCCTCAGGATCGGGGTCGACCCTATGGGAGGAGCGGCGGTCGCCTACTGGGAGCCGATCGCCGCACGCTACGGATTGAATATCGAGGTGGTCAACCCGGTGGTGGATCCCACCTTCGGCTTCATGACCGTCGATAAGGACGGCAAGATCCGCATGGACTGCTCATCGCCGTTTGCCATGGCCCGGTTGATCGGCCTCAAGGATCGCTACGACATCGCCTTCGGCAACGACCCGGATTGCGACCGCCACGGTATCGTCACGCCCAGCGGCGGACTGATGAACCCGAACCACTACCTGGCGGTGGCCATCTGGTATCTGTTCCGGAAGCGGACCGGCTGGCGCGCGGAGGCCGCCGTGGGCAAGACCCTGGTCAGCAGCAGCATGATCGACCGGGTCGCCGTCCACCTCAAGCGCAGGCTGTCCGAGGTTCCCGTAGGCTTCAAGTGGTTCGTGGACGGCCTGCTCGACGGGTCCTGCGGCTTTGGGGGCGAGGAGAGCGCCGGGGCGGCCTTTCTGCGCAAGGACGGCACGGTCTGGACCACCGACAAGGACGGGATCATCATGGACCTTTTGGCGGCGGAGATCACCGCCGGCACCGGACGCGACCCGCAGCAGCACTATCAGGACCTGGCCGACATGTTCGGCTGCCCGGTGTACGAGCGGCTCGACGCTCCGGCGACGACGGCCCAGAAAGAGGTTTTGAAGAATCTCACGGCGGATCGCATCGACGCGGAGACCTTGGCCGGCGAGCCGATTTTGGCCAAACTGACCCACGCACCCGGAAATAATGCCCCCATCGGCGGACTGAAGGTCGTCACCGCAAACGGCTGGTTTGCCGCGCGGCCATCGGGCACCGAGGAAATCTACAAAATATACACTGAAAGCTTCAAGGGACCCGAGCACCTGCGCCGGATTCAGGAGGAAGCCCGCGCCATGGTGAGCCGGGCCTTTGCTTCGGTCGGCGCCTGAGCCATCCTCCGAATTATTTATATTCTTATAACCTGCGTCAGGATGCAGACAGGTTAAAACCGCGTCCGCTGGTCAGACGTGGCGTTAGACATTAGATTTGCGAAGAAATGATACATCCGTTCTACATATTTATTTGATTTCTATTCTCAGCAACTTCGATAGAAATCATGCATCCAGTATCTGTTTCTGGATTTTTCCAATCTCAGATAGCCTGCGAAAGGAGGACGTCATGGGGACACTGCGAGTATTTTACGCCATTTCGGCGATCGCGTATTTTGTCAGCTCCACCGCGCTGGCAGCCGACCTCACCGGTTCGTGGAAAGGCCAGCTGACGGCTACTGACGGTAGCACATCCGAGGTGCAAGTCGATTTCAGCCCACAAGGCTATCCCCTTTACTCATACACCAATAACCAAGGGGTGACTCGCCAAGTGGAGCTATCCCAGATCGGTCAAACGATCGAGTATGTGCCGCAGGGAGGCGGGGTGCAGCGGGTGGTCGTGAAGACGATGGAAGGGGGGCCGGGCCGATTGTCAATCGGAATGGTCGGTTCGTTCGAGGGGACGAGCAATGGCTACATGGACCAACAGCAGCAAGCCGCCCTGTTCGAATATGCGCTGGCGCAGGGAGGGCTGGCGATGCGGCTTACGATCGAATCCTCGTCACACTTCGGTGACAAGGACGGAATGGTGGGGGGCAGCCCCGATGCAGTGGTGGCGGAGGGTGTGCTACAGCGGGTGAAGTGAGCAACGAACGCAAATCACTCGCCCTGCTGCTGCACCCTAACCAGACTTGGTTGCAGTCAGTGACCCGGGATCCCGCTGTTCGGGCTCAGTGCAGGCGCCCCGCGATCAGTTCGAACACCTGATGACCCGCATCACGGCCGCGACGCGCACGCACGAGCGTCCAGCGCGCGCAGCGCTCGTGGCGGTCTCCGTGTGAGTTTGCGCTGGCACCGAGCGACGCGCGTACGGTATCCAAATCGGTCTTCCGATCAACGACCAGGATGACCGGCTTATCCGGCGACAGCCGCGCCAGCGATTCGAGTTCGTAGCGGCATCCTTGACGGTCGGCCGTGAACCCGCGCAGGTCCATGACAACGACGTCGCTTTGCGCTGCAAGGGCGCGCATTACCGGGCGCCAGGTATCGGCATGGCACAAGTACTGGCGTACGCGGAATCGGCCCTCTGGATCGGGGTTCTCGATGGCGTCCATAACCGTCGCCGCGGCCGGATCGCGCACGAACCGGCCGGCGAGCTTCCCGGACAGGAACGCGACGAAATCAATCGGAGTGATCTGCCGCAGAGCGAGGTCCCGGCCGGCGATGAGCTCGACTGTGCCCACCGCTCGCCAACGCAGATTCAGTGCACCAAAAAATCTTTCGGTGCGGCGGTTGAATCCAAAAACGCGCAGTAGCAGCAAACGGTGCGGAGAGGCCGCTTGCAGCACTTCATGCTTGCTGAGCATCTTGCGCTTGACCAGCCAATAGGCGGGAAAGGCGAGCAGCACCCAGGTATACGCCGGCCCGCCGGTTATAATGAAGATCACCGTCTGGATTAATGTGTACAGAAGCCACCAGGCATCCAGAAACAGCGCCTGATCGCTTAAGCGCCCCTGGTCATACCGCGCTGAGACGCGCCCGAGAAGCTTCAGGCCAATCCAGGTGCCGGCGAGAAAGCCAAGGAGCCGCCAGAGCCAGAGTGCGGGGTTCTCACCCCCGGAGAACGAGCTGCCGATATGAGCCATGACAACCCACCCAACGCTGCCCGCTGCAAGCACGAGCAGCGTCATCGGCGCAACTCCGCGCCAGAAGCGCAGACTGAACAGGAGGAAGAGCGATCCGGGCAGCAGCAGGTGGAGCTCGAACACATCGATGGCGAGCCCGCGTGCGTCGCCAGCTGCGACGATCAAGGCGAGCATGACGACGGCCACAACGCCAAGCTGACGCCATCCGGATGACGACACAATATGCAAGACCGTCACGATAGCCGGCAGGCTGAATACCACGAACGCTGTTGCCAGGCTCATAACCGAGATCACCGATTGATGCCGGAGGGTGAAAGCGACGGTGAGGACCACCGCGTGCGCAACCCCGGCGATCACATAGGCACGCGCTGTGCGCCGGATCTGCGTATCGGCCTGCGTACTTAAGGCGCTGCTTGCCTGCTTGTGTTTGCCAGGCGCCCGCTGCGTAAGCTCATCGAGGACGATGGTGTGGACCGTGTCGTTTTGAGGCAATTCTCTTTCACCCGCCGACGAACCGCTCGATTTTCCCATCCATGCGCCGAGGCGCCGGCGGTAAACCAAAACGAAAATCGGCGAGATCAAAACCGTGAGCACCACGGTGAAAAGGGCGGGAACGCCGATCAGCTTTGCAAAGACGAAGGCAGTGGTTCCAAACTCCATGCCGCCTTCGAATTCGGGAGAAGAGCCGCCGCCGGCATTGATTTCCTCCACGGCCAGCGTCGCGCCCCGTTCGACGTCCCAACCGTAGAGGAAGGCCGTGGCCAGAGGGCAACCGATGACGATCGGCTGCGAGGCGAGGACGATCCCCACGGAAAGGGCCAGCGAGATGGCCGTCAGCAATACGCACAGGCCTTTCAAATGGTTTGTTTTCATGATGCGCCCCATTTCTACGACACGGGCGTTTAAGCGTGATAATGGATCAGTGCGGCGTTGGTTGCGGATTCGGCGGTCGGTGAACTCCTTGATGGCACACCGCCGCTGGAATGTCAATTAACCTTGGGGCGGATGTCGCGCGGCCGGGTTTGACCGATTTTTTGAAATCGGGGATAGTCGCGCGCATGGATCGTTTTAACCGGCCCGGGTTCAGAGGCGGCCGACGACGGCCAGTTCGTCTCCGGCGTCCGCGCGTTTCGTAAAAGGTATCAATAAGGAGGGCTGCATGGCAGTTCAAGCGGAACTGGGGTGGACGGACGGCCTGCAGTTTATCGGCCGTGTGGACGGGGGGCCGGCCGTCGTTATCGATACGGCCGAAAGCGGGAGCGGTGCCGGGCCGATGGGCCTGATTCTGATGGGTGTGGGCGGATGCGCTGCCATGGACGTGGTGTCGATTCTGAAAAAGAGACGGTCATCCTTCACGGCTCTCAAAGTCAATGTCTCCGGAGAGCGGGCCCCTGAACACCCCAGACGCTACACCCGCATTCGGATCGAGTTCGTTGTGGTCGGCCGCGGCGTCAAGCCGCGCGAAGTCGAACGCGCCATCTCGCTTTCGATGACCCGCTACTGCAGCGCCGTTGCCTCCCTCACCGCGGAGGTCGAGCACACCTACCGCATCGTTGAAGACGAGAGGGACACGGAACTCTGAAACCGTGTGGCCGGGTTGGAATAGAAGGATAGATAACTAAAAATCGCCCGGGTTTGAACTACCCCAAGGGCGCATGAAACCGCTCGGATGTATCGTGCAGCAGCGTAGCCACTTGCATTGGCGCAAAGTTGATATGGAGTGCAAATATTGGTTGAATCGTGAAAACTTTGATCTTGATATGGCTCTTATATATTATGTCATCAGGTTTATGATGGCCCCAAAAATAGAGAGAGTCGACACGATACCGCTCATCATTGCAATTCTTGAGAAGATGGGTGTTCAGACGGAAATCGTTCGCTATGACACCACGAGCTTCAATGTGTACCATGCCGATTGCAAGGCGGCCGCGCTTGAAACTTGCGCCGCCATCGATCATGAAAAAGGCTACTACCTTTTCCCCTTGCCGATGACCGGCGAGACACTCCGTCGGGTAAAAGAGTTGGTTTTGAACCCCGGCCAAACCCTTCAGGACATCATGTTGGCGCCAAAACAAGATCACGATGACGGAGATCGGATGGTAGGCAAGGGATTTTTCGTGACTCAACAAATGGAGGTGCGGCTCGAAAACGGTGCAGTTCATCGATGGCAGGAACGATGGATGGTCAGTTACAGCCATGCACATGCGCAGCATCAAGAAAAATCGTTCCAAAATTTTGCACCAAGCGAGCACAGTCACCCCATTTTCATGTTTACTATGCAGAGCACAAAGCGACAGTGGATATTCGAACCTGTGAAATGCTTGAAGGTGATCTTCCGAAAAAACAAATGAAACTGGTATTAGCATGGGCTGAATTGCACCAGGAAGAACTAATGGCCAACTGGAAGTTAGTTATGAACGGAGAAGATCCTTTCAAAATCGATCCTCTTCGGTAAGGAGAGATTCAATGTATCCATCAATAGTAAAGGTCACACCTGGTAAGAATTACGTGCTGTCTATCCTTTTTGATAATGGTGAAAGTGGCACGTTGGATATGAAGCAGTTTCTGGATTTTGGTGTCTTCAAGAGGCTTAAAGATCATAATGCGTTCAAAAAAGTCCGTGTCTCCTTCGACACAATCGAATGGGAGTCCGGGATAGATCTTGACCCCGAATTTGTTTATGAAGAATGTAAAGCCACCGCACAACAAACGCGTTGAGCAGACGGCGTGAAAAACGCGGTTTTCCGTAAAATCCGCGCAAGCTTGAATTAGATTTGGGCCGCTGCTCACGCCAACGTTGTGCGAAAGATGTAGAGAGCAACGTGTTCCAAATGGAGTGAATGATAGGATACGATTATGAGCAAACTGGAAAAACTGTTCGAGCACATTCTGATGCGCAGATCAGATTCGAATGTCCCGTTCGAGACATTATGCTTCCTGCTCAAGCGGCTTGGGTTTGATGAGCGTATCAAAGGGGATCACCATATCTTCACCAAGGATGGTGTTGATGAGATTCTAAATTTACAACCCAAAGACGCTAAAGGGAAACCATACCAAGTCAAACAAGTCAGGGACGTAATCCTGAAGTATAATATTCGTATTGGAGAATGACTATGGAAAAAAAGTACGAAATCATCATTTTTTGGAGTTCTGAAGACAATACATATGTGGCCGAGGTGCCGGAGCTCCCCGGATGCATGGCGGACGGAAAAACCTACCAAGAGGCTCTAAGCAATGCGGAACAAATTATCGATGAGTGGATCGAAACTGCCACGAGAATCGGTAGGCCTATTCCTCAGCCGAAAGGCCGTCTTGCTTATGCCTAATCAGCGGCACAGTTCACACAACGGATAAGGTTAGATCACGCGAAGCCGTGATCTGAACCGTTTGTTGGACAAGTCCGGTGGTTATATTATAGAAAAGAGCTTTTTGAGCCTGAGGTTGCCGAATCAGGTCTGTGAACCGTTGCAAGGAGAGGAAGGTGGCGGGACACTCTTTGCTGAAGATTTTGTCGATTCATCGTTCTTTTGCAGCTGTTTTGAGGCGTTTTTAAGGCGCAACTATCCTGTAGCGGCGCAAGCCAGCGGTTGGCAACAGTGATGTCCGCTGCGATTTACATGGGCAGGGCCTCCGGTTTTGCTTACTGGTACACTATGGTCGGAAAGACCCGTGGCCGGGCAATCCTTGTCGGGGCGATCACCATTGCGGCCCCGCAGGCAGGGCAGATGATTGCCGGCCGTTGCTTCAGGTTGCGGACAAGGGCGCGACTCGCAGCACCAGTTGCAGGAAGCGGACCAGATTTTTACTGCATGCATGGAGAAAACCATACGACTTCGCCCGTCGAAACCCCCGGGGCAGCACATGGAGCATGAGCGGATAGAGGAAGTCCTCGCCCTTGACGGTTCTGGTCCGGTCTTCTCCGCTTTTAGCATGGCGATACCGGAAGGTGACCATGCCATC
>JBFYWB010000073.1:0-5975 GCA_041299015.1 Deltaproteobacteria bacterium
TTGGTCATTGCGCTGGCACTCCTGATGTATCTGGCTTACCGCGGCATCAGTGTGTTGATCACCGCGCCGATCATGGCCCTGGTCGCCGTGCTGTTTGATGGATTCGGGCCTGTTCTGGGAACCTATACCCAGGTGTTCATGCGGGAGACCGGTCGTTTCATCATCCTGTATTTCCCGTTGTTCCTGCTCGGAGCGATTTTCGGAAAGCTCATGGACGACAGCGGTTCGGCCAAGGCCATTTCCGAATGGACGGTCCGGATGTTCGGCCAGTCGCGATCGATCCTGGTCGTGGTGCTCTCGTGTGCGGTTCTTACCTACGGCGGGGTTTCGCTCTTCGTGGTCGCCTTTGCGATTTATCCGATTGCGGAAACGCTTTTTCGGGACAACGGCATCCCCAAAAGACTCATTCCGGGCGCCGTGGCCCTGGGCGCGTTCTCCTTCACCATGTCGGCGCTCCCGGGAACCCCTGCCATCCAGAATGCCATCCCCATGCCTTTCTTCGGGACGACGGCCTTCGCCGCACCCGGCCTCGGTATCATCTCCGCCATCATCATGTTCTCCCTCGGCATGGTGTGGCTCAACCGGCGGTTGCGCACCGCGCAAGCACGCGGCGAAGGCTTCGGCGATCATGCGGATATGACGCCGAGACCCGATAAGCGGATGCGGGAACACGCCGAAGGCGAGGGCTTCGATATCGCTGAATTGACTGAAAAGCCGGTCCCCGCGGGCGAACCGGGGGTTTTCACGGCCGTGCTGCCGATTGTCGTGGTGATTGCCCTCAACTACCTCTTCAGCAAGCTGATCATTCCGGCCATGGACACCCGATTCCTCGCCCTGCCCCAGTTCGGCGAGACCGATATCGGGTCGGTAAAGGGCATCTGGTCCATCATTGCGGCCCTGTTCTTCTCGATCCTTCTGCTCGTGGGGCTCAACCGCCGAAGATTCTCCAAATTCACGGAAAGCCTGGATTCGGGCGCCAATGCCTCGGTACTGCCGATCTTCAATACGGCGAGCCTGGTGGGGTTCGGTGCGGTGATCGCTTCTCTGGCCTCCTTCGAGATCATCCGATCCGGCGTTATCGACATTGGCGGCGATAATCCCCTGGTGTCACTGGCTCTTTCGGTAAGCATTCTGGCCGGCATCACCGGCTCGGCGTCCGGCGGCATGAGCATCGCCCTGCAGACCCTGGGAGCCACCTATGTTGAGATGGCCGCGGCCGCGGCCATCCCGCTCGATCTTATGCACCGGGTGACCTCCATCGCTTCGGGCGGTCTTGACGTCCTGCCCCAAAACGGTGCCGTTATCACGCTGCTGGCGATATGTCACCTCACCCATCGCGAGTCATACGCCGACATTTTCGTGGTCGGCGTAGTGGTGCCGATTATCTCCCTGGTGGTGCTGATCATTCTCGGCACCCTTTTCGGTTCGTTCTAGTTTCGGGGACCATCGGGGAAGGCTCTTGACGAGATCAGGGCGCTGAGCCGAGCGAAAAACGTGGTTTTTTCGCAGGCGTTCCGCGCCGGGGCTAGGTCCAACGCGGATCCAAGGTCAGGCTGATGGACAGCCAGGCGTTGTCGAGCGGCATCTCGAGGGCGCGCCAGATCCGTTCCCGCAGGCGGTCCTGCTCGGCGATGGTCTGCAGCGCGAAATTCGGCCCCACGACGATGTCCACCTCGATGAAGCGGGTGCGCCCGGTCTTCACCACGTGGTGGACGTAGCGGTCGATGTCGTGTTCGGCCCGGATCTTTTCCATCACGGCCTCCAGCCGCCGGATGACGTCGTCGTCGGCGCCGGTCATGAGCAGGACCTCACGCAGGCTGTGGCGCAGCACACGCAGGGGCGTGGGGATCGCCAGCAGCGCCATTGACGCGACCATCACCGGGTCGGCGTAACGCGCCCACACGTTGCGGTGAGGCTCATCCAGGAAGGGCAGCACCGCGAAGCCCAGCAGGGTCACCATGCTGAAGCCGAAGTCGATCAGCCATTCCCGGGCGTCGGCCTCGATCAGCGGTGAATCGATCCGCCGTGCCATCCGCCGCTCGTACGCCCACACCGCCAGGCTGACTGCGCCGCTCACGAGGCCGAACCAGATCACGCCCTCGGCGTCCACCTCGTTGCCGCCGGCGCGGATGCGCTCGATGCCGTTGATCAGCGCGTAGACGCAGATCAACAGCACCATTAAACTGTTTACGCTCAGCACCAGCGGCTCCACGTGGGAATAGCCGAAGGGGAAGCGCCGGTCTTCCGGCTTCACCACCAGTTTGGCCGCCAACAGGCTGAGCCCCGCGCCGATCAGGCTGAAAAGGGAGAAGATGCCGTTAAGGATGACGACATCGGATTCCAGGAAGAGGCCGTAGACCATGCTGCCGACGGCCACCGCCAGGACCCCGCAGATGGACAGGACCAGGGTGCGCTGCTCGATGCGACTGGCTTGCGCTTTGGTTGGCAGACTGGGAAGCATGAACGCCGTCGAGCTGGTCAAAGGGTGGGGATCACTGTTGCAAGACCGTGGTTGCTTAGCCTATCCGCGGTGTGGGGTCAAGCGTAAAATAAGTCTTTACGCCACACGCCGGTGACCACAGCTTGGGTTGACCGCCCTCATCTGTTTTAAATCCGCGTCGGCCGGACAGACAGGGGGAACGCGATTCACCCAAGGCGATGGCGGTTGGTTCATCAACGCCGACGACGGCATCTCAATAAGCCGGTATCTCAATAAGATTGACAAGGGATTGCCCACGGTTGTACAGAAACCCGTAACCCATCTCCCCAATCGTTTCCGATCGGTTCGGTGCCGAAGGTCGGATGGCGTTTCAAACTGTTCAACGGGTTCAGACGAAGAAAGGAGTCCGACATGCGCTCGCTGAGGATTGTTTGCATTTGTTGCTGCATGCTGTTTTTCTCATTCACCCAGGTCGCCCTGGCCCAGGATTTCATCGTTTTTCCCAGCCGCGGGCAAAGTCAGGCTCAGATGGAAAGAGACAAGGTTGAATGCCAGATTTGGGCCAGGCAGCAGACGGGCTTTGACCCCCTGCAGACCCCCGTGGCCTCGACGCCGCCACCATCCGCCGGGGCCCCTCAAGGCGGTCTTCTCCGTGGCGGCGCGCGCGGTGCGGCAGTCGGTGTGGTGGGAGGCGCTATCGCCGGCGATGCCGGCAGGGGGGCGGCCATCGGGGCCGGCACCGGCGCCTTGATCGGCGGTATGCGGCGATCGGATCAATTGAGGCAGGAAAATGAGGCCCAACGGCAGTGGGGTCAGCAAGAGGCTGCCGCGCAGGCAAGCGCCCGGGATCGGTTCAACCGCGCCTACCGGACCTGTCTGGAGGGCAAGGGCTATGCCGTTAACTGATGACCACCCGCCGATGGGCTCGTCGATCAGTGGAATGCTGTTCCCGGCGCCGGGCGATAGCACCACCCTGCCGACCGCCCCTCGGCAGCAGGGGGAGGCGCCATGGCGACAGGCCGGAACCGGGTTTTGCGTCGCAGGACGGGTTTGTGGACGAAAATTTCTTACTCGATACAGGAGAGGCCGCATGAAAAAGAGACTTGGCATACTGGCAGCGCTGTTGTGTGTTCCGATATGGCCGCTATTGGCGATCGCCGGTGACTTCGACGGATCGAAACCACTGGTCTGCACGGTGATCGAGGCCAGCGAGTGCATCATGGGTGAAGGCTGTGAAACGGTGGCACCCGAGGAGATCAACCTGCCGCGATACCTGTGGGTCAACGTCGGCCAGAAGACGGTTCAAGACAAAAAAGCCGGCGATGATGCCCGGAAAACTCAGATCCAAAGCGTCAAGCAGGTCGACGCCAAGCTGATCCTTCAGGGTGCGGAGCAGGGCCGCGAGGATGTGCGCGACGGTTTTGGCTGGACCATCGCGATCATGGAGGATACCGGCCAGATGGTGCTGAGCGCCGCGGGGGACCTTGTCGCCGTGGCCGCGTTCGGCACCTGCACGCCCTACTGATGGATTTGCGGCAAAGATCCGTGGGTGGCCCAATGAACAACATCACCTATTGAGAAGTTTCACCCATGAAAAAACTGGCAATAGTCTTGATGCTGTTGTTTGTATCCGGCTGTTATTCTTTTGGCAGAGGAGTTGCCTCCAGGGTAATTGAAGACCTGCGAAGCGAAGACACCCGGCAATGCGAGATCCGCGGAAGCCAATTCAATGGCATTGCTTCTTATTTCGGCGATGGAGAAGTGGTCAAAGTTCTAGTCGTACACGGCATAGGCACGCATCGCCCCGGACATTCCGCCATCATCAGCGAAAGCATCGCGCGCTCATTGGGGCTGACTGTTTTTTCAAACCCCGATGATTTCAATATCATGAATCCCGTAAAGCCCGGGCAAAGGCTGGCCAATCTGCGCATCATCAAAATCCGTTCTGCAGACTCATCGCGAAAAATCGACTTTTACGAACTCACCTGGTCCGAGATCACCGCAGGAAGAAAAAGAGTGCTGGACTTTGACACATCCGGTGAATTCGCGCACCGCAGAGCCCCCTTTAATAATGCCGTCAAGGTATTCCTGAACGATGTGACGCCGGATCCCATTTTTTATTTGGCCGATGAAGAAAAACTGATCTTATCGGCCACCCAGCAAGCGATCTGTTGGATGTTGGCGGATGAAGAAGGCGATGAGGTAGAAAACAATCAAGGCCAAGTTTGCAGTGCTTCTTCGTTATCGCGACTCAGCAATCTCGAAAAGGATAACATCGTCTTAATTACGCACAGCCTGGGAAGCCGCATCATCATGGACGCTTTGGGAGAAATAGTCGAGACGCTGAACAGCGATGCCACCGTAAAAAACCATCCCTCGCTGATTGCCAAATTGCAAGAAAAAGAGATGACGGTGTTTATGCTATCCAACCAACTGCCGTTATTGCAAATCGGTCTGCCGGCCCCCAAGGTTGTCGGACAACTTGACGCCTATTGCCACGAGGATGGAGAATATCATCATCTTCGGTCGTTTAAAAAATTGGAAATCGTCAGTATTACCGACCCGAATGATTTACTGAGCTATTCCATCACGCAGGATTTCGTTGACGATTATTTCGACTCCAGAATGTGTCCCGTACTTACCAATATCAAAATCAACGTTGCGGAAAGAATCGCCGCTTTTGGAGTCGAAGTCGTCAATCCAATTTCTGCCCATGGCAACTATCATTCAGACGCAAGGGTAATCGAACTCATTGCGCATGGAAACGCCGATTTCGAACAAAATGCGCTGCTATCCGAACGCTGTCGGATGATCAAGGTAGAAAATCAGTAGCGATCTCAACCCGAGATGCAGAAAACGTATCTGATAAAAATGGCCGGAATCGGCGTGATGGTAGCGAAACACCCGTTCGACTTCTGCCCGGCGTCGTTATTTCCACCGCACGGCACCGGTTAGCCGGCAGAACCAATCAGGAGGTCACGTTGACGCGCTTCAAACGACGGATATTGGTTGGTACGCTGGTTCTGGTGCTGATTCTCGTCGGGCTGGTGTTCTTCTTCTACCGGCCCACGCAACTGGCCTTGGAACGCGCCGAGGCGTTTCAATTCCGGCGAATGGTGGTGGCGCGGATGGCGGAACAGGGAGCCTACCGGTTCTTCTATGCCACCAATCGCCGATTGGAAAGCGAGGATGGTCCTTTGGAGGAACGCTTCGGCAACCAACGCCAAGAAGCACTCCAATTCGGTCTGTTTGACACCCGTCTCGAGCCCAGCCTGGGTATCGGAATGATCATCAACCCGACCGATTGGTTCCAAAATGAGGAAATCAAGCTCAAACAGGTGGCGCCATTGGAGCAGGGCGAATTCGTCGCGCAGGTGCGCCGGCAGGTGCAAGCTTCGCCGCTGCGCGCGTTGCTCGTCAATGTCAACGGATTCAGAGAGCGTTTTCCATCGGCCCTGCGCAAGACCGCGTTTCTGGGTCATGTCCTGGACATCGACGCGCCCGTGATGGTGTTCGACTGGCCGGGCGACCAGGG
>JBFYWB010000074.1:0-47924 GCA_041299015.1 Deltaproteobacteria bacterium
CGCCTATGCCCATCACTTGAGGGTTTCGGCCAGAAACGCCGTAAAGCGTTGCCAGGATTTCCGGTCCGCATCCGCCCTGTAGCGATCTTGGCCAAAAACGGTGAAGGCATGGGGGGCACCCCCGTATGTGAGCATTTCGTGCGGGACGCCCTTGACCTCCAGTTCAGCGGCAAGCGCGGCGAATTCGGCCATGCTGACGGCCGTGTCTGCCGTGCCGTGCAGGATCAACAAGTTGCCTTTGGTTTTGGAGTAGTCTTGGCCTTCAGGTGTGCTCAATCCGCCATGGAAAGAGACAAAGCCTTTTAATTCGGCCCCCGACCGGGCAAGCTCCAGCACGGCGGCTCCCCCAAAGCAATAGCCCATGGCCACGGCATTGGCGGTATCGGCGCCCTGGGATTGAGCCGTTTTCAGGGCCGCGTTCAACAAGGTGCGCATTTTTTCACGGTCTTGATACAACTCACCGGTATGGTGGCGCTTGTCTTCCATCTTGGTCGGCCTGACGCCGGCGCCGAACAGGTCGACGGCAAACACCGTATAGCCCATCTCCGCCAGCATGTCGGCCCGTTTGATTTCATAGTCCGTCAACCCGTCCCAGTCATGGACCAAAAGGACAAAAGGGGCTTCGGCGGCGGCACTGGCGTAATAGCCCTCGTAAGCGGCGCCTTTTACCTCGTAGACCACGGGCTTACCGCCAGCGGCGGCCGCGGATGATATCATCAGTACCAAAAGAAGAGTGGATATAATTTTCATTTGACGTCTCCAGGGATCGACTAAACAACAGTTTCCGTTGATCGAAAAAGAACCTTTGCGTTGTCGCGCGCTGACTCCAAAAATAGGACCGATAGGCCGAAATGCAAATATCGAAGGGATTAAGCCCCTTTGGAAGTGGGGCCCTGATTGGAAACGGCTAGCGCTGGGCATGCGAGAGACCGCCGATAAACCGAACAATCACATTTACCAGAGGTCGGGTTCGTTGCGCAGCGAGGGATCGTTCCGAAACCGGAAGGGTAAAAGCAGTTGCCCGCAGCTGTCACAACAGGCATCCCGGTCATCGAAATTTGATATCGAAATCCCCAGAAGCCTGACTTTCTTTTCGCCGACTGCGGTTTTCGAAAGCAGCCGCCTGACGTATTTCATGATGGCCGCGGCGGTTTCCACGGGCGCTTCAACCGTCACGCTCCGCGTGATGCTCTTGAAATCGAAATATTTTATCTTCAGGCTGACCGTCCGACCTCTGACGTCACTCATGGTCAGTGTATTTTCAACCTTGAAAGACAGGTCCTCCAGTATCGCGACCATCTGGTCGATGTCGTCGATGTCCTCCGGCAAAGTCGTTTCCTTGCCGATCGATTTTCTGATTCGGTTGGGTTCGACCGGCCGGTCATCCACCCCGCGGGCGATGTCGTGATAGTACGCGCCGGTCTTTCCGAACAGCTGAATCAGACGCTCTTTATCAAATTTTCTCAGATCGGCGCCCGTTTTGATCCCGAGGCCGTGCATTTTTTCCTCGGTGACCTTGCCGACGCCGAAGAACTTCCTTATCGGCAATCTGCCGATAAATTCGTCTGCGGCCTCAGGCAAAATAACCATTATGCCGTTCGGTTTGTTGACATCAGAGGCTACCTTGGCGAGAAACTTGTTGAAGGAAACACCGGCCGAAGCCGTGAGCTTACCGGTTCGCTCGTAAATTTTCTTCTTGATCTCCCTGGCGATAAGCGTGGCCGAATTAATCCGCATGTGATTTTGGGTGACATCGAGAAACGCCTCGTCCAGGGACAGGGGCTCGACGAGATCGGTGTAGTCACAGAAAATTTCCCTTATTTGAGACGAAACCGCCTTGTAGACTTCGAACCGCGGCCGGATGAACACCGCTCCCGGACAGAGCCTGTGAGCCGTTGAAGAAGCCATGGCCGAGTGGATTCCGAATTTACGGGCTTCATATGAACAGGCCGCGACCACCCCTCTCGCCTGCGGGTCGCCGCCCACAATCACCGGTTTCCCCTTCAACCCGGGCCGGTCCCGTTGTTCGACGGCGGCATAGAAGGCATCCATATCGATGTGGATTATTTTGCGGATGGGCGGCATCTGCTGAAAATATTTATACCCGCAGGGTTCAAACCCATCAATGGGGCAGGGGCGGCTTGTTAAAAATAATATGTTTCACCAACTCCGGGTTCTTCACTACACAGGCAATCACAGGATACCCGATCAGCTGCCAAAACCGGCTTATTCTTCGTTCCACGGTGAACTTTTTCTGTTAAATCAGTTGTGTCAGTTGAGTCGATTAGGTCAGTTGTGTCAGTTAAAAGGATTGTGGATAATGTTATTTTTCTTAAATTCCGAATGTTCCGTATTGTTCATAAGCACTCCAATGTTATTAAAGGGTGGTTTCGATAGGGATAAGTCTGAGTCTGCACCCAGGTGAGCCATCATATATGTTGTGCTTTTCCCTGTCAAAATATCGTGTTGCCGTGCCGGAAAAAACAGAAATTTTGTTCGGTTCGTTCCTGCCAGTGACGGATTTTCTTGCGGCCGGGTGGAACTCGCATTGGGTATTTTGACAATCTAAGATGTCAGTTTACGACGTTTTTCAATGAATTAGGTTTGCTTATCGCACGATTTTATGTGATGCCGAAAGCTGCTTTTTAATAGTTGACACCGGCCATGACGTGACGATTACAAACAGGAACGTAAAACTTTTCTGGCCTCAGCCTTGAAAAAACACGCCAATCAAACAACAGCCGGCAGTCGGAACCCTGAGAACGGACGGTCGTTCGTCAGCGGTATCGGCCCGGTTTTACTGCTGACGACCATCTTTCTGTTTAACTTCTCGGCGCGGGTGGTTTACGCGCCCCTCATGCCCGAGATCGAAAAAGACCTCGGTATAAGTCACAGCGCCGCCGGTTCGTTGTTTTTCCTCATCTCCTGCGGCTATTTCCTCTCCCTGGTCGGCTCCGGATGGATTGCCGCGAACCTGACCCATCGCAAGACCGTTATCATCTCGGCGACGGTCCTGGGACTGGCCCTGTGCGGCACGGCTTTCGCCGGCAGCCTCGGCACCGTCCGCCTCACCCTTTTCGCACTGGGCTTGGCAGCCGGGCTCTACCTGCCCTCGGGCATCGCGACCCTCACGGCTCTGATAGCACCGCGCCATTGGGGCAAAGCCCTCGCCATACACGAACTGGCGCCCAACCTGGCGTTTGTCGCCGCCCCTTTGCTGACCGAGCTTTTGCTGCTCCGGTTTCCCTGGCGCACCATCGTCCTGATGCTGGGTGCGGCTGCCGTTCTGGTCGCATTTTTATACTCCCGTTGGGGTCTTGGCGGCCGATTCAGTGGAATAGCGCCGAGCGTTGCGGCGATCAGAACGTTCACGGTCGATCCGGCCTTCTGGATCATGGCGCTGCTCTTCGGCCTGGGCATCAGCAGCACCCTCGGGCTTTTTACGATGCTGCCGCTCTATCTGGTCCACGAACAGGGCATCGAGCGCAACCTGGCCAATTCTATAGTCGCCTTTTCGAGGCTCTCGGGCCTGGCCATGGCCGTCGCCGGCGGCTGGGCGACCGATCGTTTCGGGCCCCGGCGCACATTGACCGCCGTATTGCTGACGACCGGCGTTACGACGGCCCTGATCGGCGCGGCCTCGGGAACCTTTTTACTGGTCTGCGTATTTCTTCAACCCTTGACAGCCGTCTGCTTTTTTCCAGCCGGATTTGCCGCACTTACCCGCATCGGTCCGCCCGGAGCGCGCAATATCGCCGTGTCCCTGGCCGTCCCGATCGGATTTCTGATCGGCGGCGGTGTGGTGCCCCTGATGATCGGTTTCATGGGGGACAGCTTTTCTTTTGCCCTTGGGATATCGATCGTCGGCGGCTGCATCGCCGCCGGTGCCCTCCCGGCGTATTTCCTGAAGCTGTAACGGAATTTTTTTTAAGGAGTGTTGACGTCCTGTGAAGGTCGGTTTCTGCTCTTCAGGTCTATTTCATTATCGGCGATGCGTGGCTGAAGCCAAAACCTCACCTGCGGAATCCACGGCCGAAGGGAGTCCCGCGTCCGAAATTGCGGCCGGCACTGATATGATTACCCCTGAATTTCTGCCTGGTACCGAGATGACCACGGTCGAAACGCTGCCCGGAACCGCGATAATGATCACGATTAAAAGATTGTTGTTTGAACCAGTGATGCTCGGTGGTTGAAGATTTGAAAAATATCCGGGGATGACCCGCAGAGGCTTTCATGCAGCCGAAACCCGCGGGGAGTTTCTCGTGAGAGCCGGTTATCAGCATACCGCCGGGAATCAGCGCCCTAAGGATCTCCACAACAGAGAATAAGCAGGTCAATTGCTCGCCGCCATGGCCTTGACACCGGGAATCTCAGGAAGGACGCTTTGCCATTGGGTCCGGCTCGATGGCCTCGCCCAAAGCTCACCGTTCGACAAAATGGCGAACAGGTTTTTATCGTGCTGGTAAAAGCGTTCCACCATATGCCGCGGCCAGGGGCCATTCGTGCCGGCGGAGGCCGGCTGCCAGCTCTGCCCGCCATCGCGCGACTCCTCGATTCTTCGGTTTCTCGATACACCGTCAGCCGGTCCGGCAATGATGTGCCGAGCGTCTCTCGGATCGACCCATGCCGCACGGATGTAACACCGGTAGATGCATTTCCAGGCCCGGTCGCCGTCGGTCGAAAGATAGAGCCCCCCGCCCGTGGCAGCGGTGACGAGTTCGGATGAAGAGGGGTGCACCGATATGGAATGCACATCCGGATGTATCATTGCGCCTGACTCACGGTTCAGATCCGGTTTCCCATCGCTGCCTTCCGCCAGATGCCTTCAGCGGATCCGGCCAGAATGACGCCCTCGGATGCGATGATACCGGTCAAAGGTGTATCGGTCAGGGTGTGTCTGACAATATTCCAGTTGCCATTTGCCGGCGTGAGGATGAAAAGTCCTATCGACGTTGCCAGATAGATGTATCCTGTCATGGTTTCTCCAAAACTTCGAAAAATTTCCGACCATATCGACCCTTGTAGGTCAATCAATCGGATGTTAAACACCCATGGCTCTGTTGAAAATAATTTTTTTTACATTAACATGACAAGAGTCGACACTCGTCGCGGCAAGAATCGATTCTCACTCTTTGGGAGGTGTGGATGTTTACCAGCGCTTATCTTGTCGAAGTTCTGACACCGAAACGGACCGATCTGATCGAAGCGAAAGACAAAATCGACCTGTTTGCCGAAAGGTACTACCGTGTTCTCGATTCCGGCTTAGGGCTTTCTGTACCGGACAATCCGATGGGACAGCCCAGATTCAGCCTTTTGGAAATGGTCGCACAGCTCGGTCTGCCCGTCGAACCGGAAAGGACGGTCATGAATTTAAACACGTTTCACGCCAAAGCGGAACTCGATGGGCTGCTGACGAAAGCGGCCAATCTTGGTGTGACGTATTTGCTCGTTGTCAGGGGCGACGGCGGTCCCAAACTGCCCAAGCTCGATGCCAAGAGTATCGGCGGAACCAAAAATGTGGCCACTTCCGTCGATCTTCTGCGCTACATCAACACCGAATACCCGGGCACGTTTACGACCGGTTGTGCGTATAACCAATACAACCCGATGCCATTCGAGTTGAATCGATTGGCTGAAAAAATAGGCGCCGGGGCGCATTTTGTGATCACGCAACCCGTCATCGGAAAAGATCCGAATATCGACGCTTTGTTCGGTTATGGGATACCGGTTGTGATCGAGGCCTGGATGTCGAAGAATCTAGAGCTGTTGTTCAGGAGTGTTCGTAAAGCCGGCGAGGAAAGACCCGCGGACTATGACCCGGCGGCGAATCTGCGAACGCTGCAGGCAGCGTATCCGAACAGCTGCATTTACCTTTCGATGCTCGGATTCAAGAAGCAGTGGCGCAGCATTTTGCCCTTCTCTTAAACGTTAACACAAGCCCAAACGCCGCTGTGCGTTTTTTCATATCGGTTTAACCCGTTTTCGGTTATGCCGCGCCCATGAGGTCATTTGCTTGTATCGAGCCTTGTTCACCCCGGCAGTCGGCAACCTTGGGGGCCTCGGTCCAGATTCGCTGCCAAACCCATTTCAACTGCTTCCACCCACGTTCGCCGAAAACCCGCTCGCTTTTGGACGGAACGGCATGCGGATTGCCCATCCGCCCCACCTTGAAGCTGAAGACATAGTTCGGTTCCAGCCCCATTCTGAGGTCTGTCATGACAATATCATTCCTCAACTGCTGAACCGCATAGAACCCATGGGTAAACCACTTCAGGCGCTCGACCGGCCAGTGGTGTCCGAGGCCATCGAGCAGCCTGCGGTCGCTGGGGTAATAATCGAACCGAATGTCCCGGCCGTCATCCAATAGTGAATAAAACCCCTCGTAGTACCCGTTTGCGTCCATAACCAGGACCCGCCACAGGAAGGTGTTGAACGGGGCGGGAACGGTAAGGACACGCTCATAGACAATGTTCTGGCGTTTCAGGGATTCGTGGGCCGAGATGTTGACGAATACTTTCGCACCCACGCTCCAGATCAGATAACCCGTGCTCAAGATCAAACAGGCGGTGTTGGCGGCATGACCCAGCTTTGCTTTACGGCTCAGGATCAGTGCCGCCAACACACCGAAAAACAAGGGTACGGAATAAGTCGGATCGATGATAAAAATGGTCGACCACATGACCGGCGGAGTGCTCAACGGCCACAGAATCTGAGTCCCGTAGACAGTAAGACAATCCAGCAGCACATGGGTGACAAACGCCAAATAGACCAGAGCATACCACCTGAGCCGGAATTCAGCCGTCTGCGGGTGCAGCCTGCGGATCACGTAGACAAACAACGGCGTCAGCGCCGCCAATACAAAAAGCGAGTGGCTCGGTCCCCGGTGATAGGTAAAATCTTTGACGGCATCACCGAGTGGAACCAGAACGTCCAAGTCAGGGAAAAGGCCGCATATGCCTCCCCACAGCATGGCCCTGCGGCCAATCTGGCGCCCCAACGTCGCCTCGCCGACGGCGGCTCCCAAGGCTATTTGCGTGACGGTATCCACAGCTGAGCAACCTCTTCAGTTCACGTAAAACGTCAACTTCATCGGTATTATGATTAAACACACATCCTCAATTGTCCAGGTTACGGCCGCCGTTGGCACCGAACCGGTTTTTGATTTGACACGAAATTCAGGATGAGGGAATAAGAAGGATCAGGAATTATGCGAATATTGCCGCCGGCCGAATACCCCGACGGAGGTAAAACAGCTGGAGATGCCGTAAATCAGCGCCTAATGAATGCCCGGTGACCCAAAGGTCTATCGCGGTAAGAAAAGGAATTGCCGTATGATGGTTCATAGCGAAATCAAGATTCGTGGATACCACCTCGACATGTTCCGCCATGTGAACAACGCCCGCTACCTGGAATTTCTGGAAGAAGGCCGCTGGGTCTTTTTCGACGCGACTCCCGACTTCTTCTACCGGCTCAAGGACGTGACCTTCTTCGTGGTCAACATCAACATCAATTACCGGCGGCCGGCGACCCTCGGAGATGTGCTCGACATCCAGACGCACCTGTCGAAAATCGGCAACACCAGCGGCGTGCTGCGCCAGGAAGTCTACAACAAGGGAACCGGGGAGCTGACCGCCGATGCCGACATCACCTTTGTCATCACCGACGCCAAAACCCAAAAGCCGCTCAATCTGAACGATCGATTAAAAGACGTCATCGCCGCTTTGATGCCCTAACGATCCGGGTCGACGGACGAATTTTCCCTGTCGGAGTCGAATGTAATGCAAGTGCGATGAAAACAAAATCTGTCTTATTCCCAACCTGAGTAACTCAGCGATACCGGCGCCACCAGTTGCGTTAAAAAGGCAAAGTGCAGGTCGTTTATCTGGCGGATGTGAAACAGATCGTGGGCAAGCCAGTTGGCCAGCAGCAGCTCGGCGCTCATGGGACCCATTGTGGGATGGCGGTGCACAGCCTGCCAGTCGGGTGACTCCAGTTCGCGCAGCCATGTCAGTGATGTCGAGCGCTCTCGAAAGAAATTTTCCACGGATTCTTTCAGGTTCCTTTCGTTATAAGCGCGCCGAAGCACCCAGCCCTCGGGATCGATGGCCGGCCACGGCGCGTCGGGATCGCTGAGGACAAGCGCGAGTCTTTTCCTGAAATCTTCCCTTTCCTCATCGCAAAGATGATTAATCACTTCCAGCAGGGACCATCTGTCCGGATCGGGTTTCCAGCGGGCCTGATCTTCGGCTAAATTCTCGAAAAGATGTTTAAAAACATCACCATCGACACTCAGATGCGCGATGATCCGTTGGTGGTTCATGTTTTTGCCCTTAACTTTTTTTCACCCTGTTTGTTCATCGGAACCGGTCGTTTCACCCGTTCTTACCGGCTGATGGAATAGAGCGCCTCGCTCGGCCAGGAGCTCACGCAGCAAGGATCGATGACACCTGCTGTCGTCGGCGCAATAACATCCCACCGAGAAATTGGTCTGCCGTGACATCGCGGCGAGAAGATCCAGCAACCGTCTCTTTTCCATCCGGTTCATCTCGGCCCGGTATTTTCTGGCAAAGGTGCGCCAGCGCTTTCCATCATCGACCGTTCGCCCCAGTTTCAGCAGCTCCTCGCTGGGCGCGAGATCGGGAAGCCAGACGTCGTAAAAATTCCGCATGGCGAGCTCGGCCTTTGGAACCCCGCGCGGCGGTCGCCTCACCGTCCCGATACGCAACCCCTCCCCTTCCAGACGCAGACTTCCAAGACGGACAACATGGATGGACATTTTATTCTCCTGCTGATATGCATTCTCCATGGTTTCGGACGCTTCCCTGCCGTTGTTTTCACGGTTGAGGCGCCATCTTCCTGAAAAAAATGGTGGACGAACCTGCCTTTCGAGAGGGAAACCTGGTGTAGGGGCGCGTGGTGACAGATATCCCGGATTACTGCCGGGAACTGATCGAGGCGCTTTCAAACCGATAGCGTCTCGCACGGCGCATCATGACGGCGCCGAAGGAGCTTAAAGCTCTGGTGCTGCCGGCAAGTAAAAATAGCACGTTGCTTGGCGATGTTGAACAGTAGGTTACTCCATCTTGAGGTGTTCGGTCATTTCCGAAAGATTGATCTCCTGTTCGCCGGTTTTGTCGAATTTTAACACCCGGTTTCTGAAATCGGCCGCATCGATTTTTTCCTTGATCCAGCGGTGCCAGGTGTCTGTCTGAGAAGAGACGATGGCACTAAAATCTTTGGACGGGTCGAAGCGGGCCAAGGCCTCATCGGGTATCCAAACACAGTAGGTGCATTTTTTCTCACCGCTTTCGGAAACGACAAAGAAATACCGAAACGTCGGACTGCCGGGTTTCAGCCCTTCTTCGATTGCATAAGTTTTATGAGACCATGTTTTTTGCATTCCTTCCTCCACTATCCCTTAAAATGACACCGTATGGACTAGAATCATGTGGGCGCGCGAACTCCGAAAACGGTCCAGGATCTGAAGGGCATTCAAATGGTTCGCGGCGCAAACCGCGGGCTTGATGATGGATTCCAGGCTCGGTTGGCCCTCGCAAGTGGCGGAGAGGAGATCCTTTACCGAAACCACCCCCAGAACCTGATCCAAGCTTGAGCGTGCCACGGGAAAACAAGTGTGACCCGTATCGCGGACTTTTTCGATGCACTGCCGCAAAGGTTCATCTTTTTCGAACCAGATCATGTCGTCAAGAGGCGTCATCATTTTTTTTTGCACACGGTCCATCGATGACGGTGTGCACCCAGGCGGGATCATCTGAGGCAGGCAAAGTGCCGATAAGATGGCAGGGATGCCCCACCTTCGGCTACCGATCATATCTTCTGTTCCCCGATCCCTGTGTACACGGCCTTGCAGATGCCGGACACACCGCCTTTGATGCCTTCTGGATTCTTGAGTCCTTCGGATCGGTGCAGGTTTTCGAGGTAAGCTTGCGGGGATGCCAGGACCTGATACGGTCGATAAACCCCGCCTTCCGGTTGAATGCGAAACAGCCAGCCCTGGTCGTAGGGGTCGTTTGCGATCCGGGATGGATTTTCCCGTATGGCTCCGTTGAATTGCACAGCGCCCGCCACTGGTGCGTCGAGGTACAGAATTTTGCCGGTGATGGCGAATACGACCGACTGACCTTGGCGAACCGTTTGGTTCTCAGCGACCAGCCAGTCGATGTCTTTGACCCCGCCGGTTAGAACCAAGGCCGGCTGGCTCAAACCGAAGACAATGGTCTGATCGACACACCGACCCCAGAGCCCCTGTTTGATATCGTAGCGGCGGTCTTCCGGAATCTCCACGCGCTGACCCAAAAATTTTTCGATGACGGCCATACTTGTCCCTCCTGTCTTGGCGTAACCCGCGGTGGAATCGCTGGGATACCGCACCTTACGGCTGTGATACCAAATCCAGCCCAATGAATCCACAAAATTGGCTCAGCGGTTGAAAAGCTTCTTGATCAAGCCTTTTTTTTGGGGTTCCGGCGGCGGTAGCTGCAGCTGTTTGCAGATCGCCGCCTCGATGTCGAATTGGTTGACATCCGCCCCTTCCACGACAACTTCATCGCCGACCATCACGGCCGGCGCAACCGGAAGATCAAGTTCGAAGTATTCATCGGTCAGGTATTCGGCTTTGGGCTTGGACGTCACCTCGATGCTGATCGCGTATTTTCGTCCCAACACGGGGATCATCTGTTGAAAATGCTTTCAGGGCTTCCCGTTCGGTTCGTTGAAGAAAAAACGGACGTTGAGCATGCTTTTCACCTTTCGCTAAGGGCTGGGTTGTTTGAGTGGGGCCATGCGCTCGAGGAACAGCCCGGGTGGAAGAAAATCCAGCAACCGCAGATCGATTCGTTCGTTTCCCTGCGCATCCAGAAACACGATGGTGGGCACCCCCCTGACGTCGAACTGTTTTAACAAGCGCTCGTGTAACGGGTTGCCGCCCTGGGTGACATCCACCTTGATCATGCTGAACGCATCACCAGCGAGGCGGACCACATCGGGGTGATGGAACGTCACTTCTTCGAGTTCCCGGCACGGGGCGCACCAATCGGCGTAGAAGTCGATAATCACGGGCTTTTTTTCCGCTGCGGCCTGCTGCAGGATCTCTTCGGAATAGGGCTGCCAGGAAATCCCCGGCCCTTGTAAGACCAAGGTGGTGACCAAATAAGCCGCAAGCACCAAACCGGCCGTGCCCGCAATGGTTTTCAGCCACGGGAAGGCTCTGAAACCGGCTTGGCTCTTGTCGATCCAGCCTAAATGCAGCCCGGCGGCCAGGGCGACAGCCACCGGTAAAAGGACCTTCAAGGCCTCGGGCAGGACCGGCCGGATAAAATAGACCGCCATCCCCACCAGGACCCAGCCCATGAGTTTGCGCACCCAGAGCATCCACCCGCCAGCCCGGGGAAGCCGCTGAAGTTGCCCGGAAAAGAGCGCCAGCATGGAAAGGGGCAGACCCAGTCCCAAGCTGAGGGTAAAAAAGATCAGAAATCCGAGCCAAGGGTTGCCCATGCCGGCCACCCAGGTGAGCAGACCCAACACGAACGGGCCGATGCAGGGTGCGGCCACAACCCCCAGGGTGAGCCCCATGAACAGGCTGCCGAAGTAGCCGGTGTATGATTTGCCGGCCGCCTGGCTCAGGGCGCCGGGCAGGCGCAGCTCCCAGAGACCGAATAGACTGGTGGCGAAAAGGAGCAGAACTCCGGCGACGAGAGCCAGCACAATCGGATTTTGCAGCAAAGCCCCCATCAAACCGCCGGTGAGCGCGGCCGCCATGCCGAGCAGCGAGTTGGTCAGGGCCAAACCCATCAGGTAACAGAGCCCATGGAAAACCAACTGGGTCTGGCTGGGTTCAGCGTGGGCCGTCCGTCCGCCGAAAAAAGAGACGGTGATGGGAATCATGGGATAAACGCAAGGGGTCAGATTCAAGGCCAGCCCGCCCGCGAAAACACCCAGGAGCGTCCAAAGCATCGCCCAACCCTGAAGCGATTGAGCGGCAGTCGGTCTGCCGGTGACCTGAAAGGGCGTCGAAAGCCCCGCCGGACTGTCGGCGCTGGGCAGGCCCTGCGCCTGCCATTGGGGAAATCCGTAAGGGTCGCGGTAGACGTTCTTGTACCCGAGTGTCACGGCCACACGGGCCGCGGAATCGCTGCGGATTCATGTCAGGCCCGCTCAGTAAAAGACGATGGTGCGGTCCTTGTCGGACCCCAAAAATTCTTGCAGATCATCCGCCTTGCGCCAGCGCGCCCACCAGGTGGGTTCCATGGAAAAATTAAGGCTGCCCTGGATGTGTCCTGAGCGGAATTCCCACTCCTGGCGGGTATCCACCAGCAGCAGGGCCGAAGGATCCCTGCGATAGCGTTCGGCGAGTTCTTCGGTGGTGATGATGCGGTAACCGCCAACCCTGGCCTCGGCCAGGACGTCATCCCAAGTCGCTTGCACCGGCGCGACGGGACGCTGCACGAACCAAACCGAGGCGACGGTTATCGTCACCGCCACCACCGCCAGAAAAAATGATGGCCCTTTTCTCATGTCCGGTTTTCGCTTTCTTTTTGGATATCGATAAAACACCGTGGGACAATGCAAAACAGCATATTAATGGTCATTTATATGATGATTTTATTTTCGTCAACAGAAATGCAAGCGGTGAGCGGAAAAGGAGGATATCTGGGCGGATCCGGGATCAACCGCGAACCGCGATCACAGGAGGACCGGGAGAAACTGAGGCGACGCCTTAACAAAAAACTAACGTGTGCCTAACCCAATCGTAACTTCTCTGACATAACACCAAGGCCGCTTGTGATCGCAGCGGCCCTGGAAAAATCGGTTTTCTCTTTCAGACGCGCATCAATTCAAGAGAGAAAGGAAAACGACATGACCCCCAAAGACCGCATCTTGTTCATCTGCCGGCACAACAGCGGTCGCAGCCAGATCGCCGCCGCCTACCTGGAAAAATACGCCGGTGATCATTTCGAAGTGGAAAGCGCCGGCTTCGAACCTGCCGAAAAAGTCGACCCATTGGTCGTCGCGGTCATGGGTGAAGAAGGCCTCGATCTCTCGGAGAAAAAACCGCAAAGTGTGTTTGACCTGTACAAGACCGGCAGGCTCTACGCGCACGTGATCACGGTCTGTCACGACAGCGAAACTCAATGCCCGATCTTTCCCGGCATCACTCACCGATGGCACTTCCCGTTTCCCGACCCGGCCGAGGCGCAAGGCACCAGCGCAGAGAAACTGGCCCAGGTTCGCCGGATTCGAGATGCCATCAAAAAGTGGCTTCTGGAGCCCGGCAGTGAAACGGCCGCTTTCAAAGCGCTCATCGAAAAATGAGCGTCGCGATCAAGCCGCAGCAGTGCAAACGGGCCTTGTCTTTCGTCATCCCGGGGAACCATCAACCGAAGTCCGACAAAACCCGTTGGGGGCGATCCGCCTGGATCTCGAGGGCCGCAGCCGGATTCACTTTTTCCGATCGGCGCCGGCGGTGTTCAGGGGTTTGACGGCTTCGATATCGGCCGAGGCCACGTAATTCTCCGCACCGCTCTCCGGAAACCAGCCGCTGACCAGCTGCCGGCTGTGCGACTTGACCTCAATGCGGATGTCCTCGAAGCCGATGTCATTCAAGATCGCTTCCAGGCGGTCGATATGTTCGGCGCCGGCGATACATCCGGTCAGCAGCGCTGCTTCCTGGCGCAAAGCGGCCGGCATTTCGGCCGTTGCCACCACATCGGATATAGCCAGGCGGCCGCCGGGCTTCAGGACCCGAAAGGTCTCCCTGAAAACGCTTTCCTTTTCCGGCGAGAGATTGATGACGCAGTTGGACAGGATGACGTCCACGCTGTTGTCCGCCACCGGCAGGTGTTCGATCTCCCCCAAGCGGAACTCGACGTTGCCCAGGCCCATTTTTTCGGCGTTTTCTCTGGCCCTGGCGAGCATTTCCGGCGTCATGTCGATACCGATGACGCGGCCGTTCGCACCGACCTGTTTAGCCGCAAGAAAACAGTCGAAGCCGCCCCCGCTGCCCAAATCGAGCACGGTCTCATCGGGCTTCAACTTGCCGATGGCGTTCGGGTTTCCGCACCCCAGGCCCAGATTGGCGCCTTCAACCACGCTGTCAAGCTCTTGCCGGGAATACCCCATGATCTGACCTGCTGTCTCGGCGCTATTCGCCGCAGAGCCGCAGCAGGTGCCGGCCGACGGGGGCCGGCACCCGCAGGGACCACCTTTTGCCGTTTCGGCATAACGATCGCGGACCATCTGGCGAATGCGTTCTGGTTTTGCTTCTTTCAACTCAGACTCCCTTCGAATGTACTTTTAATGTATGTTGGCTTTCAAGAGCGCAAGGCCCTCCTCACGCGCTTTGAGGAGGCGCTTCATGGCCACCCCCTGCAGTTCGCTGCGCGGCAGGACAACATCTGTCAATGCCCTGCGATACAGCAGATACTCGTCCTTGCCGGAAATGGCCGCTGCAACCGGCGCGGTGTAGAGAAAAGTATCGATCGGCCGCTTCTTGCCGTTGCGGTTGCCGGCGGTCAGATCGACCTTGTACTCCTTATGGGCCAGGAAACAGTGTACCATCGGCACATAGGGCAAATCATACTTGTCCAGGATTGTTTGCGTGCCCGCGACGATATCTTCGGTCATGGCGTAGATGCCGATGTTCTTTGCGATCGCCAAATCCAACTCGGCCGCCAGCAAGGCGATGACCGCGTGTTTGGTTGTACAGCTGCCCCTGTTTTCCCTGAAGAGGGTCATCGGGTCATCGCGATCCGAGTTGTAACCGTACGGCAGCTGATGCACATATCGACAGGCGTCCAGAAAGGTGGTAATGGTGAGGCCCCGAAATACCCGTGCAACCGTTCCGTCAGCCGCAATCGGTTTATCCGGAAAAACAGTCCAATCGCTCATCGTATGTCCTCACATTGCGTCATTAACCAAAGCACGGCATCGATCTGACCCAACCGCTTTTTTTATTACACTGTCAAACGTGTAAAAATAGCCATGTTGCCGCACACCGTCAACAGAAACACGGCATCATGAGCGCCGGAAAGAGGTGCCATCCGTCAGACCCATCTCGGTAGGTTTTGACTATCATACGGCTTCGATTTTTCCCTTATTGATCGTCCGGTGAAAATGATCATTAT
This sequence comes from Deltaproteobacteria bacterium, assembly GCA_041299015.1. Taxonomy (GTDB): domain Bacteria; phylum Desulfobacterota; class Desulfobacteria; order Desulfobacterales; family SG8-13; genus JARFQH01. The sequence goes on from JBFYWB010000074.1 coordinate 15,144, forward strand.
CAGTCATTGAAATAAAAGGCATTTAGATACCGAGAAAGAGAAGATGGTTAAAATTCCTAATTTACGGCATTTCCGAACGGATAAATTCTTCGAACCATACCAGGCAAGGGGTTACGATCATGTCACGCCATAAAACACTCGCATCATTCTGGTTCTTTATGGCCGTTGCGGTGCAACCGATGGTGGCCGGTGCAACGGAAATCGCCAATGTGACTTTCCCAAAACACCTTCAAACTCCCACGGTCGAGTTGGGTCTCAGGGGCGTGGGCCTCCTGCGCTACCTTGGCCTCGTTAACGTCTACGCCGGTGCTTTTTACCTCGAAGAAGGGGCCTCCATCGGCGAGGCCCTCGCGGACAGAGCCAAAAGGCTGGAGGTCGAGTACTTCAGGTCCTTCAAGGGGGCGGATTTCGGTCCGGCCACGCTCAAAATGATGGAAAAAAATGTCGGCCGAGAGACGGTTGCGCGGCTTCGCGAGCAGATCGATTACCACAATTCCCTCTACGAGGATGTCAAACCCGGAGACCGCTATGCGCTGACCTACATCCCCGGCAAGGGAACCGAACTTTCCTTAAACGGCGAACCCAAAGGCGTTATCGAAGGCGCCGAATTCGCGTCGGCCTTGTTTTCGATTTGGATCGGCAAGGCGCCGATGGACGAATCCTTCAAACGTCAGATTTTGGGTCTGTGATGACCGCTATGACTCCGGATAGGGTTGCATTATCGCTCAAGCTGATCTACGGTCTGCCGGCCTTCGCCCTGGCCGTGGTCGGAATACCGGTATACGTCTACCTGCCGAAGTTCTACACCGATGTGGTGGGCATCGACATCATCGGCCTGGGCATCATTCTTTTGAGCGTGCGCATTTTCGACGCCCTGACCGATCCGGTAATCGGTTACATGTCGGACCGAACACACACGCGGCACGGCCGCAGACGCCCCTACATCGCCGTGGGCGCCGTCTGTGTCGCCGTGACGATGATCTTTTTGTTCAACCCGCCCGAGGCCTCGCCGGTTTTCGAGACGGCGTGGTTCGCGGTGTTCATCTACGCCCTTTTCCTGTTCTGGACGGTGGTGACGGTCCCCTACGAGTCTCTCGGCCCGGAGATCACCTTCGATTACAACGAGCGCACCTCTCTTTTCGCCATACGCGACGGCTTGCTGATCGCCGGAACGCTTGCCGCGGCGAGTTCTCCGGCTCTCGTCGGTTGGCTTTTCACCCTCCCGGACGATGCCGCCGGCGAAAGGGCCAAATTTTTCTGGATTTCGGTTCTCTACGCCCCTCTGATTGTTGTGACATGTTGGTGGTGCGTCCTGGCGATCAAGGAAATTCCGCGGCGGGGACGGGGCCCCGCTTCCAGTCTCTGGAAAGAACTCCGCACGGTAGCCCGGAACCGTCCCTTCATGATCCTGCTGGTGGCCTACACCGTCAGTGCCGTCGGCAACAACCTGCCGGCAACCCTAATCCTTTTTTATGTCCAGTACGTGCTGCAATCCGATCTTGCCGACCTGTTCCTGGTGGTTTATTTTGCCACCGGCATCCTGTTTCTACCGGTTTGGACCTTGGTCTCGCGCAGGACCGGTAAAAAGGTCGCCTGGCTGGCTTCCATGGCCGTCAACACCGGTGCGTTCATCGGCGTCTTCTTCCTGGGACCGGGTGACGCTTTGATCTACGGGATCCTGGTTTTCATATCGGGCATCGGTTTTGGGGCCACGCTAGCCATACCGTCTGCCCTCCAGGCCGATGTCATCGATTACGACGAACTCATGACCGGTGAAAGGCGCGAGGGACAGTACATCGGCTTGTGGTCGATTGCCAAGAAACTGGCGGCGGCACTCGGGGTCGGGATCGGGCTGTCGGTGTTGGGACTTTCCGGCTATGCGCCCAACGTCGAGCAATCCGAGCAGGTCCGACTGGCGCTGCGCACGCTCTATGCCCTGGTGCCGTCGATCTGCAACATTATTGCCTTCGGTATTGCGCTGGCCTACCCGATCAGCAGTCGCATCCACCGAGATATCCGCACGGCCACGGCACTTCGCCGCGATGGTCGTTCGGTCGTAAACCCGCTGGAACCCTCCCAGGTTCTGCCGTCACCGCAATGACCGGAGAGCGCTCTATGGAACTCTTTGCGACACTCATATGGGTCAACCTCGCCGCGGTCGTCGCCATGATGATCATCGGCTGGCTGATCAGTCTCGCCTACAAAAACGTAACGGTGGTGGACAGTCTCTGGGGACTGGGATTTGTCCTGATTGCATGGATAACCCTTAAATTCTCGGATGGTTTTGCGGCACGGCGGATCCTGATCGCCGTCATGGTGACCTTCTGGGGGTTGAGACTAAGCCTCTATTTGGCGTGGCGAAATTGGGGCAAAGGCGAAGATCCGCGCTACGGCCTTTGGCGCAGGGAGAGCGGCGATGCCTTCTGGATCGTGAGCCTGTTCAAGGTGTTCCTCCTGCAGGCGCTGTTCATGTGGTGCATTGCTTTGGCCCCGCAATACGGTCAAATGGCGCCGCTGCCGAATCACCTGACCTGGCTCGACGCTCTGGGCGTTAGCGTCTGGACGGCCGGTTTCCTTTTTGAATCGATAAGCGACTGGCAGCTGGCCCGCTTCGCTTCAACCCCGGAGAACAAGGGCAAGGTCATGAACCAGGGATTGTGGGCCTATTCGCGGCACCCGAACTACTTTGGCGAGTTTCTCGTCTGGTGGGGGCTGTTCTTGGTGACCCTTGCGACTCCAGGGAGCTGGTGGACGGTCGTCAGCCCGCTGATGGTTACCGTCGTGCTTCTCAAGATGACGGGGATCCCCTTGACGGAAAAGAACATAAAGCGCACCCGCCCGGGTTACGCCGAATATGCCGCGCGCACCAACGCCTTTTTTCCCTGGTTTCCGAAAAAGGAGGGCCCGTGAAGATTCTGATCAACATGGCCGACAGGGGCCTTCTGCCGGACCGCCTGATTCGAATGGGCATCCGCCTTCTGGACAGGCAGCGGTTGATTCGGGAGGACCGCGGCGATCCCGACAAACAGCGCGAGGCGCTTGAGCGATTTGTGGCCCATATGAACGCAAGCCCGATCGCCATTGAGACGCGCTGCGCCAACGAACAGCATTACGAGGTGCCCGCCCGGTTTTTCAGCAAGGTGCTCGGCAAGCACATGAAGTACAGCGGGTGCTACTGGCCGGAAGGGGTGCGGCATCTCGACGAGGCCGAAGAAGCCATGCTGCAATTGACCTGCGCGCGCGCCGAACTGGCCGACGGTATGACCATTCTGGAACTCGGCTGCGGCTGGGGTTCGTTGTCCCTATGGATGGCGCAGCACTACCCCGCCGGCAGGATCGTCGCCGTGTCAAATTCCGCATCTCAACGCGAACACATCACCGCGGCGGCGGCTGAGCGAAACCTGACGAACATTGAGGTGCTCACCGCCGACATGAACGATTTCAGCACGGACCGGGTTTTCGATCGCGTGGTGTCGGTGGAGATGTTCGAGCACATGCGCAACTGGCCGCGGCTGCTGGAGCGGATCTACACGTGGCTGGCGCCCGAGGGCAAACTGTTCATCCACATCTTTACCCATCGGAAGTATGCCTACGCCTTCGAAACCGGCGGGGACGACGACTGGATGGGCCGCCATTTTTTTTCCGGCGGCATCATGCCCTCCGACGATCTGCTGCTGCGTCTTCAGGGCGAGCTGGTCGTCGAACGGCATTGGCGGGTCAACGGCCGGCATTACAGCCGCACGGCCGAGGCCTGGTTGACGAACCTGGACAACAACAGAAAGATGATCGTGCCGATCATGACGCAGACCTACGGGCATGCCGACGCCGCACGCTGGCTGCAGCGCTGGAGAATCTTCTTCATGGCCTGCGCCGAACTCTGGGGCTACCGCGGCGGTTATGAGTGGCTCGTCTCGCACTACCTGCTCGGTAAAAGGCGGCCCGGACCTTAAGGAGATTCGGCAGACCGGTTGATGCCATGAGGTCTGCAAGGACAGAACCCGTGATGAAGCGATTGGATGCAAAACAACGGCAATGGGCGTGGTTTGTGGCGCTGTGGGTCGGCGGCCTGGCGGCGGTAACGCTGCTGGCGCTGGTTGCAAGATGGATGGTCAGAATAGGCTGACGGCTTGAGGGACTCAGTGCGCCCATCGGCTCAACCCATATGGAGGTAACCGCACATGAAAAAAGACCTAGATGAGATAATACTTGGAATTGTTGAAGATTACGGAAACGATATCGAAAAAAACGCCCGCCACTATCTCGAGGTGGATATCGGCACGAAAGCCGACCAGCTGGGGCGACCAAAGTTAGCAAAGCGGTTTCGCAACGTCTATGCCGTGGTGCCCCTCAAAAAACCGGCCGGCGGAATGAAGGTCCGCATCGACGGCCGGACGTTTGTCGATTATGCCCAATTCGAATCCGGCCTGGCCGTTCCCGGATACGTGGCCAGGGAGGGCGGATTGACGTATAAAGCCTTTATGCCTTCGGACAGCATGATCCTCAACTTCGCATAAGGCCTTAACGGGCCGCGAGCCGGGCGGCCGGTTCCCCGGGGCGTGAACGCGCACCGGGGAACCGTCTCCAATCGGTTCGCGCTCAATTCGGGTAAATATTTGGTCCTATCATCGGTTTCGCAAACAGCATCTGAACGTCACCGATATACCTCTCGGTGAAACCCGCCTCGCAATAACACAGATAGTATTCCCACATGCGGATAAAGGGGTCTGAATACCCCATCGTGCGGACCGTGGCGATGTTCTCGAAAAACCGGCGGCGCCATTCCCGCAGTGTCCGTGCATAATGACCGGTGATATCCTCGAGATGAACGAGCCGCAGGTCGCTGCTGCGCGCGATGGCGTTGCCGATGGACGCGATGGAGGGAATGCAGCTGCCGGGGAAGATATAGCGTTTGATGAAATCGACCGAGCGCTTGTGGCGGTCGAACGCCTGGTCGGCAATGGTGATGGCTTGAAGGGCCATCATTCCGTCATCCTTGAGCAGGCGACTGCAGTTTTTGAAAAATGTGGGCAGGAATTGATGGCCGACCGCCTCGATCATTTCGATGGACACGAGCTTGTCGTAACGACCCTGCAGGTCCCGGTAATCTTTTTTTAACAGCCGGACCCGGTCATCGAGCCCGGCGCTTTTGAACCGTGCGGCGGCATAGCGGTACTGCCGGTCGGATATGGTGGTCGTAGTCACGTGAACGCCGTAATTGAGAGCCGCATGGACGGCGAAGCCCCCCCAGCCGGTGCCGATTTCAACGACTTTGTCCCCCGGTGCGAGCCTGAGCTTACGGCAAATCCGATCATATTTCGCAGCGGAAGCCTCCGCGAGGGTACTGTCTTCGCGTTCGAATATTGCGCAGGAATAGGTCATCGTTTCGTCCAGAAAAAGCGCATAAAAATCATCGCCCAGATCGTAATGGGCAGCGATGTTCCGGCGACTGCCGATGCGGGTATTCCTGTTCAGCGTATGGTAAATTGTATTGAGCGGCTCCGTCAGGCGCGCCCAGCCCTTCTCCATCCCTTCGAACACCTGCTGGTTCTGAATCACGATGCGTATAAGGGCCGTCAAATCGTCCGGCGACCACAATCCGGCCATATAGGCTTCACCTGAGCCGATGCTGCCGCCGAAAACCGTGCCGGTATAAAAACGGGGATGTCGCACCCGAATCGTCGCGCTCAGTCCACCTGCGGAAGAGCTTTCCCCGAAGCTGTAATGGCGGCCATCTTCTATGAGGGTCAGTTTTCCTTTGCGGATCTTCTTCAGCAAGGTCAAAAAAATGCGGCGGCTGACCCTGTCGATCGGCCGTTCCTCGAGAGTCTCGAGTGCGGGCACTTTGGCTGGCATAATCAACTCTGTCATGGCTGAGCCTCCGGTAGTCGGCTGGAACCCGTTTTATTTTCCTACTTTCTTGTTCGTAACCAACAACGTATCGGTCGCATCGCGCTATTTCAATGCGTTACCGTTTTGGGGGTGAGTAAAGAACGGCGTCTTCTTAATCAGCAGCCGCAGCGCCTGCCAGTAAATCATGGTTGTCACCTTGAGGGTCATCAACGGGTATTTCATCAGCACCCGGCTCAAGGCCCGGCGGCTGATGGCGCGCCGTTGGAGTCCCAGGCTGGCATCGAACAGGGTTTGCCCGCCCTCGATGTCGATCATGTGAACCCGGATGACATCTCCCGGCTCACAGAACCGCCAGTCGTAATCGATGTTCATGTCGATAAAGGGTGAAACGTGAAAAACTTTGGCAAAGCGGTGCCGCCGCCAATTCTCGAGGGGATGTTCATTCTGCTCCCGGCCCAAGACGTAGCAGTGGCGCTCGCCCCAGGGTGTGTTGTGAATTTCTACGACGATGGTGTCGACGCGGGTGTCGGCCGAATCGTAACAGTAATAAAAACTGGCCGGATTAAAGCAATAGCCGAAGTATCTCAGGTGGGTCAACAGGCGGATGGGACCCTGCGGCCGGCTGCCGAGCCGCTCCTCGACCAGGTTTCGAACGGCCCTGTCGAGGGACAGTCGCGGGTCTCCGAAGTGATCTCGGCGTCGAAAACAGGCCACGTTCGGCTGTTCGTTTGACCACAAGGGGTGAAGCCGAAAAACGGCCGGCAATTCGGACAAATCGAGAAACATGAAAAACAGGCGGTACCGGAACGCATTCGGCCGCGGTCTGAAACGCCGATGACGGATGGTCCCTTCGTATATGCAGCTGTTCATATAGCGGTTATAGGGTCTTGCCGAATGTCTTGCATACCGCGAGCGCACTGTTGACGCCGTCTTCATGGAACCCGTAGCCCCAATAAGCCCCGCAGTAGTGGATACGATCGACGCCGCTGATTTCAGTATGTTTTTGACGCGCGGACAGGCTTTCCGGGTTGTAAACCGGATGATGGTAGGTCAGCTGCTTATAGATCTTTTCCGGATCGATGGCCTTGGCCAGGTTGAGCGAGACGCACAACTCCTGCGGCGCACCGATGCTCTGCAGGATGTTCATATCGTAGGTGACGGCGACTCGGCCGAGATCCTGCTGCGGAATATGGTAATTCCAACTCGCCCAGGCCGCCCTTTTTCTGGGCAGCAAGGACTCGTCGGAGTGCAGAACCGCAATATTCTCCTGATAGGGAATGACGCCGAGGATATTTTTCTCCGCATCCGTCGGGTCTTCGATGAGCGCCAGGGCCTGGTCGCTGTGCGTGGCCAACACCACGTTGTCGAAGGTTTCCGCCGGTTGATGCGCCGGTTCAACTTCCACGCAGCCTGCCCGGCGCCGGATGGCGGCGACCGGACAGCGCACGCGGATCCGGTTTCGGTAGGGCTGGGTCAACGGTTTGACGTATTGCCGCGAACCGCCCGTGATCGTGAGCCACTGGGGCTGGTCTTTGACATTCAGGAACCCGTGGTTTTTGAAGAATTCGGCGAAATACCGTACGGGGAATTGATTGAACTTTACCGGATCCGCCGACCAGATCGCCTCTCCCATCGGAATGATGAAATGCTGGATAAATCCCTGTGAAAACCCTTTCCGAGTCAGGTAATCAGAGAGCGTCAGGTCATAGCCGCCGGTTTTCAGGAGCGTTTCGGCATCCCGCTTGAACCGGCTGACATCCCAGAGCATCCGATAAAAAGCCGGTCGAAAAAAGTTCCGCCGTTGGATGAACAGGGAATTGAGGGTGCTGGAACTGAACACCAGGCCGGTTTTTTCACATTGAACGCTGAAGCTCATGACCGAGTTTTGCCAGCCGACGCCCAGGCGTTTCATCAGTTTGACAAAGTTGGGATAGGTCTTGGCGTTGAACACGATGAACCCCGTGTCGACGGGGTACCGGCGCCCGTTGAACGTGACCTCCGCCGTGTTGGTGTGTCCGCCGATATAATCGTTGGCTTCGAAGAGGACGACCTCGTGGTCCTCGCTCAACAGATAGGCGGCGGTCATTCCGGAAATCCCGGAACCGATAACCGCGATCTTCATGGGATGACCTCTTTTAAATCCGAAAACAGCGCGGTGGACCGGTGGGCTTCAGGTGCCGCCCGCCGATGCGCGCCGCGTCCCTTTCGGGGTCAGTCGGTTGGTGCTGAGGATGTGCTCGGGCACGCGCCGAAGATCCCGGACAATTCCCAAGCGGGACATCAGCACCAGAAGGTAATAGGTGATGTCGAGCTCCCACCAGTAAAATCCCTGGCGGGCGGCAATCGCGTAATGATGATGGTTGTTGTGCCAGCCTTCCCCGAGCGTTATGAGAGCCAATACGGCATTGTTGCGACTGGTATCGGGCGTATCAAACCGCCGCGTCCCGTACATGTGGTCAAGGGAGTTGATGGTCACGGTGGCATGCAGCAGCACCGTGGTGGAAATGAAAAACCCCCAGACAACCATTTGCCATCCGTTGGTCCCGAGGTGCGGCGCAAACCGCTCGAGCAGTTCACCGAAACTATACACAGAAACGGCCAGAACAATCGGGACCACCGTATCGAAACGGTTCAGCCAGCGCAGTTCGGGATATTGCCCCCAGTCGTTGACGAATGTCATTTTGGTGGGAAAATTCGCTTTCGAGGTCATCCAGCCGATGTGGCTCCACCAGAAACCATGCCGACTGGGGGAGTGAACATCTTGCTGCTGGTCGGCATAGCGGTGGTGGTGGCGATGATGCGCCGCCCACCACAAGGGACCGCGCTGAACGGACGCGTTGCCCATGACGCCGAAGACAAACTGCCACGCCCGGTTCGTCTTGAAGGCCTTGTGCGCGAAATAGCGGTGGTAAAAAGCGGTTATGGCAAACATGCGGATGACGTAGAGGGCGATCGCCACGCCGACGGCTGCCGGGCTCCACCCGACCCAGAAAACGGCCAGACAACCCATATGAAGAAAAATGAGCGGAATGATCCGCAGCCAATCCACCTCCTTCTGATCGCCTTCTGGCAGGGCCCCCGCACCGGCCTCCGTGTCGAACCAGCGCAGGAAGTCGATCAGAATCGGAAATCTCCCGGTGTTTTTTTGCTCAACCGCCATGTCGAATCGCGCATCCTCGATCGCTTTTTAAAAGGGACCTAACCATGAAATCAATCAAAAATCAACTGATCGACATTTTTTCTCGATCGACTTTACAACCGTTTTTAACTAATATAGATCTCGCGCTCGGCTGGCTGAAGCTGGCCCCGTTTGCGCTTATCCGGCCTGAACAGACGATCAGGAGGTCACGACTGTGGGGAATCGCATGAAAACCAACTGCGCCGGCGCGTTGGATCTAACGGACGAGCTGGCCCGAACGGTATTGAACTCCCTATCGGCCCACATCGCCATCATCGACGAAAACAGCGTGATCCTGGAAACAAACAGCGCCTGGCGAAATTACGCCCTTCGCAGCGGCATGCCCGAGACCTACGCCGGCAAGGGGATCAACTACCTCGCCGTTTGCGATGCGACCACGGGAGAGGACGCCGATGACGCCGCTACGGTCGCCAAAGGCCTTCGGGCTGTCATCGGCGGTGATTTAAAAGAGTTTCTGCATGACTACCCTTGTCATTCGCCGGATGGCCCCCATTGGTATTACATGCGGGCCATCCGGATGTCCGGCCGCGGACCGATGCGCGTGGTCGTCAGTCACGAGGAGATTACGGCGCTGAAGCTGGCCGAGGAAGCCCTGAAGAAAAGCCGGCAGGAGCTTTTTCAACAAAAGCAAATCCTCGAGGAAACCAACATTGCGTTGAAAGTGCTCCTCAGGCAACGCGAAGCGGACAAGGACGAACTCGAGAAAAAAGTCCTGGCCAATGTCAAGGACCTGATTTTACCCTATGTCGAGAAACTGAAAAATGCACCCTTGAAACCCAAAGAAAAAACCGTGGTGGACATCATCGCCAAGCACCTGAACGAGATCATCTCTCCCCTGCTCCAAACGTTTGCCAATGCCAAAATCCTGCTGACACCGCAGGAGATGCAGGTGGCCAGCCTGGTCAAGGACGGCAAAACCAGCAAGGAAATCGCCGGCATTCTCAATGTGGCCGAAACGACGGTCAATTTTCACAGAAAAAACCTGCGCAAGAAATTCGGCTTGACGGACCGGCAATCCAATCTCCGGTCGTATTTACTGTCGATAGCCTAGCCGGTCGATAATAGGTTTTTCCTCCCATAACGCCCAAATTGCCCTCTCGTTGCGTCGCGGTCCAGCGGCTTTACCATAGCCTATGATTTAATCCGACTCGGCACCGTCACGTGCTCCCGTTGCCGTCACCGCCGTGCGGGTGCCCGGCAGAGAGCGGCTCATAGCGCACGGATGGCGCGTCCCGAGCAAGATGACAAAATTTCTGACGCGGTGCGCATCCGAAGGCATTAAAAAAAGGAGAACGACATGAACGCAATCGACTTGGACAGTCTAATAGACATTATTTTCAGCCTGCGGTGGAAGAGCGCCTCGGCCCATCACACGGACTGCTACCAGGCCAATGGGGTCAATATCTGGCGCGACTATTTTCCACCGACGATTCTGGCATCGGTTCTGGGCAAGGGATCCGGAGAGCGGGTCGATTTACAGCTAAAAGCCGGAGAGTCGATCCCCGGTTACGACCCCAAAAGAATGTTCTCCGTCAGGAGCACGCAGTTCGGTAACAACCCGGAACGGCCGAAGGCGAGCCCAGCGCACATCGGCCGCTTTTATCCCCAAGGGCTGCTGTCAGGGTTATCCGGCGTCTATAGCGCCAACGTCCTACCGTTCAGGTGTGTCGGCATGCGCAACGGGGATATGACCGTCGACTTCAACCATCCGCTGGCCGGCAAGGACCTCCAGCTGTCGTGTCTCATCGGTAAGGTGGAAAAAAAGACGGTTGAGCGGGGCGGAACCAGCATCGACTGGATCGAAACAATTGCCGACGGGCCCGGCATGCAGGCGCGCTGGCAAGATCAGGCCACCGATTATTTCACCGCCGATGCGTTCACCCGGCAGGATGAACAGCCGGACGAAAGGTTCTACGAAAGTCCCCGTTTCGTTCAACACATCGACGATACCGCCGCTGAAATGGTTCGAAACACCTACGGACGTTTTCTCGCGGACGGCATGCACGTACTGGACCTCATGAGCAGCTGGCAGTCGCACGTGCCGGAGAGTCTCCAGCTGGAAACCCTGGCCGGAATAGGGCTGAACCCGGAAGAGTTGAAACGAAACCGGCGCCTGACCGACCGCAGCGTGCAGGATCTCAACCGCAACAGGCTCCTGCCCTACGCGAGCGATACGTTCGAGGTGGTGTTAAACACGGTGTCGGTCGAATATTTAACCGATCCGATCGCCGTTTTCAGAGAGGTCGCGCGGGTTTTGCGTCCGGGCGGACATTTCGTCGTGACCTTTTCGAACCGCTGGTTTCCAACCAAGGCGGTCAAGATTTGGCAGGAGCTTCACGATTTTGAACGCATGGGTCTTGTCTTGGAATACTTCTCGCGTTCGGACGCTTTTACGAATCTGCACACCTACTCGATCCGGGGATTGCCCCGGCCGCACACCGATAAGTATTATCCGGAGTTGCGGTTTTCGGATCCGGTATTTGCCGTCTGGGGCCAAAGGCGTTGAGGAAGCGGCGCGTTGTTCGAGCCCCCGTTGAACAACCGGGTGCCCTGCCCTTCGCCGAGCGTATGAGACAAAATTTAGCAGGATTGATTTGCAAACGCCTTTGAAGCCGGTTATAGAAAAGAAGTCCGGAGAGTTGCCGATGTCGGTTGTCACCATAGGATTTTCGTTGCACAGACCGGAGTTGGTGACTTTGCTGGTCGCCTGTATGCGGGCAAACGATGCGCTGTTTCTGGAAGAGCCGCCCACCGAAGAATTTGGCCGCATGCTCGCCGGTCTCATCGGCGATGACGAGTACATGATGACCATCGACGCGGAGTATCCGCAGTTCACGCGGATGATGGTCGCCGCCCTGCGCGACCTGCACGCGCAAGGCAAACAGATCTTCCAGGTGGAACCGTATCTGGAAAGTCTCCTCGGCCTGCACGCGTTTTTCGCCGAGGGGTATCGGCCCGCTGATCTGAAGAAAGACACCTTGATGTATCCGGTATATCTTGCCGAAAGAAACGCGACCGACGCCCTCCTGGCCTACTACCAGGTCGCTGCGGGCGGCTCGTTCGCAATGACCATCGACGCCGTGAAGCGGTTTGCCCGAGTGGACGCGGCGCGGTTCCGATTGCGCGATGACCTCAGAGCCCAGGCCTTATCCTCTTCGGTCGCCAACCATGCCGCAGCGTTCATCGAAGCCGGCGTGATGCACTACCCGCTGAAGCGCCTGCTGCAACGGCGCCTATCTGCGCGTAGTCGTGTGCGGTCGGTGTTCCTGGCCGATGAGATCGTGAAAAACCTGGGACAAAAGGGGCATCTTTACGGACCCGGGGATCAGTTGACGCTGCTTTACATATTGCACCCGAAGATCAGCGCAACAGTGCGGGAAACGCTTCTGGCCGCCAGGGCGCTGGTCTACTCGAAAATCATCATCAAGGAAGAGTTGCCCGCCGACACGGCGCGCTTTGCGCATGTTGAGGATGAATTGCTCTGCATCGCGGCTACCCGGGAACTGTCGCTGCCTGATTGTCGACGGTTGTTTGAACTGATCCGCGGGGTCAGCACCTGTGATGCGCGCCGTGCTGTGGCCGATCATGTGATGGGTTCCCGTCCGCGCCTGGGCGAAAGTCTTAAAGGAAGGCCGGCGGCCTCGACCTGGACGGGGGAATAACAGCCATGGCGCCTTGTGAAGACCTTGTCCATGTTTATCTTCTGATCATCGATGTTTTGCGAAACCGGTAACACGAGATTATAAACCAATTCAACAATCCGATTCAACAGACCGAGGGGGAGAAAATGACGGACAAAACCGATTGTCGCAACGAACGAGTGTCAAGCAAAACCGTGGGGATTGCGTTTATCATTGTGTCATTGTTACTGCTGACGGTGGGCCTGGTCGTTTTGCCGGTCGTGGGATTTATCTTCGCGGTACCCCTTCTGGTTGTCGGCATCGGATTGATCGCGGCCCCTGAAAGCAAGGCCTGCCGTTTGATCATGGACGGCTTGCGCAAAAAATAGAAAGAAGCGGCCGAGATCTTAAGGATCCGGCGCCTGCGGTCGTACCGGCGGCAGAGTGTAAGCTTAAGTGTGGCGCCGGCTTGAGGGAACCGCTATTTGAAGGTGCGCAACGCGCCCATGCCGCCGTCGACGGAAATGATCTGACCGGTAATCCAGGCGGCCTTGTCACTCAGCAGAAAGCAGGCGATTTCGGCGAGGTCGCCCGGAGTGCCGATCCGCTTCAGGGGATGGCGGTCCGCCGCCGCCTTGCGCTTGGCGTCGTCAGCCAGCAGCGCCTTGGCGAGCGAGGTGTCGGTCAAAGAAGGCGCAACGGCATTGACCCGGATCCGCGGCGCGAGTTCGGCCGCCAGCGAGCGGGTCAACCCTTCCACGGCCCCTTTTGCGCTCGCAATCGATGCATGAAACGGCATGCCGGTCCCGACGGCCACGGTGCTGAACATGACGATCGCAGCGCCATTATCGGCCTTGTTCAGCATGCTCAGGCAGCCCTTGATCACCGCAACGGCACCCAGCAAATTGATCCGGTAGTCTTCCAGGAAATCCTCTGCCGTCAGCCGCCCGAAAGGCCGCAGGCGGATACTTCCGGGACAGTACGCCAATCCGCTGAGTTGGCCGGGCAACCCGCCGGTTGGAAATTCGTCCCGCGTGACATCGAAGGGAATATGATGAATTCCGGGCAGTTCGGTCAACTGCCCGAGAGAGCGCGATAAAACGGTCACCTGTTGACCATCATCGATCAGCCGGCGGGTGAGTTCGAAGCCGATTCCCGAACTGCCCCCCACAACGACAAAATTTTTCGGTGCGGTCATTTGCTCCTCAATCAAAGAAGGGGTTGAGCCGGCGCCTGTGCTGAAGCGCACGACGGGCGGTCGTTCCAGAGCAATCGGGATCCTTACCCGGCGGTGTAATGAATGACCGCCGCCGGTTCGAGAATTCGAAATGTAAAGGATTCGGTAAAAAAGAGTTTGACCTTGTCCTGGGTGTGGGCTTCATATCCAATGGCCAGGTCCTGTCCCAGAATCAACTCCAAATCTCCGCCGCGCGTAGAAACCAGATAAGCCTCATCCTTGAATTTGTCCGCGAGATAAGGGCTGAGGACCACCGGTCCCCCCAGAATACTCTCCGCCTGCATCTTGACTGGATAGCCCTGGAAATGCGAGGACATCCGGCTCCACAACTTGGGTCCCACGACGAAGGCGTAAGGGCCCTCGACCGAGCGTTCCGTAAAAGTGGTTATTCCCTCTGCGACACCTTCCAGCAACTGATCGGGTTTGGCGCCGATGGTCAGGCATTCCGCACCGGTGCACATTTTCAGGCCTCTGATGTTGGCTTCGGGCAACCCATGGTAAACGACCTTTTCCTCAAAAAGAGCAATTTTCTTGGCCGCCGCTTCCAGGTTGGAGAGATCGACGTCCTTGGCGCCGCGGACGACATTGTCCATTTCAGCGATGTCCAACTCAAATGGAATGCGTGTTTCCACCAGGTGATGGACCTTGTGAATGCCGTATGCCGGACCATCTTTCGGTTGTTTTGCGGGGTACTCCAAGCGTCCCTCCGGCACGCCGGGGAAATTGGTTCCCATGGGCCCGGTCAAATCGACCACCTTGCGCGCCGATAGCAGGGCCTTCAGACTGCGGGCCGCCTGGGCGTCAATTTCGATCCATGCTTCAGCGGGCACGGGCGCCAGCTCTCTTTTCAAAAAATCCATAGCGTTACCTCCTTCTTGATTCTTGCGTTGCGGATTTGAAACGATCAACTATAAGCCTATTTCTTCAGACTGCCAATCCCCAGGCCGTAAGACACGGTTTTGCCGGCTTTGCCCCCCGAAGTCCCAATGCCGCCGGGCACCTCCGGCAGCACGACACCCAGCAGTTTTTCCTTGGCGTCCAGAAAGAGTTTGCCGAGGGTGTTGAGATCTTCGTCCGAGAAAACCTGCCGAGCCGCGGGGAATATTTGCGCTTCCTCTTCATCCAGGTGGTGTGAGGTGTACTCCCCGAGTCCTTCGATCTTGATCGGAAAATTTTCGTGGTCCGGCGGAAACCCCTCGGCGTCCTTGATGATCAGCTCAATGATGTGGTGTTCGTTGACGGCCTCGAGTGCGTCGTGACGTTGCGTGGCCACCTGCTCCAGGAGATCGTAGAAATACTTTTCCTCCATTGTGTGATGGACCACCAGGTGACGGGTGAACTCCTCGAAAACTGCCGGATCGTTCTCGGATTTCTGGTAAAGTTGCCTCAGCACACCGTGATGATCGACCAACGCCGTAATGATATCCATGATTCCTCCCTGATGCTTCCAATTGCTGTTTTTTTGTCTTGAGTGATTTACGCCGATTCTCTTCACTATGCCGCAGACCCGCTCGTGTCAAGCTAAATGGCGGTATAGCGTCGGTTACCGAGACGGTGCGATATGGCCATTAGCCATGGGATATCGTCACCTCGACCGCATGTTCGCGGATACCGTTGTTACCATAGCCCAGGAAATTCCAATCGGCCGTCTCGGGCTGCCGGTGGCCGTTTGTGTCGGTCGCGCGTGTCATTAGCGTGTAGTTTCCAGGCTGGCCGACATCCCACATATACTCCCAGTGCCGCCAGGCATAATTTTCGTTGAACCCGATCAGTCGGGCCGGATGCCAGGTCAACCCGCCATCGACCGAAACCTCGACCTGCCGGATACCGGCTTCACCCGCATAGGCCGCGCCCCGGATGGGGACGATGCCGACAGGGAGCGTTTCGTCTGCCAGAGGT
Source organism: Deltaproteobacteria bacterium (assembly GCA_041299015.1). GTDB lineage: Bacteria > Desulfobacterota > Desulfobacteria > Desulfobacterales > SG8-13 > JARFQH01. The sequence goes on from JBFYWB010000074.1 coordinate 30,949, forward strand.
TCGACCATGATCGATTTAAGGCCGATACCCTTGACCACCGCCCCGCTTTTAGGGTCTTCGCCCTTCTGAAAAACGCGATAGACGTTGTCCATGAAAAATCCCTCATAGGGGCGTTCGAGGACCGTGATCCTCTTGAGCCACTTGACGCAATTGGCACCGGTCCATCCCAGGGCCAGGGCCCTTAACGGGTAGCCGTGTTCAACGGGCAAGGGCGCGCCGTTCATTTCATAGGCCAGAAGGGTCGACGCCATCGCTTTGTCGAGCGGAATGCTGCGGATGAATTTGATCCCGGCGGACCCCAGGGGCTTGTCGAAGCCTTCGAAGGCGACGTGGTTGGCGACGTTTTTAAGTCCCGCCTGATCGAGCACATCCTTGAGCCAGACGCCGCCCCAGATGGCGTTGCCGACCCCGCCGATCGTCCAGGGATTACCGGAGGCTTTTTCCTTGAGCAGGGACCGGCCGTTGCCGGAGCACTCCAGCGTGTCGGCCAATTCCACCTTCGGCAGACGGCGGATGTCCGCGTAGGTCAATGTCAGTTTGTTTTGCACCAACCCGTCGAGGGAAAGCGTCCAGTCTGAAAGCGCCACAGGGCTTTCCGCGAACTGCCCTTGGTTCCGTTTGAAGAAAACCCTGTTGTCGGTCGTCCAGGTGCGAAGGCTTTCAATCGGCGTTTCGGCATTGAGTGGCTTTTCGGTCATGATCCTCATTTTCTTGCTCGTCATGATCACCTCCGCCGTTCAGGTATCAACGGTTCAGGGTTGAGGGTTCACAGGTTCTGGGTTGAGGTTCTGAGTTCTGGTTTCAATTGAATTCTACTGACACAAGCCGGCAAAATCCGGCCGCAACATTGACGACAGACCGGTGATACTAAAGACGGTTCACATCTTTCCGGTAGACATCCGCTTGTTTCAGAACCCGCCTCTTCTCCTTTTCCTGCAGTCGGTCCCATGTCCGGTACATCATCGCCACCCGCGGATTTTTTTGCAGTCGAGGGCGATGCCGTTCGAAAAATGCCCAGTAAAAACTGTTGAAGGGACAGGCCCCGTCTCCATGGCGTTTTTTCCAGTCGTATTCGCAAGCTTCACAATAATCACTCATGCTGTGAATGTATTTTGCCGACGAAATATAGGGCTTGGTGGCGACAAGGCCGCCATCGGCAAACTGGCTCATTGCCCGGGTGTTCGGCAGTTCCACCCACTGAACGGCATCGATGTACACGCCCAGATACCACTGGTCGACCGCATCCGGGTCGACCCCCGCCAGCAACGCGAAATTTCCGGTTACCATCAAACGCTGGATGTGGTGGGCATAGGCGTGCTGGAGTGATTGGCCGACCGCAGCCTGCAGGCACGTCATGCGGGTCTCTGCCGTCCAGTAAAAGTCGGGCAGTTCCGCCGTGTGGTTGAAATAATTCGTCGTGTCCAGGCCCGGCATCTGCGCCCAGTACACCCCGCGCATGAATTCGCGCCAGCCGAGGACCTGGCGCACAAATCCCTCGATCTGTTGAATTTCGATTTTGGCTTTACCATCCTCCCAGGCACCAATAGCCGCCTCGATGACCTCGAGCGGGTGCAGCATCTTCGTATTCAGGGCAAACGACAGCCGCGAGTGAAACAAATGCCAGTTTTCGACGGTCATGGCGTCCTCGTAGGTACCGAAGGCCGGGAGACCGTCTTTGACGAATGCCTCGAGCAGCTCTAATGACTGGGCGCGGGTAATGGGCCAGATGAGGCTTTCGGGCTCAACCCGGCCGAATGTTTTTACCCCTGATCGGTGGATCGTTCGGCAGATATCGGCAACATTATTTTTGAACAACAAGGGCTGAGGGATCGGCAATCGGTTGTCATATGCCTGACGGTTTTTCTGGTCGTAGTTCCAGCGCCCCCCTGCGGGTTTGTCCTTATCCATCATGATAGCGTGACGCTTTCGCATCCGGCGGTAGAACGATTCCATCAGGTAGCGTTTTTTACCGTCGAAAAAATCCTTCAATTCATGTCGTGCGGTCAGGAAATGTTCCGTGTCGACCGCCAGGACAGGCACCGGAAGTACTTCGGCCAGTTCCCTCAGCTGGACGTCCAGCCGGTACTCGTCGGGCAGAAGATAGTCGAACCGTGCAAAATTCTTCTTCTCAATGAGATCAACCACATTATTGTCGATGGTTTGACGATTTTCCCGATCGTCGAGCTTCACATAAACGACCCGATGCCCGCGCCGGCGGAGCCTGTGCGCAAAGGCCCGCATGGCCGCGAAAAATGCCGCCACCTTTTGAATGTGGTGTTTGACATAGTCTGTTTCCTGACGGATTTCCATCAGGACGTAGGTGACATCCCGATCGACTTTCTTGAACCAGGAGTGATTTTCGTTGAGCTGATCACCAAGGATCAGGCGGAGTGTCTTTTCGCGCGGCATGTCAGTGACCGTGATCAAAAAGTGAATCAAAACGGTATCGATCGGCCTGAAGGTGCGGGATTCTTCCGGGACGACAGCGTTTCATCGATCGTCTCCAGCGGAAGACTTTCGCGCCTGTCGGGAAGGCAGCGCGCAGGAAGCGGTCAGCCGGGGCGTGAATCTTTCGGGACCGCTTGCAATCGAGGCGCCAATGGAGTGGGCGATCGATTTGAGCGTGCCGTAAAAAACCCGCTCATGGAACGGATACAGAACGTACCAGTACACAATGCCGCCCAGTCCCTTGGGCAAGAAGCGTGAGAGAAGCTGCAGCTCCGTTTGACGGTCCCCTATCGGCGTCAACCGAAACTCCAGCAGGGCTTCACCCGGCGTTTTCATTTCGGCCAAAAGCAACAACAGGTGCGGTGGGTCGATTTTCAGAACCCGCCAGAAATCCAAGGCATCGCCGACCATCAGCTCGGACGCATGACGGCGTCCGCGGCGCAATCCGACCCCTCCGACGAGGCGATCGATAAAACCGCGCAGGCGCCAAAGATAATTCAGGTGATACCATCCGGTCCTTCCGCCGATTCGGCTGATCTGACCCCAGATCTCTGCAGCCGTCGCACGGAGGCGCACCCGATAGCCGCATTTCAATATCGTGCCGCCGGCCCAGGACGCATCTCCGCAATGGGCCCATTCAGGCTCAAGCATGGCACCGGCATCCATCCAGCAGGTATCGACCTGTTCCTGCTTGACCTTGTCGAGCGCCGTGCGTATCGCCTCACGGCAGCTGAGCAGCTCCTGGGGGATAATGGATTTGATCCGATTCTCGGTACACACCGCCGCGCTGGTCAGTCCCTCCGTCAGCGGCAACGCGATCGAGGTCGGCACGGGGCTGATGAAGTTGATCCAGTAAGCGCTCAACGTCGGGGTCAGCACGGGCACCGGCAGGATGTGCCGTTTTCCGAGCCCCGCCTCCCGGGCATAGATCTCAAGCAGGTCGCGATAGGTGAGAACGTCAGGACCGCCGATGTCGTAAGTCTGCCCTGTGGTTTCGTCATGGGCGAGACATCCGACCAGATAGCCGATGACGTTGCGGATGGCAATCGGCTGGTTGAGAGACTGGACCCACCGCGGGGTGATCATCACCGGCAGGCGCTCAACGAGATAGCGCAGAATTTCGAACGACGCACTGCCTGACCCCAGGATCATCGGCGCCCGCAAATCGGTCGTCGGCACCGGACCCGACTGGAGAATCCGGGCCACCTCGATGCGCGACAAAAGGTGTTTGCTCAGTGCGGTCGTTTTGGCCTCCGCCAAACCGCCCAGGTAAATGATCCTCTTCAGGCCGGCCGCGGTCGACGCCTTGACCATGTTGTGCGCCGCCCGGCGGTCGGCTTCGACAAACTTTTCCTTCTGGGCGATCATGGAGTGGACCAGGTAGTAAGCCGCCCAGCACCCCGTGGCGGCCTTCGCAAGGGACTCGAGGTCCAGAACATCCCCTTGAACCAGCTCGACCCGCTCATGCTGCGCCCACGGCCGGCAGCCTAATTTTTCCAGGTTGCGACCCATTGCCCGCACCCGATAGCCCGCTTCGAGCAAGGCCGGGACCAATCGTCCCCCGACGTATCCGGTCGCACCGGCGATGAGAATAGGGTTGTTTTCCATCGTTTTCGACATCCTCCTTGAGGTGTGCAAGCTAAGGGCTCACTCAAAAATAACTTCACATTTTGGACGCCGATGCATCGCGTCTGGCCGCGTTGCGTAAACTCGGAATATCCAGATATTCCTGCGTTTTCGCGCCTTGCCAGGCGGGCGCCTCAACGCCCAAAATTGCGAACTTATTTTTTCGTGAACCCTAAAAGACCGTTTCCCGATTGGTCAGAGCTCACCGGAGCCGACGGTGACAATTCCCAAATAGCCGTCGACCGTGACCTGGTCTCCGGTCTGAATCAGGCTAATGGCATCCGGTATGCCGGTAACACAGGGCAAACCGTATTCCCGCGCGATAATCGCTCCGTGAATCAGCATGCCGCCCCTTCTTTCCACCACCGCCGCGGCGAGCGGAATAACAAAGGTCATGTTCGGGTCCACCGCATCGCAAACCATCACATCACCGTGGCGGAAGTCGGATAGGTCCGCATGCTCCCGGATCACGCGGGCCTTGCCCCTGGCGATGCCGGGTCCGGCCGGCTGGCCGATGAGTTGCCGGGGCCTGATGTCCAGTGGATGACCGCGGCCCTCTTCGACCGGCGCTCTCGGTGATGGTAAATGGTCCAGCTCGGCGAGGAGATCGGCCAGCATTTTCCAAGCGCCGGTGGTGCGTCTCTCCGGCTCGAGGGCGGCCAGACGGCGGCGGGCGGCCTGAATCGCCGCCAGCAGTTGGGATTCGATTTTGCCGAGGTAGATGTTGTCGTCATCCCGCAGCCGGTAGCTGGCGCGCGCCAAATCGAGCATTTCGGCGGCTCGGACGCGCTGCTCCTCGCCGAAGCGGTGCAGAAATGCTTTTTTCAGTTTGTGGGTGCGCTGCGGTCTTCGGCCAACCGTCGCCGCCGGAGGATGCGTCGCCATTTCAAGCAGTAAGGTCAAGAGCGGTTCTTTTTCCTGGAGACATTGGGTCCCGCCCGTTACGGAGCAGGATAAGTCGCCGTATTCCCGGATGAACCGCTCGAGCTTCCGGTTGAATGCGCTGGTCTCGTCGGTTAAACCGCCGCCTCTGAGACTCTCCGCAAGCAGGGGATCGTCGCGGATAAGATCGGCAAGCCCTGCCAGCATCCGGTTTCGGTTGACACTGACCATTTCGGTGTCCGCCAGCAAGTCGATGAACTCATAGGGGTCATCGGGTTGAACCGAGTCGTTGTAGTACTGGCCGAACAGACGGATGCCGTGGGCGAACGGGATGAACTCTTCCCAGTAAACGGTGACCCATTTATGGTTGATCGCCCAGCGCCGCCTGATTTCTTCGGTCAGGTCCTTTTCGGAGAGGCCGTTGACATCCAGTTTGGCCAAATCCTGGGCCTCGCGAATCATGGCCGGAATGAGTTCTTCTTCGATCCGCTGACGCAAGCTTTTCAAGTTAGCGAAGGTTCTGTGAAGGCTCAAGTACCAGCCGCGGTTGTCTTTTTCTCCGTCTGCGGTTCTCAGTGTGGTGATCGGGCGGGACTGCAGGGCGTAAATCAGATCCTCCTTGAGCGTCCATTCGACATCCTGCGGCGCGTTGAAAGATTCTTCGGCCTGCATGGCGGTGTCGAACACCCTGCGGACTTCTTGCCGGGAGAGCGGCGGCTGTTGCGCGATATCAGGCGGCAAGGGCGCTTTGCGGATGCCGTCTTGATCCGTAACCAGCCAGTACTTCCGCGACGCGGGGGCGTGCGTTAGGATGTCGCGCGTCCGGCGGCTCACTGTCCAGCGGTCGGGCTCGACGATGCCGTCGACAAGTCCCTGGTTCAACCCGTGAACCGACTCGATGACCCCCTGGGAGGGCAAAGTGGGACTTCGGGTGAACGCGACCCCGGAACGGTCGCCGGCGACAACCTCCTGGACAACGACAGCCATGGTGCTTTTCTCGACATCCAATCCGATTTCCTGCCGATACAGCAAGGCCGCATCCGACCACAGCGACGCCCACACGAGACGAACGTGTTTCAGAATCGACGCGACCCCGCGAATGTTGACGAACGATTCATGCAAACCGGCGAAGGACGCCGCGGCGCCGTCTTCGTCGGAAGCCGATGAGCGCACGACGACGGCCTTGCCGTTGAAACGCGCTTCGATGGCCGGGAGGAGTTTGTTTGCGATGCCGGCGGGAATCGATTTTTTCATAAACAGGTTGCGGATCCGCGTGGCACAATCCCAGATTTCTTCCCAGCGCATCTGGCTGAACTCTTTGCGATGCAGCTCGAGGGAAATACGCTCCCGCAGGCCGGTTTGCGCCACATAGGCCCGATACGCATCGCCGGTGATACACAGGGTATCCGGGATCGTTAATCCGTCTTTGAGCATGTGGGCCAAAGCGAACGCTTTGCCCCCCACTTTCCGGCGCTGGCGGGGGCCGATTTCGCTGGCCGGCAAGACCCATTTCATTGGTGCAGATGCAGCTCCATCACGTTTTGAAAATTTTTAACGAGAAAGTAGGATTTGGCCGCTATCTCGACAAGGGCACAGGTGGGTGATTTGGCAAAATCCTCCAGGTAGGGGTGCTTATCGAGATAACGTGCGATAAGGGCCTCGCGCTTGGGCCCGGATATTTCCAGCGCATTGCCGACGACGGTGACGGCCATGGCGCGGTGAAAATCGGATTCCTGATTTTCGCTGCTGTTGATCAGAATGGAAACCCGCGAATCGGCGCTGAGGTTTGTAAACTTGCGGGTGGTTTTGGGCGTGATGAAATAAAGGTGCCGCAAATCCTCGGTGGCAATGAAGGCAACCAGGCTGGCGTAGGGTTGGCCTTCCCTGTGGGTGCACAAAACGGCCAGCTTCTGGGAGGCACACAGGGTCGCAATCTGCGCGCGGATATCATCTGCCTTGGCCATTTAAGCGACTCCGGGGCTTACCTGAGCGAGCGCAAGCGAGGGTCACCGAATGCATGACGCCGATCTACCTCTATTTGCTTTTTTTTCGCCGCCCGGCAGCGGTTTTTTCCGGTTTGCGCGGTTGAAAATCGACGAGCGCAGGACCGGCGTGGAGTGGTCGGCGGGCAATCCCGCAAAGCCCGGTATGAAGTCAAGGGGCGGGCGTCAGTAAAAGCCGGTCTCGCCGCGGCGGGGTCCGTCCGCGGCCGCCGACCGACTCTTTCGCCCTCCAAATTTGCCCTATCCTTCCCGGCCGCTCGGCGACTTACCGGCCCCTATCAACGGCAACTGCATGTCGATCGAAAAAACGACCAGGTACTTGGTCTCGTCCTTTTCATCGATATACTGCCGTCTGCGCAATGTTTGCAAGAGTTCGCCCCCCTGCTCTTCCCGGATCTTGGTCAGATACAGCCTGATCCCCTTGTACCCGGGTTTGCTTTCGCGAAAAAGATAGGTCGCACGGGGGTTGGACTGCAGGTTGTGATGCGTCAGTCTTTCGCGCATGATCATCGCGACGGTGCCGTCATCCAGGATGTGCGGCCGCGCATAGACCGCGGCATTGACCTTGCCGTCACCGTCCGCCGTCGCCAAAACGCCGAAACCCTCGGTGTCGTCAAAATATGTTTTGAGTGACATGTCATCCTCCTTGGATCAGAGTGGTTGAAAAATATGTCATCTGTTTCAGTGATCGGTTAAGATATCCCCCACAGCCCTGAACGTATCCACAGGACACCCCGTTTTAACCCGCGGCGACCGCAGACTCAAAGGAATCGTACCGAAGGTGATCGCCGATAAGACCCTTTTCGTTCTCATGATCTTTCGCATGTATCGCCCCATAAAGAGCCTGCGGTTCCCAAGGTCAGCTTCGCTTCGCGCCCCGGTTTTGATTTAAGGACTCTTTGACCGACTTAACATTGATCTGAAAATCTTAAAGTCAATTGAATGGCCCTCTTCTTCGGCGGTACCCTTGGCGTCTCATTGAGCCATGTTCCCTGCGGCAAGGACCGCGCCCGATCACCGCGCCTCCCGTCGCCCCAGAGCGATGATCCTTTGCGCATAATGCCGGCGCAACCGGTCCAGCGTTTCGCCGCTGATGGGTCCTTTCCAGGTGCTGACGTCGATAAAGCGTCGGGGAATCTCTATGGCGGTCGGATCGTAGCCGGTTGCCAGCCGGATTTGCCAGCGCCGCGCCTGTAGCCTCCGCGAAGCCTCTGCAACGCTCTCTGCGAGGCCGTCGTATCCAACCGAGTGCAGGCATTCCGCCAGCAAATCTCGCGTGTAGACGCCCCGGGCAAAAAGGCAGGCCACCATCGAGGTCAGAAAGACCCGCTCCTCTTCATCTTTGACCAAAAATTCGACGGCCTCATCCAGGTCCAGCGCCTCGAATTTCTGATCGTAGGCATAGCCGCCTGAATCCAGGTGCGAATGCCGGAAGCCCAAGGCCTGCGACACGAAAAAGACCTCGCCCGTGGCGTAGCCGGCCATTTCCTGACCGAGAACGCAGGCAAACTCAGCGCCCCCGTAATGGGCTGCGGCCTTTGCGGTTCCCTGCGCGAGCAACCGGTAAAACGCATTGGTTCCTGCCGCAAGGTGGCGAACGGCCTCGCTGTACGTCTTGGCAGCGCCGAACTTCAGCGGGACCAGGCTGTCTTCTTGGGTGATGATGCCTCGGTCCAGCGCCTCGGTGGCCCAGGCCAGGGCCACCCCCGCGGACATGACGTCAAGCCCGGCCTGCTCCACAGTGTCCATGATATCGAGAACGGCAAAAGGATCGGTCACGCCGAGCATGGCGCCGGTGGCAAAAATCGGCTCGTGGTCATAGGCCACCTGACGATAGAAATACTGATTGGGCTCCATGAACTTCTCGCGCACGAATCCCACGTGAATGCAGCCCACGGGGCAGCCGGCGCAGGCCGTATTGCGCAGCAGGGCACGCTCCGCAAATTTCTCTCCGGTGATGCCTTCGATTTCCGGAGCGGTCGTCCGCTGTAAGTTACGGATCGGCAGGGCTTTCAATTTGTTCAAGACGGCGACGTTCTCGGCAGTGCCCAGGTTGTGATACTTGACCATCATCTCGGTGTCGGTGAGCTGCCGATGAACCTTGCGGAAGAGTTTGGCGTAATCCTTTCCTTCCGGAAGCCGGAACGTCCCGTCCCCCTGAATGACGACGGCTTTGAGATTCTTGGCGCCCATCGCCGCCCCGCCCCCCAGCCTTCCAAAATGGCGGTAGGTGTCCACGTTGATGCACGCCATAGCGGCGCCGCGCTCGCCGGCGACGCCGATGCGCAGGATGCTGCGGTGTCCGGCCCCTTTGAACATGCGGCGGAGCAGTTTGCCGGTGCTCCCCACGTCCTTGCCCCACAGGTAGTGAACGTCCTTGATCTCCAGATGTCTCGAACCGATGGAAAGGCAGACCGGCCGGCTGGCCCTTCCGGTGACGACCAAGGCGTCCAGGTCGGCGAAGCGAAGGGCCAGGGCGCTTCTGCCGCCGGCATGGCTTTCGGCATATTGATCGTGGTAAGGCGACTTAAAGGCGCAGACGGTCTTGCTCATCAAGGGGAAGTATCCCGTCAAGGGGCCGATCGCGAAAATGATCGGCTGGCGCGGATCGTTCCAGGGCTTGTCCACCTGCCCATGGCGCTCGAAAAGCGCCGCTGCCAGGCCGCTGCCGCCCACGTGCAGGCTGCGCCCGGCGAGTTTCTCCACGGTGCCGCGGCCATCGGCCAGATTCACGACGAGCACTCTGAATTCTTCCCGGATCATGATGCCGCCTCCTTTGCTTCCTCTTTCGGATCCGACGTGTCGGGAACGTCGATCATTTCCAGGCAGTCGTGCGGGCAGAACGGAACACACCGGCCGCAATGGATGCACACATAGGGCTCGCCGGTTGGATCCAGATAGATGGCGTCCACCGGGCAGGCCGCGGCGCAGGCCCCGCAGCGAATGCACAGGCTCTTTTTCACCACCACGCCGCCGCCCTCGCGCTGGGAATAGGCCCCCGTGGGACAGGCCGCCGCACAGGGCGCCGGATTGCAGGCAAGACAGGGTTTCGCCTCGAAACCGGTCGACAAACCGCCCGAGGACAGAATGCGGATGCCGGCCGTATCCCAGGACAGGCGCTTGTGCACCAACCGGGCGCATGCCAGGGAACAGGCGTGGCAACCGATACAGCGCTCCATCCGCGGGGTGGTCAATATCTTCATCGGGGACCCCCTTTATCCGAATCAATGCCGACTATGGTTTTGACCGCCGCACAGCCGGGTCGTTTCAACAAATCGGGCTCCTTTTGCCAAGAAGCCGCGCTTTCCGTTACCGGTCATTGCCCATACCGGTTGCGGCCGACGCCGGACAAGCCGCCTAGCCGTTCGTGGCCCGCCGCGTCGCAGGCGACGGCACCGGCGCGACGACGTCCTCTTCCGGGCCGTGTAAAAGAATGGCGCCGTCCACATCGCCCACGGCGTTCTTGCCTTTGCTTTTCACGTTGAACATGGCCTGGTCCGCCCGGGCGAGAATCGCGGTGATGTTTCCGGCGTCGTCGGGGTAGGTCGACACGCCGAAGCTGGCCTGCAGCCGGACGCCGTTGTTAACATTGGGCAGAATGACCGTGTGCAGCAGCCTGGCGCGAATCTCCTGGGCTTTTTCCACGGCCTGGGCCTTGTCATAGCCGGGAAGGACGGCCACAAACTCGTCGCCGCCGTAAGCCACGCCATACGCGGGCTCGACGATACAGCTTTTCAGCACCGCGGCCACCTCCGCCAATGCCTTGCTGCCGTTGAGATGGCCGTGGGCGTCGACCACGCTTTTGAAGTTGTCGATATCGAAAAAGATCAGGGAAAACGGGCAGCCCTGTTGGCGGCCCTCGTCGATCAGCTCTTCTATGGAGTGATACAGATAGCGCGTGTTGAACAGGCCGGTCAGGTTGTCGTGGAGCGATAGATAGCGGTACTTTTCCCTGCTTTGTCTCAGTTCTTCCTCGGCCTTGACACGCTCGGCCATTTCCAGGCGCAGGCGCTGGTTTACTTCTTCGATCGCTTTCTTGGCCCGGTAGAGTTCCAGGTGGGTCTTGACCCTGGCCTGCAACTCAGCGCTGCTGAACGGCTTGGCCAGGTAATCCATGGCTCCCAGGGCAAACCCCTTGACGATGCTGTCGGTATCGTTTTTGGCCGTCAGGAAAATGATGGGCGTATCCAGGCTGTCCGGCCGTTTGCGGATGCGGCGGCAGACCTCGAACCCGTCCATCTGGGGCATCATGATGTCCAGCAGGATCAGGTCGAAGCGGTTGCTCTCGACTTGGGTCAGGGCCGTCGGGCCATCCTGGGCAAAGGCCATCTGGTAATGGTCGTTCTGCAGGATGCTGGCGGCGACCTGGATATTTTTGGGCACATCATCAACGATGAGTATTTTGAAACGGTTATGTCGGTTCAGCTCCATTGCTCGATTCCTTTTTTCTCTGCAGGTAAAAGGATTTCAACTTGGCGACGATCTGCGGATAGAGGCTCAGCGCGGTGTTGACCTGCTCCACGTCGAAGGCCTTGACATGGGCGCTTAGATCCGTTCCGTAACAGCTCAGGACCGCCAGGGAGTGGGCCTCGCCCAAGGCGCTCACCCGGCGGGCGAATTCGTCGATCTCGTCGAAAAAAAGGTTTTGCCGCGTGGCCGCCCAGCGCTGCATGCCCTCGTTTTCGAGGATCTCCAGGATCTCAGGAAAAAGCTCGATGCGGGCGGGCGTCAGGTCGGCGCGCGACGCCTCCCGGGGTTCGCACGCGCGCGCCGTGAAGCCGATAAAGCGCTTTAGCTCCCGGAAGAAAGCGGCTTTGGTGACCGGCTTGTCCAGAAGGCCGGCAAACCCCATGGCCATCATGGAATCTCTTTCTTCGAGCATGCCCGCAGCGGTGAGGGCCACCACGGCGATGGACCGGGTTTCCTCATCGAGGCCGATCTGTTTCATCGCCGCGATGCCGTCCATCACCGGCATGCGGATATCCATAAGGATCAGGTCCGGTTTGTGCTGCTTGGCCAAGCGCACGCCATCTGCGCCGTTTTCGGCCTCTATGACGGTCAATTGCGTCTCGGCCAAATACTCCTTGATCAGCAGACGGTTGGCGATCAGGTCATCCACGACCAAAACGCAGGCCCGCTCGAAGACGATATCGTCACCCGCCGGACCGGTCGGGGCCTCGGGCTTGGCCGCCGCCGGCGCCACCGGCACGTGCGGAATGACAATCTGGAATCGGCTGCCTCTGTTTTCTTCGCTTTGCACGGTGATGGCGCCGCCCATCATCTCCACCAGCCGCTTGGTGATCGATAGGCCCAGGCCGGTGCCGCCGAAGCGCTTCGTGCTTTGGCCGTCCTTCTGCTTGAAGGCCTGGAAGATGTCGGCGTGATACTGCGCCGGTATGCCGATGCCCGTATCTTCAACCGTGATCGATAGGTCGATGCCGGCGCCGCCGATGGGGTCCCTTTTTTGGACCTCGATGCGCACGAATCCCTTTTCGGTGAACTTGACGGCGTTGCCGACCAGATTGAAAAGGATTTGCTTCAGGCGCACCTCGTCCAGGATCAGACAGTCGGGGATCTGCCTGGAAAAGTCGACCACCAGATCGATGTTCTTCTCGGCGGCTTGCACGGCGAACATCTTCTGAACCTCGTCGAATATGGTCCGCGGCCTGATCGGTTCGACCTCGAGTTCCATCTTGCCCGCTTCGATTTTGGACAAATCCAGGATGCCGTTGATCAGGTTCAACAGGTTCCGGCCGCTGGAGCTGATGGATGCCAGGTAGTTCTTCTGCTTGGAATCGGTGATCAGCGGTTTCAGAAGCTCGGCGAAACCGAGCACGGCGTTCATCGGCGTGCGGATTTCATGGGAGATGTTGGTCAGAAATTCACTTTTGGCCCGGTTGGCCGATTCGGCCGCCTCTTTGGCGGCTTGGAGCATTTGGTTGGTTTCGCTCAACGCCATCGTGCGGGCGGTCACCTGTTCTTCCAGATGTTCTCGGTATTCTTGGAGTTTTTGATCGCGGTACTGAAGCGCGGCGAGCATCCCGTTGAAGGCCTCGATCAACACGCCGATTTCATCCTGGGAGTGCTTCTCGACCCGTACCGAAAAATCATTTTGTTCGGACACAGCCCCAGCCACCTTGGTCAGGTTCAGGATCGGCCGGGATATCACCTTCTGGAGCGAAGAGGACAACAGCCAGGCGATCAGGAACGAGGCCGATAGGATCATTGCGAAAATGACCACCGAAGCGTACATTTCCCTTTTGGTGCCGCTCAGATCGTACTGGATGAAAATCGTGCCGATGACCCGCTCCTCCTGAAGGATGTGATTGAACACGAGCAGGTAGTTGTCGACAAAGTATTGACCGGGCTCCCGCGGGGCGGGGACTGAAAGACGGTCCTTTTCGTCCTGATGGACAAACACGGCAAACGGTTGTCCGTCGCGATCGAAAATGCAGGCCAGGGCGACATAGGGCTTGGCGTGGAGCGCCGCCAGATTGTTTTCCGCCGTAATGCGGTCGTTGAACACGATAGCCCCGACGCTGTTGGCGCCGATCACCTGAGCCAGGCTGGAGAGATCGCTGCGCAGGTTGTTGCGGGTCTTGGTGATGTCCCTGATCATCAGGGCCGCGGAAGCAAACAGCAGGGCGACGCCGCTGGTGAGCATGATGATCAGTTTCAATTTCCATCGGATGGAGACGTTCCGCAGGGCGTTTCTCACTCAGGCTCCTCTCTGACAATCTGGGCGGAGCCGAGCAATTGCGAACTCATCGTCAATCCGGCCCTCTTGGCGGCATCGATATTGATCTTGAAGCGCAGGCGATTTCGTTCTTCGAAGAAATTGATGACGCCCCCCATCTCGGTGAAGCCCTCGATCTCTCCGATAGTCAATATGCTGCGTCCCCGCGCGATGCCGAGAAGCTCTTGAACCCGGGTTCTGTCCTGGGTGGCGATGTAGAGGATATGGCTGGCATCGGGGCAGCCCTCCTGGCCGTACGCGGTGACCTTGATTCGCCTTCCCCTGATGATCTGGTTGTTTAAATTGAACAGGACGTCTGCGGCAGGCGTATCGGATGCAAAGCACAGGACCAGCTCGTCGTCATTGCCCTTGAAAGCCGTCGCGGGCCATGAGACGAACGTCGCGAAATTATAGATGAACCCGGTTTTGACCTCATATTCGGTCCCGATGACGGAACCGCTCCAAACCGCCGCCGGGCGGCAGATCGCCAGGCAGAAAAAAAGGCCTAGCGCAACCCGCGCGACGCCGATTCTTCTCGTGTGCCATTTTCCGGACGATGCTGACATCGGGCGGGCCTTTAGAAATGCCAGTCGATCTTGGCGTAGACGCTGCGCTGGACCTCCAGCGTCGAGAACTCGGCATGCCCTTCCTCCAGGAGATTCTGCCCCACCAGGGACAGTTCCAGTTTCGTAAAGGGGCGCCAGGCCAGCCGGGCATCCACGACCGTGTACCTGTCGATGTCCCTTTCCGGCAGGCTGCCGACAAAGCGAAGCCAAATATCGAAATCGATCTGGGGCGTGACGTCCAGGTTCGAGCGGATAGTAAACAGGTGGTGCGGATTGCTTCCCTGGGAGACGATTTCGGCGATGTTCGGATCAACGATCAGGTTTTTATCGATCTGGGTGTTGAGGTAGGTGTAGGAGGCCCCCAGGATCCAGTTGAGCATGACCTGCCAATCGGCGGCGACTTCCATTCCATAGGCCCGTCCGGTGGCGTTGTTGGCGTAGGCCAGGTCGTAGGGCCCGTTCGGCGGAGCGGCGGAGATCTGCTCGAGGTTGATCAATTCATCATAGTCATTGTAGAACAGGGCGACATCGAACCACAGGGACCGCGCCGGATTCAGGCGCAGGCCCAATTCGTAGGCAATCAGTTTCTCGGAATCCAGGTCTGCGTTGCCCTGGGTGTTGACCACCACCGGCCCATCCGGTTGGACAGCCGGCAGCAGGAGTTGGTCGCTGGTCCGGCCGTGCAGTTCGAGCCGTGAAGGGATGCGTACGGCCCTCGAGACGGCCGCCCACAGGGACAGGCGCTGGTACGGCGTATACATCAGCCGCAGGCTCGGTTGGATTTCCAGCCCGGTGAACTCGTTGTGCTCGAATTTCGATCCCAAGGTCAACGTCAGCAGGTCGGGCGCCAGGCGGATCTGGTCCTGAATGAAGGCGCTCCACAGGTTTTGATTCAAATCCTGCGGGTCCATGGTGAAATTAGGGCTGTTGCGGAAATCATCGGAGATGAATCGATATTGCAGGCCCCAAACGATGTCGTGGTATTGCGCCACGTTCAGGCGGTGCTGAAAATCCAGATCGGCCGTATTCACTGTGCCGCTGGCCGGATCGTAATCCTTTTCGGCGTGGTCGAAATAGAATTGCAGGGCTGTTTCCGAATCCTTGGAGAGGGTGTGCTTCCAGCGCCCCAGCAGATGGAACCCGAGGGCCTCGGA
Source organism: Deltaproteobacteria bacterium (assembly GCA_041299015.1). Taxonomy (GTDB): domain Bacteria; phylum Desulfobacterota; class Desulfobacteria; order Desulfobacterales; family SG8-13; genus JARFQH01. Next base: position 46,364 of record JBFYWB010000074.1, read on the forward strand.
GTCGTCTCTTTGCCGGTCTTGCCCCGACGGTGCGGTTGGAAAGAGAATCGAACGCCGCTCGAACTCCTTGTCGTAACGATTGCTGTAAGCTTCCCCCTGCAGGGCGAAGGCGTTGGACCCGGCGGTCGGCAGGTTATTTTCGGGCGCCACATCGAGGCGGAACCCGGCGCGGCCGGAACGCCAGTCATCGCTCGACTGCGGATTGCCGTCGGTGTCAGCCGAACTTCCTCCGACAGTGCCCAATTCCCCCCGATTGAAAAACTTGCCGTAAGCCCGGTAATTCGTCTGCCGGCCCAGCGTGCCGCCATAGCGGAGGCTGGCCAGCTGTTCCTCGCTGCCGGCCAATGCCACGGCCTGTCCGCCCTTGGTCTCCTTGGCGTTCTTGGTGATGATGTTGATGACGCCGTTGACCGCGTTGGCCCCCCACAGGGCGGCCCCCGGCCCCCGGATCACCTCGATCCGCTCGATGTCCTCCATGACGGTGTCCTGCACGTCCCAGAACACGCCGGAAAAGACATGCGTGTAAACGCTGCGGCCGTCCATGAGCACGAGCAGGTTTTCGGCGAACTGGTTGTTGAGCCCCCGGATGTTGATGGCCCACTCCGTGGCGCTGATACGGGCCACATGCACGCCCGGGGCCAGCCGCAGCGCTTCGGGGATGCTGGTTGCCCCTGATCGCCGGATCTGTTCCTGGGTGATCACATATACGGCCGCGGCAACGTCCGCGACGATTTCGGGTTTTTTGGAAGCCGATATGATCTCAACGTTTTTCAGCTCCTCCAGGGAAAACTTGGTAAAATCGACCGCCGCGCCCCGACTTTGATCGGCCGCGGCAGCGCTGGCCCCGTCAAGCGCGGGCAGGATCGATAAGCAGGCCGTCACCAGCAGGATCATGAAAATGAGGATCGACGCTCTCATCAGGCATTTTCTTTCGACATCGATTCGCTATCGCCGTCGGCCGGAGGGGGGTGCCGCCGAGTTTGTCCCACCCCGGTGGCGGGCCGGTTCGCCGAAGTTTAAAATAGCCCAAAATACCGCGAACAGCAAGAAAGAATGCGGCGAACCGCTTCAAGACCGGCCGTGTTGCCGTCACGTATTTGTATTGACAAGCGCCATTCATCATACTTAATGTCACCATAACATTCTGAATTTCATTTCGATAGAACGGACCGGCCATTCTCCGGTCGATAGCGCTTCTCCACTCGCCTCGACAAGATGCAATGGTGCCCGAAGCAGGATAAGGGTAAGATTTTCGACATAAAAAAGACGGTCTTGCCGATTGCTTTCGTCGGCGGGCGCTCCGGGGCAGTATTTTCGGCAATCTTTGTCTGCGGCCCATGGGCGAGTCCGTCACGAGAGGGGGGGTGACGCCATGACAAATGCAGAGAGAAAGACCCCTGAAATCGATAGGGGCTACCCGTTCCGCGTCTTCATCAGCCACAAGGTCAGCGGTCACGGAAAAGCGGCCAAAATAATTAAGCGCGAACTCGAAAATTACAGCAAGGAAAGACTCAAGGTTTTTGTCTCGCCGGCCCTCAGTCCCGGGATTGCCTGGAACCCC
>JBFYWB010000076.1:0-11467 GCA_041299015.1 Deltaproteobacteria bacterium
TGCGGATGATGTAGCGCGGGATCTCGCGGCCGCTGCCCTCCCGCCGCAATTGCGAAGCGATGCCGATCACGGACCCCACCTCGATCCGGCGGGATCTGTTCCAGGTTTCCTGCAACGGCAGCCCGGAGACATACAGATGATGGAATTCGATGCCGGACTGCCTCAGACCGTAGGCGATGCGGCCGATCTCGTGCGGGGTGTCATTGACCTTGCTCAATAGCAGCACGTTGGCATAGACGGTGATGCCCCGGCGGCGCAGTACGGCGGTGATGTCGCGGTGAATCGGTTGGAGTTCTCGGGAGTGCAGGAACTGGGTTTCGATTTCCAGCCGCAGCGGGCCGGCGACCGTCAATCGGTTGATCTCGCCCAGACGGTCCGCCACGGTCTTCGTGTAGCGTTCGGGCGCGTAGGTGAACGTCAGGCTGCGCAGCCGCACGGCATTGAGATGCGCGATGCCCTGCAGCTGACGAACGAGTTCGGCGATGCGGGGCAGCTCATTGAGGGCATCCTTCTCCGGGACGACGACAACATCGGTGATCGCCGGGTGGGACTTGATGTACGTCATCTCGTCGTCTCCGGCCGCAGCATCCATTTCGACCCGGGTCGCGTGCACGCGCCGCAAGGCCTTAAGGCCGGTTTTCACCACGGCATGAAGGCAGCTCCGGTCGGCCAGAGCTTCGGCCTGCAGGCCGCCGAGCGCCGCAGTGTCCGCACCGGCCGCCGGCTTGCTTTGCGGCAGACGCCCGCGGGCCCCGAGGAACAGTCCGGCATCGCCCATGCGCGCCATGAAGCGCACGTCGATGGTCCCTTCGGCGTTGAACCGCAGGGTGTCCGGTTTCTCGCTCAGCGGTGCGAACGCCTTGAAATAGGCCGGTGTGTATGGCGTCCGGAGCCAGATGAAATCCTCATTCTCCGCGTCCTGTTCCACTGCCCAACCGCTGGTGTGCCAATCCATTTTTCCGATCGGAGTTCCCGTGGTCATGCGCGGGATGGCGCGGTCGGAGAGATGGGCGCGTAAATAAAGAGCGGCCTGAAGCCCTTTCGAAATCGGGGTTGCATAGACCCCGTTGCCGTGGATCGGGCTGCAGGGAATAAAGATGTAGTGCAGCTCCGCCCCGGCGCCTCTCAGCAGGCTGAAGAGCCGGGTCAGCTCCGGCCCCTGGTCATTGCACCCTTTCAGAAAAGGGGTTTGAACATAGACTGAAATCCCGCTCTTGGTCAGCTCGGTGACGATCTCCAGGCTTTCGGGCGAAATCTCGTCGGGGTGGATAAAATGGGTGGCCACTTCCATGCGCTTGCCTTTTTCCTGCAGTTGGCCACTTTTCATTTTCAGGTAGTTCAGCAACTCGGCGCTATGTCCCAAAAACAGGTGGGGATAATAGGCCACGGCGCGGGAAGCGAGGCGCAGGGTCTGCACCTGCGGAATGTTCATGAGACCTGCGATGGTCTCGTCCAAGGCGCAACGGTTCAAAAAAGGGTCTCCGCCGGTGACGAGCACCTCTTTTATATCGGCGCGGCGGCGGACGTGGTCCAGGGCCCGCTGGATATCGGCGCTGGTTGGATTTTTCTGTTTGCGCGAATCCTTGTGCTTGCGGAAACAGAACCGGCAGTAAACCGGGCAGCTCATGGTCAGCAGGAAGATGGCGCGGTTCGGGTACATCTGCTCCACCAGGCCCTGCCGGAACCGGCCGACCCAGGTGTCGGCGTATCCGGTCGGATCGAGTTCTTCGACAAACGGCAGGTACTGGCGCGCCACTGCCGGTGAGACCCGCATCTGGCGGAGGGTGTGCAGCGAGAGTCTCACCGGATAAGTGTCGATCACACGCTGCAGATCGTTACGGTCGGCCTGCGGGATGGCCGTGTCGGTCAATTTTTCGAGTTGGGCCGTGGTCCGAACCTCGATCAGGTTATTGCCGGGCACCAGGTGTTCCAGGGCCGCAACAAGCAGCAGATGGGGCAGCTTAAGACCGTTGAAGCCCGCCGCAAGGCCCCTGCGGCCGTTGGCCGATGCCAGCCGCCGGGCGAGTTCGACGCAGAACCCTCGGGGATCACCGCCGAAGCCGCACGCCGCGGTCAGGCGCATGAATTTCGTTTGACCGGCGCCGGCGCCGATCACGTCGCAAAAGGGGCGCCCCAGGAGGGACGGCACGGCGTAGCGTTCCAGAAAAGCGGTCAGCGTTTCGCCAAGCCTGCGGGCTAAGAGTTCCCCGGAATCGGGGAAAGGGTCCCCCACGGCCGCCTCGAGCGAATCTTCTTGTCCATGGCCATGAATACCGGGCCGCCCGGCGGTGGCCGTGTTAATCCGAATTGAGTCTACTTCTCTTTCCACTCGGGTTTGCGTCTGTCCAGAAAGGCTTTTACGCCTTCGGTCGCATCCGCTGTGGTGCAGAGGCGCGCAAAGGCTTCATTCATGTAGTCGAAGGCCTGAGCGTAGTCCATGTCGGCCGATGCGTAAAATGCTTTTTTGGCAATCTGCAGCGCGACAGGACTCTTTCCAGCCAGGCGCGCCGCCCACTTCCGGGTCTCGGCTTCCAGGGCATCCACCGGCACGACCTTGTTCACCAGCCCCATTTCCAAGGCTTGGCGGGCTTCGAGCAGTTCGCCGAAAAACAGCATTTCGAGGGCCCGCTTACGGCCCACCGACCGCGACACCGGAATGACCGGCCCTACGCAGTTCAAACCGACATTGATGGCGGTCAGGCCGATGCGCGCATTCTCCGCCGCGACCGCCAGATCGGCAGCCGCGACCAAGCCGGCGCCGTTGGCGGCTGCGACGCCCTGAACCTGAGCGATCACCGGGGTTTGCATGCGGCCGATGGTGACCAGCGGCTTTTCCATGGTTTCGATCCAGGCCCGATATTCCATGGCGGTTTTATCGAAAAATTCCTTGATGTCGATGCCGGCGCAAAAAGCCTTACCGGCCCCCTTGACGATGATCACGCGCGCACGGGCGTCCTGATCCAATTCTTCCAACGCAGCGACGAGTTCGCGAGCCAAGTCGGCATCGAAGGTGTTGAGTTCCTTGGGCCGGTTGAGAGTGATGACGGCAACGAAATCCTCGCCGATGTCGACCAGCAGATTTCCACTAGGCATATTGGCTCCTTTTCTCCTCGGTATCTTTTAACCGACGCTCGGTGAGCAGCGGTTCGGAGATCTTTCCTTCCGACCGCATTCACGGACAGTCAACATGTAAATTCTTTCCCCCTGCCGAAACGAGACACGCTCCTAAATCTGCCAGTCGCCGGTCGCCCCCAGACCCTCGACCACCTTGACGACAACCAGGGTCATGTCGTCTTGGCGCTTGCACCCCAGTGTGAAATGATCCACGTCCTCATAAACGGCTGCGATGATGGCCTCGGCCGGCAAGTGGGCATTTCGGCGGATGGTATCACGAAAACGCTCTTGGCCATACATTTTTCCGTTCCGGTCGCCGGCTTCCCAAATCCCATCGGTGCCGACGACGATGACCTGCCCCACGGCAAGGCCGGTTTGCAGGTTTTGCTGGTAGACGAAGGTCTCATCGACGCCTAACGCAATTCCGGCGCCTTTGAGTTCCATGAACCCTTCGCGCGAGGGGTCGTAAACAAACGCCGGGCTGTGACCCGCTCTTACCCAACGCAATTGCTTTTTATGCGGTTCGATACTCAGGTAGAACAAGGTGATGAACCGGCCGGTATTGAGGAAGTCCCGGGACAAGTGGCGGTTCATTTCGGTGATGATTTGCGAGGGGTCTCCGCATTGCGCGGCGCGCATGCGCAAAAACGCCCGCGCAGTCGTCATGAGAAGGGCGGCTTCGACCCCGTGGCCGGTCACGTCGCCCACCACGATGCCGAAATGCTCATCCGGACAATCCCGCCCCGGCAGGTAATCAAAATAATCCCCACCGATCTCATCGCAGCTCAATGCCCGGCCCGCAATGTCAAGGCCTCTGATTTGGGGACTGTTTTGCGGCAGGAGACTTCTCTGAACTTCGGCCGCCAGTTCGAGCGATTTTTTACGCTCGGTCATATCGATCACAAAGTTCATCGTGCCGATGAGGGTTCCGCGGTCGTCCCGGAGCTTGTCGCTGTGAACCAATACAGGAATTCGCCGCCCGTCCTTTGACAGCAGGGTTCCCTCGATCTCACGATTTTCTCCGGCGGCCAGCTCCAGCCGGTTGATTTTTAAATATTGCCTGAAATCTCTGGTCACATAGTCCAACGGCGTCTTGCCGATGATCTCCGATGGACTGTAGCCGATCATCCGGCAATAGGCGTCGTTCACCTCGGTAATGATAAAATCCTTGTCCATCAGCAGGAAACCCTCGGCGGTGGTTTCCACGATGCGCCGATACTTTTCCTCCCGCCGCTGGATTTCCACCTCGGCCTTGAGCCGCCCCAGTTCGGCCGATGCGCGCGCGGCAAATATCCGCATCAGCGTTTCGGCACGCGGTTCTCTGGGTAGCGGCCGCGTATCGAGGACCGCCAGGTTCCCGACGATCTTGCCGCCGCTGGCCAAAAGCGGCACACCCATGTAGCTGACGGCACCGATGTCCTTCAGGTTCGAATTGTTCGGAAATATCTCGAGAATATTATCGGGGTGATGAATCAGTTCGGCCGTTTCGATCACGACCCCGCAGGGCGTCCCGTCGATTTCCATCTCGAAATTGCGGATCAATCGCCCTTCGGCCCAAAACGCCAGGGCGCGCAGGCGCCGGGGCTCTTCGATAAGCTCGGTTACCCAGGCGCTGTGCGTATTGAGGGCCTTGGCGAGGTTGACCACCAAGGCTTCGAAGAACCGTTCCCCGGTTTCGGTGGCGGTTCCCTCCAGGATGATCCGCAAAGCGGTGTTCTCATCGGGAAACCTTACGCGAAGTTGCTCAGAAGACACCATTCCCCGTTTCTCCTGAAAGGTGCAGAAGACGCACCTGCTACTAAACGTAGCTTTTGTAATTGGGTTCGTACATCTGTGACTGAATAAAAGCCTCCAAGTCGATGGGCTTTGGCACGGTGGCAAGGCCCTGGTCAAAGGCCACTTCGGCCACTGCCGCGGCGATCTTGACGGACACCTCCCTGATCCGTTTCAGGGGCGGGTAGAGGCTTCCGCGCTTGAAATCAGCTTCCGTAACGTTGCCCGACAGTACGTTTGCGGCGATCAGAAACATTTCATCGGTTACATGACGCGCTTTGCAGGCGACCACACCGAGCCCCACTCCCGGAAAAATGTAGGCATTGTTCCCCTGACCGGGCGCATAGGTTGTTCCGTCGAGCGTAAACGGGTCAAACGGACTGCCGCTGGCAAAAATGGCGCGGCCCTGAGTCCAGACATAAGCTTCTTTGGCCGTGCATTCGGATCGTGGGGTTGGATTAGACAGGGCAAAGACGATCGGTCTCTGGTTGCACCGGGCCATTTCTTCCAGCACGGGTTGGGTAAATGTACCCGGCTGACCGCAAACGCCGATGATGGCAGTGGGCTTCAGGGCCTTGACCGCATCGAGGAAATACGGATGGTCCCTGAACTCGTGCGCAAAACGACGTTTGTGTTCCGGCAGATTTTTCCGGCTCCTGACGACCAGGCCCTTGGAATCGGCAAACCAGCAGCGCTCTCGGGCTCCCTTTTGGGAGATCCCCTCCTTCATCATGGCTGAGACGATCAAATTTCCGATGCCGGTCCCGGCTTCGCCCGCACCCAGAAACAGAATCTTCTGGTCGGTAAATTTTTGGCCGGTCATTCGCATGGCCGCATACAATCCTGCCAGAGCAACGCCGGCCGTTCCCTGGATATCGTCGTTGAAAGCGCAGACGCGGCTCCGATACGTGTTCAACAGTCGGAAGGCATTGACGTTCCCAAAATCCTCGAACTGTATGAGGGTGTCGGGAAAATTCTCCTGTACGGCGGCGATAAACTCTTCGATCAGGTTGTCATATTCTTCGCCCCGGATCCGCTGATGGCGCATGCCGAAGTAGAGCGGGTCCTTTAACAACTCGACATTGTTGGTGCCGACATCGATGGTTACCGGCAGACACCATGAGGGATGAATGCCGGCACAGGCGGTATAGAGCGAGAGCTTGCCGGCCGGAATGCCCATCCCGGCAACGCCCAAGTCCCCCAGGCCGAGAATACGTTCACCGTCGGTCATCACGATGATGCGAACCTCTCTGTTGGGCCAATTCCGCAGGATTTCCGAAAAACGACCCTTGTTGTTGTCGGAAACAAAAATGCCTTTCGGGCGGCGAAAGATATGAACATACCTCTGACAGGCCGCTCCGACCGTCGGGGTGTAGATGATGGGCATCATCTCTTCGAGATGATCGGTCAGAACCCGATAAAACAGGGTCTGGTTGCGGTCCTGGAGCGCCACCAGAAAAATGTACTTTTCCAGATCGGATGTTTTGCGGTTGTAGTTTCCCATGACCCGCAACACCTGTTCTTCCATGGTGTTGATCCCGGGCGGCAGGAGCCCCCGCAACCCTAATTTGTCACGTTCTGCTTCGGTGAAGGCCGTGCCCTTGTTCAAGGCTGGATCATAGAGATAATTCATGCAGTTATAAACAGCGGGACATGGCTTCGCGGCGGAAATGTTATCCGGCATGGGGGCTCCCTCTTTTCTGTGCGCAGAAGCTGATTTTTATCCGGTATGCGATGATGAATCGTCCGGGTTATTGTTGGTTCCTTGTAAGAGGTCGTTTTCCTTTATATATTCATTGTAAGTGCCAAAGCAATCAATGCGGCCGTATTTTTTGAGTAAACTTTTTTAGAACCTGAGCGTCTTAAGCACCAGGACCCGATGTGAATGCCGCCCCCGCGTCGGGCGAGGAGGATAAAATGAAGAAGGCTGTCTGGACGGCTCTCTTAGCCATGGCGCTGCTGCTCGTCTTGCCCTTGCCGAGCGATGCGGGCCATTCCCGCGGCTATGGTGGAAAACACTACAAGGCCCCCTATCATGGACGGGCCGGGTATCATGGGGCCTGGCGCGGCCAGCGGGCCTATTGGGGACCGCGTTCCTCTTATGGTTTCCGGTTCTATTGGGGAGGCCCGGTCGTCGTGGGACCGCCGTGGTACCCGTTCGGTTATTACGCCCCGCCGCCGGTGATCGTCCGGCAGCAACCGCCGGTGTATGTCGAACCGGCACCGCGGCCGGACCCGTATTGGTATTATTGCGAGAATCCGCAGGGGTACTACCCGTATGTCAAAAGCTGCCCGGGCGGATGGATGCAGGTCGTTCCGCAGCCGACGCCGCCCAACCCGTGAAGGAGAACCGGCTGAAATGAACCGAATACGCCGTCTTCTGATTTTGGCAACCATCCTGTTGCTGAGCGCTTGTGCGACGATGCCGACGGGACCGCGTGTCCTGGTGCTGCCCTCGGCCGGCAAACCCTTCGAAGTGTTCCAGTCCGAGGACCTTGCCTGCAGGAATTGGGCGGCACTTCAGACTGGAGCAACACCGGCCGACACGGTCAACCGGAATCTCGCCGGCGGGGCCGTGATCGGGGCCCTGATGGGTGCGGGGCTGGGTGCGGCGATTGGGGCCGTTTCCGGCAACGCGGGGGCCGGTGCCGCCATTGGCGCCGGATCCGGTCTTATCGGCGGCACCGCAGTGGCATCCGGGCCGGCGTATGCCGCCGCCGGAGAGGCCCAGCAGCGATATGACCATACCTACCAGCAATGCATGTATGCGAAGGGGAACCAGATCCCTGGCGTCTGGCGTGCCTCGCGGCAGACAGCTCCGATACCGCCGCCGCCACCGCCACCGGGGTATTATTCGATCCCAGCCTACCCGCCCCCTCCGCCGGTCTATCCCCAATAAGGCACCGCTTGTATTTGACCGGGCTTTTGGCCTGCCTCGGGTATTCGGAAGGTATGGGGCTGGTTGCCCCGGCCGAAAATCACCCTGAAGCCTTCCATTCTTGACACCCCAACCGCTTTGGGTCATAGTCCGCTGAGGTCATTTCCAAGCGGCAACTCTTTGCAATGGAAGAAAAAAACGTTAAAAGCTGGCTTCACACCATTCCCATCCGAATTCTCCTGCCGGTGGTGCTGACGGTTGCGCTTTTCGTCGGCACCATTTTTCTTTTGATCCTGCCGATTCTCGAAGACCGCATGATGAGCGACAAGCGCGAAATGATCCGGGAGTTGACCGAAACCGCCTGGAGCGTTCTCGATGCCTATCGGAAAATGGAAATAAGCGGACAGATGTCGCCGGCGGAAGCCCGTGACCGGGCCGTCGCAGAACTGCGTCGACTGCGCTACGGACCCGAATCCAAAGACTATTTCTGGATCAACGACATGCATCCGCATCTTGTCATGCATCCGTATCGCCCGGACCTCGAAGGCAAAGACATCTCCGGCTTTTCCGACCCCAACGGTAAAAAACTCTTTGTAGAATTTGTCACCACCGTAAAAGCCGGCGGCGCCGGCTATGTGGACTACCAGTGGCAGTGGAAGGACGATCCTCGGCGGATCGTCCCCAAAATCTCGTATGTCAAAGGATTCGATCCGTGGGGCTGGATCATCGGCACCGGCATCTACGTCGAAGACGTGCGTGCCGAAATCGCCGCCATCACCCGCCGGTTGACCGCTGTTTGCCTGGCCATACTGCTTCTGATCATCGGCCTCTCCAGTTATGTCATCTGGCAGAGCGTCGCCGGCGAGCGCCGGCAGCGGCTGGCCGACAACGCCCTGCGCGAGAGCGAAGAAAAGTACCGACTGCTGGCGGAAACCGCTCGGGAATTCATTCTCGCCTTCGATCCAGACGGCCGGATCACCTATGCCAATCGTGCCTGGTGCGAGACCAGCGGTTTCGACGCGGTGGAAATGCTCGCGATGAACATCGTCGACATCATGCCGCCGGATGAAAAACCGACTTTCCGGAACCGGCTTGACCTGCTCTATTCCGGCGGCACGGCCCCGCCCTTGTTCGAGACCGGCTTTACGGTTAAAAACGGCGAGCGCATCCCGGTTGAAGCGACGCTGGCCTCTTTACGGGACGCGGAGAAACCGCTGCGGGTCCTGATTACCGCCCGGGATGTCACGGAAAAAAAACGGGCCGAAAACCAGGCCCGGCTCCACCGCGAGCAACTGTTTCAGGCCGACAAGATGGCGACCCTCGGAACGCTGGTTTCCGGCGTCGCCCATGAAATCAACAACCCGGTGACCTTTATCATGCTCAACGCACCGATTCTGCAACAGGCCTGGCAGGCCGTTTTGCCGATACTCGATGAATATCACCGCGATCACGGTGACTTTAAAGTCGGCCGCATGGACTTCAGCCGCCTGCGCGAGAGGATTCCGCTTTTGCTGGCCGACATCAGCGATGGTGCCGAGAGGGTCAAGACTATCGTCGGCGAACTCAAGGATTTTGCCCGCCAGGGTCCGTCCGAAATATCGGAAGACGTCGCGATAAACCCGATTGCCGTCAAGGCGGTGGGCCTGGTGGGAAACCTGATCAGGAAAAGCACCCATCATTTCAGCTCCGCCTACGCAGCCGAGATTCCACGGTTAAGGGGCAATTCGCAAAAGATCGGACAGGTGATCATCAACCTGCTGGTCAATGCTTGCCAGGCGCTGCCCGATCCGGAGCGCGCCATTCGGCTGACCACCGCTTACCAGGCGGACGCCGGCCAGGTGGTGATAGAAGTCGCGGATGAGGGTTGCGGCATGACCGAAGAGGTGCTTCAAAAGATTCGCAACCCGTTTTTCACCACCAAACGGGAATCCGGCGGCACCGGACTTGGACTGGCGATCGCCGATCGAATCATCGAAGATCACGGCGGCTCCCTGCGGTTCAGCTCAACTGTCAACCAGGGTACGACCGCCCGGGTCTGCCTGCCGCTGACCGGTCCCGTTTCAATCCATCGAGGACGATCCTGATGAACAGCACCCCGCGCCCAGCCAATCCGATTCTCATCGTCGACGACGAGACCGCCATTCTTCTGGCGATCGATACGGCGCTGCAGATGGCCGGTCTGAGCAACACGCTCACCTGTCAGGACAGCCGTCAGGTGATGGACCTGCTGGCCCGCCAACCGGTAGAGGTCCTGCTCTTGGACCTCACCATGCCCCACATCGACGGCCGGGAACTGATGAGCCGCGTAAACCGTGGATTCCCCGAGATACCGGTGATCATCGTGACCGGCGCAGTGGATGTGGAAACAGCTGTTTTGTGCATGAAATCAGGTGCTTTTGACTATGTCATCAAACCGGCGAAAACAGACCGGCTGGTTGCGGCGGTCAACCGGGCCGTGTCGTTCAGAGAACTCAAGCGCGAAAATTTCGCCCTCAAACAGCACATTCTCACCGACACGCTCGAAAAGCCGGAGGCCTTCACCAGCATCATCACCAATAACAAGAAAATGCTGGCCATCTTTCAGTACATCGAATCGATTGCGCAGACCTCCCAGCCGGTGTTGATCCGGGGTGAAACCGGAGTGGGCAAAGAGCTCATCGCGCGCACGCTGCACACCCTGAGCGGGTTGAAGGGCTCGTTCGTAGCGGTCAATGTGGCCGGTCTCGACGACAACGTTTTCTCCGACACCCTGTTCGGCCATGTCAGGGGGGCCTTCACCGGTGCGGAGCGCGATCGCCGGGGGCTGATCGAGCAGGCCTCGGGCGGCACCCTTTTTCTGGATGAAATCGGTGATCTGAGCATGGCCTCCCAGGTAAAACTCCTTCGGCTGCTACAGGAAGGCGAGTATTTCCCCCTGGGGCGGGATGATGCCAAGCGCACCGATGTGCGCATCGTGGCTTCATCCAACGTCGATCTATGGGAGCGCCAGAGAGCCGGACTTTTCCGCAAGGATTTAAGCTACCGGCTGCGCACCCACCGCATCTACATTCCCCCGCTGCGGGAACGCACGGATGATATCCCGCTGCTGTTCGAGCACTTCCTGGTCGAAGCCGCCCGGACGCTGGAGAAGAAAAAACCGGTCGTGCCGAACGAACTCACCGCATTGCTCAGCACATACCCCTTTCCAGGCAACGTACGGGAGTTGCAAACCCTGATTTTCGATGCGGTCAGCCGGCACAAGTCGGGGGTGCTGTCGCTCGACGTGTTCAAAGCGCATATTCGGTTGTATCAGTCACGCGAGAACAGTGTTCCGCAACCCTCCAACCAAACGCCGGCACCGGGAGCGCCGCTGATGAGCTTCTCGGAAAACCTGCCGACCATCAAACAGGCCACCGACCTGTTGATTGCCGAAGCGTTGCAGCGTTCCGGCGGCAATCAATCCGTCGCCGCCGGCCTGCTGGGCATTTCTCAACAGGCGTTGAGCAAACGCCTGAAGAAGAAAACCGACGCGCGGTAGGCCCTGACCTCCCCAACCGTGCACCAACCGTCTCGAAGCCGCCGCCTTCCGCCATTCTCGCCCCCCATCGGGCTACAACATAAGTTGTATCAACAATTTTTTTTGTAGGATGACCGATCCCTTTTAGTACACGGCAACCGGGGGTCCCGGCAACCCGAACCACAACCCAGGTTGTAGCGCTTTAG